>CACYCX010000037.1 GCA_902772975.1 uncultured Spirochaetaceae bacterium
CAAGTAATTTAAACGCGTTCTGCTCCATGTCATACAATTTGCTTTGCAAATTGTTGTCTTGGTTCTAAATACACCGATAAATGATGCGCTGCTCTTATATTCAAGTAATTTAAACGCCTTCTGCTCCATGTCATACAATTTGCTTTGCAAATTGTCGTCTTGGTTCTAAATACGCCGGTAAATGATGCGCTGCCCTTATATTCAAGTAATTTAAACGCGTTCTGCTCCATGTCATACAATTTGCTTTGCAAATTGTTGTCTTGGTTCTAAATACGCCGGTAAATGATGCGTTGCTTTTATATTCAAGTAATTTGAACGCGTTCTGCTTCATGTTTTCGGTTTCTAAATGCAATCTCAATGATTATCAGATAGACCGCATAAATATTATGAGATAGAATTATGTTATGAAGCTTTCTAAGAAAATATGCTGTTTTGCCTTAATTTTTGCGGTTTTGGGATTTTGTATTAATTCAGAAGCATTTGATCTTCCTGAATTTGCTGAAAATATTTTTTCCGGGCAGGAATATAATCCTTCACTTTCTGGAGACGAAATAATTAATTACGGCCTGTTGTTTTCATGTGCAACAGACACCGGCTGTAAAATTTCCGCGGAAAAATACAATTTTGTAAAACAGCTGATTAATTCGGAAAACATTCAGTCTTTAAGTGAAGAAGAGAGGGCTGAAAAGATTCTTTTTTTAATGTACGAAAATATCCTTTCAAAATATCATATAACGCAAAATCGGCTTGATGTAGCTTTCGAAAAAGGAACTTATAATTGCGTTACGGCTACGGTTCTTTATACTGCGCTTGCTAAAAATGCCGGGCTTTCGGTTCGGGCTCAAAAAACAAAGGACCACTGCTTTTCTACGCTTTATACTTCCGATGGGAAAAAAATCGATATTGAGACAACAAATCCGTATGGCTTCAATCCTGGCGTAAAAAAAGATCTTTCTGAAAATAAAGATATGTCGCGTTACACAGTTGTCCCAAAATCAAATTACAGTAACCGCCTTGAGGTAAGCGACCGAGTTTTGGTTTCGTTAATTGCAGGAAATCTTACAAGCCGCATGATAGCCAGAAACGATTATAAAAATGCAGTTCCGCTTGGTAGTCTGCGCTGGTATTTTGTTCAGCAGGAAAACAGTCAGGGAAGTGAAGGTGTACGGCGCGATCTTGATGTAATCAATTTTAATTACGCAAAAGATTTGATGAAGGCAAATAGGGATGAGGAATGTCTTTCGTGGATGAATAAAGTGATTTCGGCTTTTGGAATGAATCAGTATTCTGCAAAAAACTTTGATGATATTTTCTATAACTTAATTTGCAATAAAGTAAACGGCAGGAAATTTTCTGAAGGATATACGCTGCTTGAGTCAGGAAAGAATTATTTATCAGAAGCTTCTTTTACAAAATATACAGGCATGGTCAAGGAAAGCGAGTGGATTTATAAACTGAATGAAATGCTTCAAAAAGGCCAGTATCTTGAAACGAGCAGTATGTGTGATGCGGCGCTTTTGGATTTGGGCAATAACAAAACTGTTTCTTCGATAAAGGCTGTAGCAGAAAAAAATTATGCAGTTACGGTTCACAATGAATTTGTTGATTATTACAATGCGGATGATTATGATGGAGCGCGGCGCGTTCTGGAAGAGGGATTGCAAAATTTACCTGGAAACAAAATCCTGCTTGAAGATTTGAAAATCCTTAACGGCAATTAATATGAATATATAAACATATGAACAAATATTCATATTAATCAAGCATAAGCCGAAGTACTTTTGAATTTCTTGAAGGCGTCCAGATTTTGCGGCGGGCTTCCGGTATTGATTCAAGAGAGTCCGGCTTAAAGCCCTGCTTTTCGAACCAGTCGGCCGTTTTTGTTGTAAGGACAAATACGCTTTCAAGGTTCATTTCGCGGGCACGGTTTACAAGATATTTGATTATCTTAAGGCCGACTCCAAGATTGCTGTAGGCTTCATCAACTGCGACTGCCGCAATTTCTGCCTGCTTGCCGTCATATTTATGCAGGGCAGCGCATGCGTGAATCCCGCCGTCTACATCATATACGATAAAATCATCAAGGCTTTCCTGAAGCTGAGCGCTTGTCCGCTGCAGAAGAATTCCTTTTTGCACAAACGGATTCATAAGATAGAGGACGCCTGAAATATCATCAGCTGTCATATTTCTTATGCCGCCGTAATCATCCTTGTAAATCATCGTACCGGATCCGATACCGGAGAAAATTTCACTTGGAATAATTCCTTCTATATTTCCGTTCAAAATATGAATTCGGGATACTCCGTTTGAGCACGCATTTTTTGCAAGTGAAAGAAGCTCAAGGATTTTCGCTTTCTTTGTATTCACATTTTTGTCAGTGTCTGAACCAGTCTGATTCTGCTTGAGAAACAAATCAACTTCTTCAAGATTCATGGCCGGGATATTGTTGTCAGGCGAAAGATTAATTCCCTGCGGAATTACAAAATCTTCGTTGGAAATCTGCGTGTCAGGAAGAATGTAAAAAAGCTTGTCGGCCTGCAGATGGATTGCAATCTGGCGTGCAAGATCAAGCGAGGAAATGTTGTACGGCTTTCCGACCGAGTTCCAGCCGATGCACGGAAATATCGGGACAAAACCATCGTCCAGAGTTTTTTCAATTCCTTCAATTTGGAGCTTGTCAATTTCACCTGAAGTTCCGTAGTCAGTTCCATCGATTACGCCTTTACCGCGCGCTTTAACCCAGTTTCCGATTACGGCAGTAAGATTGTCGCCTGCAAGATTATTCATGATTGTGTTTGATACATCAAAGGCTGCCATCTTAATCAGCGGCATTGCCTCAGGACTTGTGAGACGCGATCCGTTTTTAATTTCCCACGAAATGCCTGCGTTCTGGAGGACTTCGTTTATTCTTTTGCGGGCTCCCGGAACGATGATAACTTTGAGGCCTGCTTCACGGATGAGGCTTATATCGTGAATGTGATTTTTTAAAATCGGTGAATCAATAATGTCGTCATCGATATAAATTACTGCGACTGCATTCTTGAAGAATTTTATGTATCTGATTACATCCCTTATCTGGCGGGCCTTTTCAATTATTTCCTGCATACTCATATTATCGGTAAATTACGTGAATTTTTCTACTGGTTGTATGTCTAAAATAATTTACAAAAAAAGTAAATTCAACTTGACTTGAAAAAAAAATGAATTATACTGTTTTCCATGAACGAAACATTAAAAGCATTAAGGGAACAGAATAATTATTCTCAGGCGGCGGTAGCATCATATCTTGATGTTTCAAGGCAGATGTATATTAAGTACGAAAATGGTGAAGCAGTTCCTCCAGTTAAAGTGGTGAAGCAGCTTTCTAATTTTTATCGGGTTCCTTATGAAGTTATTCTTGAAGACAAGCTGAATCATAAATTTCAGTCAGAGCGGGATGAATCAAAAAATTTATATGACAAAGAAATTTCTGATGATGAAGCTGAATCAGAGGTGAATGATTCCTGCCTTGCTTATGGTGCTGCAGAAGATGTTTCGTCTTATTATCTTAAATCAATTTTAGAAATGCTTCCAAAGCTTGTTTACAGGGAGCAGCTTAAATTGCTGGAAAGGTTGTCAGGGCTTGTTCAGAAGGCTACGGAAGAAAAGCTTAAGCCTAATAAACAAATACAAAGTTATATTAAACTTTCAAAATATGCAGATAAACTTCATTTAAAATCTGATGGAAAAAAATGGACAAGGGAAGAATTATATGAAAGATAAAAATGTTCAAATTTCACTGGAAGAAGGAAAAGTCTTTTTCGATACAAATATTCTTGTTTATTTTGTTGATGAAAGCGATGTCAGAAAACAGAATATTGCAAAAAATTTGATAGCAAAGGCTGTTCAAAATCAAAACGGCATAATTTCAACGCAAAGCCTTCAGGAATTTTATAATGTCATAACAAAAAAGATGAAATGTTCAAAAGACAAGGCAAAAGAACTTGTAAAAATGTTCACAGAGCTTTTTCCTGTTGTACAGATTTCAATTCCGCTGATTTTGGGCGCTATAGACATAAGCATAAAAGATGATTTATCCTTCTGGGACTCACTGATTCTTTCTGCGGCAAATGATACGGAATGCATTGTCGTTTATTCAGAGGATTTAAATAACGGTCAGATTATTGGCGGCACTAAGATACTGAATCCGTTTTCAGAAAATGCCGCTTAGGTGGAATTGTTATGCCAAAGACGCTTACATATCAACAGCAGCTTGATTTAATTCTGGAAGGGCTTTCCCAAACAGCGGCGGCAGCGCCTGACAATAGAAAGCCGTCTCTCCTTCTCCATGCGTGCTGCGCGCCCTGCTCCTCTTATGTAATCGAATATCTTTCGGCATATTTTGACATTACGATTTATTACTACAATCCGAATATTTATCCCGAAGCAGAATACAGCCGCCGTTTAAATGAACTTAAAAAATTCCTCCCTGAATTCTGTAAGGCAAACGGGCGCGCTGTTAAATTGATTGAGGCTTCTTACAATCCGGAAGAGTTTTTTGATGCTACAAATGTTAATCAGGAACCGGAATTAAAGGCTGAACCGGAACGCGGAGAGCGATGCCGCCGCTGCTACGAATTCAGAATGAAAAAGGCATATGAATATGCCGTTAGAAATGATTTTGACTGGTTTACGACAACGCTTTCGATAAGTCCGTTTAAGGATGTTGATAAAATAAATGTAATCGGAAAGCAGCTTGAAACTTGTGGAAAGACAAAATTCCTTACAAGCGATTTTAAAAAGAAAAATGGATTTAAGCGAAGTCTTGAGCTTTCAAAAGAATATGGTCTTTACCGGCAGGATTACTGCGGCTGCGTATTTTCCAAAGAATCGAATCTTCTCAAATAAAATGGACAGACAAAAAATGGCTGAACTGCAACGCAATTCAGCCAAAAAGTTCTGAAAGCCTCAAATCAGCTCAAAAACATGTAGTTTACGAGGTTCTCCTCTCTCCGAACTTTGCAGAAAGCATCTTTGAAAAACAAAGTGTCTGGTTTCGTCATTTCGGTAGAATAAGCTCTCTGCACTTTTAATTATAAATTTGAATAGGTATTTTCAAAATAAATCAAAAATGAATTTACCCTGTAAAATGTAAAGTCCTGTTATACAAGAATTAATAAAAAAAACAGCCGCAAAAATCTGCGGCTGCCTTTTGGTTTATCGTTTGAATATAAGAAACGCTTTTTAGGGTTACTTACATCAGTTCTTCCAAATCAATTTCGCCTGCGATGCACGGAACTGCAAGCGACCAGTTTTCGAGAACCTGCGGATGAAGTTCACCAAAAATTCCGACCTGCTTTCCGTTTACCATGATGCCTGCCTGGCGACCTGGAATAAAGCGCGGATCCTGTGTTTCTACGACATTGTACTCGTGGTCAAGGAAGTAGAGCAATGATGAAACTTCGCTTGCAGCATTGTTATAGTTTGCGTTTGCGGCTGCAGTCAGGAAGCCGAGCGACTGGCGTGTTCTTGTACCAGTGTTTTCTTCATCACAGATATATGCAACTTTTCCGATTTCAAATATTTTGTGCGGGAAAATTGCGTTTCCTGAAATTGTTTCTGCGCGTAAAAGTGAAGGAATGATTGAAGGACGAACGAACTGATAGTTTTCGCTCATCGGGTTTGCAATTTCGATTACTTTGTCTGCGCTTATGTTCATCTTTTCGATGTAATCTTTTTTGCTTCCCAGGTAGTTGAAAATCATTTCCTGATAGCCCAAGCCGACCATAACTATTTTTGCCTTGCGGCTGAATATTGTAACCGGGCTCAGGCGGCCGATTGTAAAATCGTTCGGCTTTGCAGGAGAGAAATTCTCAAGTCCATGGCCAATCATTACATCTTCGATGATATCAACTTCGTGCAGGAAGTCGTTACGGTATGGTGCCGGGTAAACAGTAAATTCTGTGTCGTTGCCTGCCGCCTGTACTGTAACTGTATTTCCCATACGCTCAAGGTCGGCTTGGATTGTGTCTGCGTTAAACTCTGAACCAAGCAGCTTGTTTATTGCAGAAAGCTTTGCCTTTGTCGGCTTCTGGAAATAGTACGGTGCGTAAATTGTTTTTCCGTAACCAGTTTCATATGGATGATCAACACGAATCGGTGTAATTGTATAGCCGCAATCAGCAAAATCGCATGCAACGATATTTGCAGAAAGCAGAAGGTTTTCCATGTTGTCGCCTGTAAGCTCGACCATCAAATCCTTGTCGCCAACCTGAACTGCTCCTAAAGTTGCGCTGTTGATAACAGGTGCCATAGACATGACCTCATTTTTATCATCAACAAGAAGCGGGAATTTCTTAAAATCTTTAATAATCCAGCCGAAATCCTTTCCTTTTGGATGCTGATCAAGAATCTGGCGGCATGTAAGCTTTTCTGTAAACTGAAGCGGAACAAAGCTTGTGTTATCCGGATCAACGGCCTTATAGTGAACCGGCCAGCTGATGTTGGAAACGCGGTAAAGACCCATTGAAAGTGATTTTCTTTTGCGACCAAAGTTCCAGGCAAGCTTTTCCTGTGTCTGAATTATGTCGAGAAGCATAGGCTCATCAATCGGTTTTCCTGAAATAATGAATGCAACCATGTACGGGCGGATGTCCTTTAATTCAGGGTCTACAGTAACAAAATGTCCTGCATCCGGCTTTATATCGCCTTCTTTTGACATAAACGAAGAATAGTCTGTCATTTTTCCGCCGTTGTGAAGGCGAAGCTGACGTGCAACTCCGTTTGTTGACCAAAGGTCCGGGCGGTTTGTATCGTTAAGCTCAATTTTGATTACGCGCTGATCTTCTGGAAGTGATGTATCTGGCTTTTCATCAAGCTCTGCTTTTCCGCAGGTTAATTTTTTTTCGAGTGTGTCATAGTCGTATTTCTGTCCGACCATATTGAAAAAAAGCTTTTCATTTACTTCAATTTTTGGCATTTTGAAACCTCTTTTATAGTCTTAAATTATATTAAATTGAAGTGAATATTTCAATTAGTGAAGAAATTTAGGTAACTTTTATATGGAAGTAAACTGAAATTCAGCATTATTTTTTTCCGTAATTTATAATTCCATTATCATATTTTTCAATTCTTCGGCGGCTCGGCTGAGGCGTTTTCCTTTGTAGATTATAAGCTGTGAGTAAATTGGAAAATCTTTTCCCTTCCAGTCAAGCTGTTTGAGTTTTCCTTCCTTGATTTCGTTTTGCGCTGACATTACCGGGATAAAGCCGATGCCGAGCTGATTGATTGCGAATTGCTTTAAGATTTCCTTGCTGCTTGTTTCAAGTGCGATGCATGGAGTAATGTTGTGCCTGCTTAAATCTTCGACGAGCATGTGGCGAAAGTTACAGTTGCTCGAAGTTAAAAGAAGCGGAACATTTTCCAAATCTTTTTCAGATATCGATTCACTTTGAGTTAGCGGATGTTTTGGGCTTGCAAAAAATGCAAGGTATTCACGCTTTTTTTCAAGAAGGCAAAGCTCGTCGTTTTGGATAAGCGGATTGAGTGTGTAAACCAAATCAAGAGCGCCGTTTTTGAGAAGCTTAGGAAATGTTTCGTGATTAATAAATTGAATCTGAATATTTACTTTGGGGTATTTTTTTCTGTATTTCAGAAGGAGCTTTGGAAATTTTTCGTAGCAGAGTGATTCAGAAATTCCAAGCTTGATTGTTCCGGACGGCTCTTTTGAGGGAGGAACTTCAAGATAGATTTCTCTTTTTAACTGGAGCATTTTTTCGGTATAGGATAAGAGGCGCTCGCCTTCTTCGGTGAGGATGATTGATTTTCCGAGGCGGTCAAACAGAAGACAGCCCAATTCATCTTCGAGCTGCTTGATTTGAGTTGTGACTGTAGATTGAGCATAGCCTAAAATGTTTCCGGCAGAAGTAAAGTTTTTTGTTTCTGCAATTTTTGCAAATGTTTCAAGCTGAAATATGTTCATAATTCTTGTATTCCTCTGAATTTCAATAATCAATAAAATTGATTGTTTCGATTAAAACTTTCAATTTTACTAATTGTTTTGTTTTGGATATTATACAGAAAAAGTTACGGAGGTTCTAGGGTAATGAGCGTAATTGCAAGTAATCTTACAAAAATTTACAGGTTGAAGGGAAAGAATTTTAAGAAGGCAGTAAATGACGTTTCATTTTCAATTCCGACTGGAGAAATAGCGGCTTTTATCGGGCCTAACGGAGCAGGAAAATCTACGACTATAAAAATGCTTACAGGAATTCTTACTCCTGATGAAGGAAGCGTTTCGATAAACGGAATGAATTATAAAAAGGGACGCAAAAAGATAATGCTAAGGATTGGAACTGTGTTCGGACAAAAGAGCGTGCTTTGCTGGGACATTCCGGTTTTAGATACGCTCAAATTATTCAAGGATATGTATTGCGTATCTGATTCAGTGTATCGGGAAAATATGGAAATGTTCAACGAGATTCTTGGACTGAATGAATTTATTAATCAGCCGCCGCGTCTTTTGAGTCTGGGGCAAAGAATGAAGGCAGACCTTGCCGCATCGCTTCTGCACAATCCCGACGTTTTATTTTTGGACGAGCCTACTATCGGAATAGATGTGCTTTCAAAGGAACGAATCAGAAATTTTATTCTTGAGGTAAACAAGGAGCGGCGGACAACGATAATCCTTACGACACATGATGTTTCAGATATAGAAACCTTGTGCGAAAAAATACTGATTATCGATAATGGAAATCTTCTTTATGACGGAACTCTGACTGAGCTTAAGGGAATTTACAATACAACAGATCTTGAGGACATCATCAAAAAGATTTATTTGAACGGAATGTCTGATAGCGAAAGGCGTGATAGTGAAATGCGTGAAGGCGCGGTTTTACGGGGAGAAGCGGCCAATGCGTAAATATCTGGATTATTTGATAATTGGGGCAAAGGAAAATATTGCGTATCCAAGTTCGATTTGGGCCGCACTATTTTCCAAGATAATTTATCTTTACATGCAGTTCTGTTTGTGGAATGCACTTTTTATGTCGGAAACAAAGGCGCCGCTTGCGATGAGCAGGGACGGGACAATACGATATATTATTGTCGCTACGATTATTTCCTGCTTTATAGAATGCGATGCGATTGCATGGATTAACGAGCAAATTCACAGCGGAAATATTGCGGTTCAGATTATACGGCCGGTTAATTTTAGCGCGATGGTGTTTTCCAAGCATGTTGGTAAGAGCGCGGTAAAATTTTTGACATGCTGTATTCCTTTGTGCGCAGCTGCGGTTCTGTTTTTTAAGATGCCGCTTATTTGCAGAAGCCAGATGATTTTTGGGGTTGCGTCGATTTTACTTGCATATGCGATTCAGTTTTTGTATTCGCTTACGATTGGATTGATGGCGTTCTGGCTGATTGTTACATGGCCGCTTAACATGCTGCTGGGCGCATTCTATAAATTGCTTTCAGGTTCGTGGATTCCGTGTGCGATGTTTCCAGATTTTTTAAAAAGGATAAATGCGCTGCTTCCGTTCCGTGCGATGTATGAAATTCCTGTAACTATAATTACAAATCAGATGGAATTAAATTTAATTCTTGAAAAGCTTGGAGTTCAATTAATCTGGCTGGCTGTTCTAATGATTTTAAGTTTTGCGTCGTGGAAAACGGGAACAAAAAAACTTATAGTTCAGGGCGGGTAAGCAAAAAAATTGTGAGGTTTTAAAATGAATTTATTCAGGATATACAGGCATTTTGTTGTAATGTATTTGAAAGGAAAGCTTGCTTATCATTGTGCGCTGTTGTTTGAGCTGATTGCAAACACGATTTTAATCGGCGTATACTTTGCAGGCTTTATGGTCATATTTCATAATTTTGAAGGAATTGCAGGCTGGAGCGCGAACGAAGTTTTGTTTATGTTCACCACAAGCTGGCTTAGTTACAGTTTGAGCTGCTTTTTTTTCTGGAGTCCGATGAAGGATATGGGTGAGCTTGTCCGAACAGGAAAATTTGATCTTTATCTTACGCGGCCTATAAATCCGCTTTTGTATATGGTGTTGCAGCAGTTTCAGTACACTTTTATTCCGCGGCTTGCGTTTTCGGTTGGATTCTGGATTTACAGCATGAATCAGCTTGAGATTACATGGACGGCCGCTTCGATTGTGTTTTACGCATTGAACATGCTGAGCGCCTTTGTGATTTTTTCTTCGATTACGATTTTTACGGGAACGATAAGTTTTTGGGCAATTAAGAGTGAAGAAATTGTTTCGCTTTTGACGAATAATAATTACGGCCTGAAAAATTATACTGATTATCCGCTTTCGATTTATTCAAAAGGAATGCAGGCGCTTTTAACTTTTGTGATTCCATATGCATTTACGGGATATTATCCGGTGGCGCTTTTGCTTGGGAAAAATGTTGCGTGCCCGGTTCTTTCATATGCAGCGCCGCTGATTGCATTTGCATTTGGAACGGCTTCTTGTTTGTTTTGGAAATTCGGTTTAAAACATTATGTAAGCGTTTAGAGCGGCGCGATGACTGGTGGTGCGGTCGTTGGGCATATGCGCCGTGTACGGTCGGACAAGTCCGCCGTTTTGCTAAGCGGAATCTATTAACTTGCGCTCTTGCGAGCGCTAGGCAATGAGCCGCAACATTCG
>CACYCX010000038.1 GCA_902772975.1 uncultured Spirochaetaceae bacterium
GAAAGGTTTACTTCTTTAGAGAAACGGAGTCCGCCTTTATAAGGACCGATTGCACTGTTGTACTGAACACGGAAACCACGGTTTACATGGTATTTACCCTTGTCGTCCATCCACGGTACTCTGAACTGGATAACGCGCTCCGGCTCAACAAGTCTCTCAAGGACTGCATTCGGTTCAAGTTTCGGCATCTTGGCTACTACCGGGTCAAGAGTTGTCAAAACTTCTTCAACGGCCTGTAAGAACTCGGGCTCATGTGAGTTCTTAGCTTTTACTTCTTCCCATACACGGTTTACGTAAGCGTTTTTCATTTTTTACCCCTATCTAAATGCAGATTCTGAAGTCAGACTGCACACGATAATTTTATTTTAACGAAAACGAATTATTTTGAAAAGAGAATATTGTATAAAAATTGAATAAACTACGAATATTTATGCATTAGCAGAAAGCAGGAATCACAGGCATGTTTCATTCAAAATCGTAATCACTTATAAGTTCGCCGTCTGCCACAAGGATGCGCGACTCGCCGGCTCCTACAAAATATTTTTTGAATGCATTGTGAATGTCCTGCGCCGTAAGGTTCAATATTTTTTCAGGACGATGAAGAAAATCTGACGGATTTTTTTCAGGCGAATAAATGTATGACGAAACCATCTGGTCAAGAGAAAGAAGCGCATCCTGATTTGATTTTTCAAGCTGCTGTAAATAAATGCGCTTATATGAATCAAGAAATTTTTCTATATTTTCTTCTTCAGGAAAAGCAAGAATCGCCTCCTCAGTCATATGAAAAAGCTCTGCGCGCTCCATCGCATTAAAAACAGTAATTACCGCAAGACTCTTTCTGCCGTTAAGGACTCCGATTCCGGCATTCTCTGCAACATGAAACTGCTCGACAAGCCGCCTGTTTAAAAGCGAAGAAATAATCATCGTCGAAACAGCAAACGCCTCGTAATCACTTTCGCCTCGTGACGGACAAGCATAGCATATGGCGGCAAAACCTTTTTCCTGCGTAAATTCACACGGAACGCGCGCAGAAGATTTTGTTCCAAGCGAGATTTCCGGGATTTCAATCAAAGTCGCTTTATCGCGTTCACCAATATTCTGGCTGTATGAACTAAACTTCTCGGCAAACGGCACAAGCTTGTTCAGAACACATACGGCGCCTTCATTCACAATCTTCGCGGCGTCGAGCGTCCTGTTATTTTTAGGCGCCGCATAATTTTCAGACAGAAGCGAAATATTTCCTGCGCAGAATATCTTTATGCGGCTCTTATTTAAAAGGCGTTCATAACAGCGCACCGTATCCTTTACGGAAATCTTTTTCCGCGCATCGAACTCGACGCCGCTTTTGTACGGATGATTTTTATATACAAAACGGTAAATTGCAGAAAGCAGAACATTCTTGGGATTTTCTTCGCGTGCATACGAAGCATTTTCTTCCCTTGAAACAATCTTTATAAAGCTGCTTTCTGCAAAATCGGGAGCGCACAATGTATCTACAAAAATGCCGGCGGCCTCGTCAAAGCTTGAAGCAGGCGACATAAATCCGTATTCAACATAATCATGCGAAACCTTCTGCGTAAAAAACAGGCCGCCCTTTACGGAAAGCGATTTGATGTCGGCTTCAGAATAGTTTTTAGTTTTTGCGCTCATCATTTTAAGCGTAATTTTTTCGATTCCGGGAAGCCCTGGATTTTCTGCAATTCCGCCTTCAAAAACAAAGCGCAGTGAAATATTTTTTTCCGACGGAATGTCTTTAAAACAGACTTCAACACCATTTGAAAGCGTTACATTGAAAAACGAATTGATATTTTCATCATAAAATGCAGTTCTTGATAAATTTCCGGAATTCTTTTTTGTGCTCTGGCAGGAAATCAATAAAAGAGAAAATACAGCTATGATTGAGCAAAATACCGGAAACAAACCGGATCTGAAGCCTTTACAAAATGATTTTTTCATCATTAAAAAATATTTTATCTTTTTTTCAATTTTTTTGTAACTATATAAAAGGAAAAGAGTTTATATTAGTGAATTGCATCAAGACAAAAGCCATGCAAATCGATACAAAACCTCCTCCTTTATTTTATTCCCTTGCAGCCTGATAAGCTTGCAAGGGATTTTTTTTCATCAAACAGTTCTGTTACTGGTTCAATGCTGAAACTACGGCTGCAACACCAGCGCGTCCTACGTTACTTGAACGGCCTACACCCCAAACCTGGCGTCCGTCTTCCATTGTAATCTGTACATAACCCATGGCGCGCGTATCACTTCCGGTACCGATGCTGTGCTCATGGAACTGAGTGATGTTGAACCGTGGAGCAGGAGTTTTTCGCATGGCGGCAACAAAGGCGTCAAGCGGTCCGTTTCCTGTTGCAGAAATATTGTACACCTGTCCCTGCCACTCGACATTTGCGATACAAGAAACCTTTTCTTCAGTTTCTGCACCTGTAGCACCTTCAAGGTGAGTTTCGTTAAGCTCGTTAATCTTAAGCGGCGAAGTGCGTCCGATCCACTGCTTCTGAAAAATCTCAAGGATTTCCTTAGGCTGAAGCTCGCGCTGTGCCTTATCCGCAGCTTCCTTGACGACAGCACCGATAACAGGATGCATTCCCTTTGGAGGAAGAATGCCGTAGTCGCTTTCGAGAATGAACGCGGCTCCACCCTTTCCGCTCTGACTGTTGATTCTGATAATGCCCTCGTACTGGCGTCCGATATCGTGAGGATCAAGCGGAATGTACGGAACATCCCATACGGCATTTTCCGGCATTTTAAGACGGGCAGCCATTCCCTTGCGGATTGCGTCCTGATGGGAGCCGCTGAATGCAGTGAATACAAGCTCGCCTGCATACGGTGTCCTCGGATGAATCGGCATGTCAGTAAGCTGTACGTATTTTTCAGCAATTGCCGGAACATCAGAAAAATCAAGCTCCGGGTCAACGCCCTGTGTATACATGTTGAGGGCAACAGTTACGATATCAAGGTTTCCTGTTCTTTCGCCGTTACCAAAGAGAGTTCCTTCAACGCGGTCAGCTCCGGCAAGAAGTCCCATCTCGCATGTTGCAATTCCTTCGCCGCGGTCATTGTGCGGATGAAGTGAAATGATGCAGTTTTCGCGCTCGGTAATGTGAGTGCAGAAATATTCAATCTGATCAGCAAAAATGTTCGGGCTTGCACATTCAACTGTTGTAGGAAGATTCAGGATAATCTTGTTGTCCGGTGAAGCGCCCCACTCATTTTTAACGGCCTCGCAGATTTCAACTGCATATTCAATTTCCGTATTTGAAAAGCTTTCAGGAGAATATTCAAGGCGGACTTTTAAATCACCTGCTTCCTTGAGGCAGTTTTTAACGCAGCGGACACCGTCAATTGCAATCTGCTTGATTTCTTCCTTTGACTTGTTGAACGTATATTTTCTCTGTGCAGGAGAAGTTGAATTATATATATGGAAGATTGCTTTCTTCAAACCGCGAAGGGCTTCAAATGTCTTGAGGACAAGATGCTCGCGTGCCTGGCACAATACCTGAATCGTAACATCTTCCGGAATGCGGTTTTCTTCAATCAGGCGGCGCAGAAAATTGAATTCCGTGTCAGATGAACTAGGAAAACCAACTTCAATTTCCTTGAAGCCAAGCTTTACGAGAAGATCAAAAAATTCAAGTTTCTGTTCAATTCCCATGGGATTTACAAGAGCCTGATTACCGTCACGCAAATCAACGGAACACCATACAGGCGCTTTTGTAATTGAAGCATCAGGCCATTTACGGTTCTGAATGTTCACCTTCGGATACGGTACATACTTTTCGCTTTTCATATTTTACCTCTCGTTTTTTTTCAGGAAGTGCTGTGACAGCCGTTTTCGAGCTTCTGAATACATCAGCCTCGATAAAAAAAGGACTGCCGCCTTAAGCAACAGTCCTGTGATTTTAAATATAACTTCTACAGTACCATCAACTTAGGCTAGTCCAATGAGAAAATCCAATAGTAGTAGTGCTGTAAATTTCATATTCATACTATGCAACTTTTTATCTATAAAGTCAATAACCAGCAAAATCAATAACTAGCGTTCTCCAAAATGAGGGCGCGGTTTTCTTTCTTCTGCAACATTCACGCGAATCTTGCGTCCGTCAACTTCCTTTCCACTAAGAGACTCAATCGCTTTATCAGCAGCCGCTTCGTCTGCCATTTCCACAAAACCAAATCCTTTTGACTGACCTGTAGCACGATCTTTGATTACAACTGCCGAAACGACATCTCCAAACTGAGCAAACTGTGAGCTCAATGTTTCTTCTGTTGTAGAATAACTTAAGTTACCTACATAAAGCTTTTTTGCCATAAAATTTCCTTCCCTCGCTTGAGGGTAATTTTAAAGGTAGTGCAAAAAGAAGCGGCTGTCAATGAACGGTTCAACATTCC
>CACYCX010000039.1 GCA_902772975.1 uncultured Spirochaetaceae bacterium
GTATTTACCATTAGCCTTGATGTTTGCAAGACCTTTGTTGAACATATCAAGAAGTTCCTGGTTTGCTTTGTTCATAATTGCAAATCCGTATGGAGCACCTTCGCTTTCCATTCCAGCAGGAATCTTAAGAGGAAGCTTTGCTGTCTTGATGTTGTCAGCAATAATCGGTGTGTCTTCAACACAAGCTGCGCTGTTTCCGTTTACTACATCCTGGTACATTGTCGGAGAATCTTCAAATACTACAACCTTGTATCCGTACTTGTCCTTGAGGCTGTTTGCAAAATCCATTCCGGCTGTTCCGTTCTTTACTGCAACTGACTTGCCCTTGAGGTCTGCAAAACCAGAAATCTTTGAGTTCTTTGCAACTACGAATGTCTGTGTTGCGTTGTAATATCCTTCAGAGAAAATCCAGCCTGAATCAATGCGTGACTGCTTGATTGTAGCACCGGCAATAAGAGCGTCAGCCTGTCCAACCTGAACGGCAGCAACACCAGCATCCCAACCGAGTGAACGAAGCTCATAATCAAATCCCTGATCAGCGGCAACAGCTGCAAGAATATCAACATCGATTCCTACAAACTTACCTTTTTCGTTTGTGTATTCAAATGGACGGAAAACTGTGTCTGTAGCAACGATCCATTTTTTTCCGCCGGCTGCCTTTGTTTCTTTCTTCTTGCCCCAGGCAAATACAGAAGGCATGATCATAAGGGCGGCAACAGTAGCCATAATAATTTTTTTCATTTTAAAATCCTCCAAGATTTATAAAATAAAAGGAAGACTGACTCCAGCAACTTAGTGCAGACGCCATTGTCTTCCTTTATATTGAAACTTTATTCAAAACGCCCTGCACTGTCAAGTATGTTTAATTTCTTTTTAATTTCTTCCTCCCCGAAGAAAATTGACGATAGTTAATGCTTGTGTTATAGTAAAAGAAAGGAAATGCCCGATTCATTGGGACATCTCCATGGATTAAGCAAAAAAGCCGCCCGTGTTTAGAGACTGAGGGCGGCTTTTTCTATCTACTCATTTTTTATTTCTAAAATATGAGAGAACTGCTATAACTGTGCATATTACAGTAGCGACACAAGTCGTCGGGCACAAAACCTTACGGCGTCGAAGAAGAGTCTGAATAAGTCAGGCTGAATTTTAACCTGTAAGCAATGTCACTTTGACGCGCGGATCTCGAGCAGGGCGACGACATCTTTGTATTCGCTCTGGCCGAGTGAGACTTCCTGCATTACGCGCGAAAGGCCCGCCTCATAAAATTCATCCGGAATATTTGAAAGCTGCGATGTATCGCGGCGTTTATAATTTTCTACTAACTCATCAATAGATTTATATTTTTCGTAGTACTCGCGTTTGACTTCGATTGAGCTAAAGCCTGCTTTTTTTAGCTCGTAGGTAATAAGGTCTTTTGGCCAGAAGCGGTGGAGGTCTTCGCTGTAAGTTTCGGGACAGTATTTGTAAACCCACCAGTCTGTCATGCACTCAGGTTCGATATTGCGGAATTTTAAAACACCGCCTTGTTTTAAAGTTGCGTAGATTTTCTTTAGGGTGTTCTGTTTGTTGGGAAAGTGATGGAAGGCAAAATTGCAGACGATAAGGTCTACGGAATTTTCGCTCAGGTTAAAGGACTCGGCATCGCTGTTGATAAACTCGGCATTAAGTTTTTTGGTTTTTGCTACTTCGAGCATGTCGGCTGAGAGGTCGATCCCGATCCAGCGGATGCTCTGTCCTGCAAAATGTTCCTGCTGCGCTAAAAGATAATTGCCGGTTCCGCAGGCGAGGTCTAAGACTGTGATGCTGCCGCGAGTGTCGAGCAGCTTTTGAATCTCGTCATCTTTTGGGAATGATAGTCTTCCTTTGTTTTTGTCGTAAACTTTAGAAACTTTTGCGTAATCGGTTTTGAGCATGAGCGCCTCCGTCAATTAATCTTATAATGATTTGAGGCATCGGTAAAGAATGTTATAAAAAGACCTTCTATTTTTCTTTTGATAAGGAAGAGTCTCTTCATGATATTTTTAAGGTAAATAAAGATCCTTACAGAATTATTGAAAGCCTTGGAATGATTAGGGAAGATAAAATACTCCCGGAAGAGCATTTAATTATTTTTGATGAAATACAGGAATGTCCGGAAGCTCTTAATACACTGAAGTATTTTAATGAAGAAGCAATAGAATGGCTTGTAAGTGCCGGGCTGGTAATACGCATTTATGATGTAACAAAACCGGAACACCTGCTTAAAGCCTTTGAAGATTTATCCAGTTTCAAACTGTTCTATTTTGATGTCGGACTTGCCAAATGTTCAGCTGAAGTTACAAACGAAGCAATTATTCTGAATAAGGATTTTCAGTTCAAAGGTCCTCTTACAGAAAATTACACGGTACAGCAGCTCCGCACACTTTTTGATGCTTCCCCTCATTATTATTCTCCAGACAGAAATTATGAAGTTGATTTCCTTTTGCAGAACGGAATGCAGATTATTCCTGTTGAATGTAAAGCAGGTGGAAATGTCACATCTGCGAGTTTTAAAAGATACAGAAGGGAAAACAATCCGGAACTTGCAATCAGATTCTCAGCTCTGGAGTATAAGAAACAGGAAGATATGGTAAATGTTCCTCTTTATTTAGCAGGTCAAATAAAGAGACTGGGAGCTGAAAAATGATAACTCCGTCCATTTGAATTCAATATAAATTTATGGTATAATACAAAATCAGTTCCTTTATGAGGTTTTGAATAATGATTTCAATATTTCAGGCGTATTACTTTCTGCTTTTGCGGTCGTTAGGATATACGCTTATTCTTACACTTTTTGCACTTGTATTTGCAATGATAATCGGACTTGTGTTTGCATTGTGCAATGTTAGCCGGATAAAAGTGCTTAACGCAATCGGTACCTTGTATGTTGATGCAATCCGTGGCGTTCCGCTTATCGTTCTTGCGTTCTTCATTTATTTTGGCGTTCCGCAATTTTTCAAGATGGTCGGTTTTGAACAGTTCAGGCTGCCTGCGCTTCAGGCTGGAACAATTGCCCTTGCAATGAACTGCGGTGCCTATATGGCGGAAATTTTCCGTGCTGGAATTGAAAGCATCGATAAGGGACAGATGGAAGCAAGCCGTTCTCTCGGTCTTACATACGGAATTAGTATGCGTAAGGTTGTTCTTCCGCAGGCATTTCGCGTAATGGTTCCTTCTATAATCAATCAGTTTATCATTACACTGAAGGACACATCGATTCTTTCAGTAATCGGCTATCCTGAACTTACAAACATGGGTAAGACAATTGCAGGAAATACATTCCGCAGCCTTGAAACATGGGCAATCATCGGAATTCTTTATATGATTGTTATTGTAACATTGAGTAAGGTTGCAAAGCGCCTTGAACGGAGGTTAAAAGTAGATGACAAACAATAATGTTCGAATTCATGTAGAAAATCTTAAAAAATATTTTGGTCAGCTTGAAGTCATAAAGGATATCAGCATCGATATTCATGAAGGCGAGGTTGTTGTTGTCATCGGTCCTTCTGGAAGCGGAAAATCAACTTTCCTCCGCTGCCTTAACCAGCTTGAAACTGCAACTGGCGGAAAGATAATCGTAAACGGCGAAGATATCAGTGATAAAAAAACTAACATAAATAAGGTACGCGAAAACATCGGAATGGTGTTCCAGCATTTTAACCTTTTCCCGAACATGACTGTTTTGCAGAACATAATGCTTGCTCCGGTTGAGCTTAAGAAAATGACAAAGGCCGAAGCAGAAGAAAAGGGAATGTCGTTGTTAAAGCGTGTTGGACTTGAAAGCAAGGCAGATGTTTATCCGCAGCAGCTTTCCGGTGGTCAGAAGCAGCGTGTTGCAATTGCGCGCGCTCTTGCGATGAATCCTTCGATAATGCTTTTTGATGAGCCGACAAGTGCGCTTGACCCTGAAATGGTAGGCGAAGTTCTTAATGTAATGCAGGAGCTTGCTAAGGGCGGAATGACAATGGTTGTCGTTACGCATGAGATGGGATTTGCGCGCGAGGTAGCGGACCGTGTTGTGTTTATGGACGGCGGTTACATTATCGAAGAAGGAACTCCTGATGAAGTTCTTAAGCATCCTAAACATGAGCGTACAATCAGCTTCTTGAATAAAGTTCTTTAGGATGAAATCGTAGCTGTCGGGGGATTTAGATGAAGAAGATTATTACATTAAGCCGCGAGTTTGGAGCCGGAGCAGGCGAAATCGGACGCCGGGTTGCAAAGGAACTTGATTATGATTACGTCGACAAGGAGCTCATAATTCAGACAGCCCGAAGCGCAAATGTTGATGTAGAACGGATTCTTCATCGTGATGAAGAGGCACCTACGATATTCGGATTTACACAGAGCCTCTTTGATATGTATGGCGCGCCGCTTGATGAAAGGCTGTTTGCCGCACAGAAAGAAATCATCAGGAAAATCGGTGAGCATGGCCGCTGCGTAATTGTGGGACGAAATGCCAACAGCATTCTTTCTGAATTTGACGATTCGCTCCATGTATTTATCCACGCCGAAGAGCGATGGCGGGCAAATCGCCTTAAGGAAAAATACATGCCTGATTCTACATACGACCAGATTATCGAAAAAATGAAGGCTGTTGATAAAAAGCGCCGTAAGTACTGCTCATATTATACAAATACGGAATTCGGAGATGCCAGAAGCTATGATTTATGCCTCTGCTCGTCATCGCTCGGGATTGATGAATGCGTCTCGCTTGTCTGCAATATTGCGCGCGGCTAGATAATACGAAACGGACAGTATTGCAGATTACACGTTTTGTGTACGACTGATATCGCAAATTTTTTGAACAAGCCAGTCAAGCTTTTCGTGCGTCATAAGTGGATTTAAAAGCGTAAACTTTAAGCATACATGACCATCAGAAATTGTCTGACCTACCACAATTCCTTCCTTATGCAGAAGAACGCGGCGCGTTTTTTTGTTTATCTCGTCTGATTTAGAATCATCGGCCGCAACATAACGGAATACAACAGAAGAAATTTCAGGCACTGTAACAACGCTGAAATCTTTGGAGGCGCTCAGTATTTTGTAAAGGTATTGTGCATTTTCCATGCTGCTTGTTATTATGTCGCTCCAGCCATTGCGGCCTCTTGCAAGAAAACTCATCCATACTTTCAATGCGTCAAAGCGCCGCGTGGTTTGCAGAGATTTGTCTACCAGATTTGTATATCCGTCTTCTTCATCTTCCTCTCGGTTAAGGTAGTCGGCGTGGATTGTGAGGGCGTCGAAGGTGGCTGCATTTTTTACAAGAACAGCGCTTGCGCTTATAGGAAGCAAAAACATTTTGTGGAAATCAACTGTAATCGAATCGCATAAATTCAAGTTGCTTACCTTGCTGCAATATTTTTTGCTTAATACAACTCCGCTTCCGTATGCCGCGTCAGCATGCAGCCACATTCCGTGCTTTTTGCACAAATCAGAAATCTGCGTTACCGGATCTATCGAACCAAAATCTGTCGTTCCTATCGTAGCTACAACAAGGAACGGAATGTTTCCCTGCGCAATATCAGATTCAACTGAAGCCTTAAGCGCGGCAAAATCCATTCTCTTATTTTTGTCGACTGGAATTTTCCTTACGGCTTCGTAACCAAGTCCCAGAATATGCGCCGACTTTTCCATTGAAAAATGGCTTATCTCGGAAATATACATCTTGAGCTTTTTAAAATTGTCAGGAAGCCCGAATTTTTTTACATCATATTTAAGCGTGTTGTTGATAAAGTAATCGCGTGCGAGAATGATTGCAGTCTGGTTTGACTGACTTCCGCCTGAAGTAAAAACGCCGTCACTGTTTTTGTCATAGCCGTAAAGAGCGCACAAATGCCTTGTTACTTCAACTTCAATTTCTGTTGCTACCGGAGCCTGATCCCAGCTGTCCATTGACTGATTGAACGACGAAATTATAAGCTCGCTTGCAATGCTTTCAAGTGTTGCCGGTGAATGAAGGTGCGGCATGTAATCTGTGCTTGAAGTGCGAAGAAGATTGGGGAGAATTTTTTCTTTTGTAAGTGAAAGAACCTTTTCCCAGCCCAGTCCTGTTTCCGGGAGAATTGTATCGCTTTTAACGATTTCCTTTAATTCCTGCGGCGTGGGTCCTGAATATGCGGACGGCGAATTATACGCATCACAAATTGCGTTTGCAGTTTCGCCAATCATTTTTAAAAATTCATTTTTTGAAGGCTCTTCGTTTGTAAGAAAAATATTTTCCATTATTTTATTCCCTACCATTCCAGCAGTAAGTGCAGAGCTTGCAGTGTTCAAGCCCGGTTGAGTCGAGCATGTCGTCAAGCCTGTGGAACCGGAGTGTCGTAAAGTGAAGCTGCTTGCGGATCTCTTCCTGCATGCGGTTATATTCCGGAGTTTCGGGATCGCAGTATTTTGCAAGAACTTCGGCGCTTACATTTTCGCCTTCAAACTGGCGGACAACACGGCGCGCAATTAAATCCATTTCTGATTTTGACCGGCTGAAATTTAAATACTTGCAGCCGAACATAATCGGAGGACATGCCGGGCGCACATGAACTTCCTTGGCGCCGCTTTCGTACAAAAAGTCTGTTGTCTCGCGAAGCTGTGTGCCGCGCACGATTGAATCATCAATTAAAAGAATTTTCTTTCCCTGAATAAGCTGTTTTACGGGAATGAGCTTCATGTGTGCAATAAGATTACGCTGTTCCTGGCTTGTCGGCATGAATGAGCGCGGCCATGTCGGAGTATATTTAATGAACGGACGCGTAAACGGAATGCGCGCTTCGTTTGCGTATCCTACGGCGTGTGCAGTTCCGGAGTCAGGAACACCGGCGGCGCAGTCGGGATGAATGTCAGCATCCTTGTCGCGCATAGCAAGATATTTTCCGCAGTTGTAGCGCATTGTTTCGACGTTTACGCCTTCGTAGCAGCTTGTAGGATAGCCGTAGTAAATCCAGAGGAACGTGCAGATTTTCATTTCTTTCTGCGGCTGCTGCAAAACCTCGTATCTGTCTGATGTTACAAAAACAATTTCAGCCGGGCCAAGCTCGTGTTCATCCTTGTAGCCTAAGTTCATGTATGCAAAGCTTTCAAAGCTGAGGCAGTGTGCGGTTATTGAACCGTTTGTTTTTTTAATTCCGATTTGAAGAGGCGTTCTTCCAAGCTTGTCGCGCGCGCCGTAGATTCCGTCGGGCGTTGCGATAAGGAGCGTGATTGAGCCTTTAACTTTTTCCTGAACATACTTGATTCCTTCGACAATAGAATTCTGTGTGTTCATCAAAGCGATTATGATTTCAGTCTGATTGATTTCGCCGCCTGACATTTCGATGAATGAAGTTCCGCTTTCCATCAATTCTGAAACAAGCTCTTCCTTGTTTGTTACGATGCCGACTGTTGTTATCGCAAAGCTTCCCAAATGGCTTCGTGCTAAAAGCGGCTGCGGTTCGTAATCAGAAATACATCCGATTCCGATTTTGCCTTTCATTGATTCGATGTCTGATTCAAATTTTGTTCTGAAAGGAGAATTCTGAATGTTGTGAATTGAGCGGTTAAAGGTTCCGTCTTCTTTTAAAACTGCAAGTCCGCCGCGACGAGTTCCCAGATGCGAGTGATAGTCAACGCCGAAAAATAAATCCAATGAGCAATCAGTTGATGAAGCAACTCCGAATATTCCGCCCATAAAGTTCCCCTTTGTTAAATAAAATAAAAATTAAATTCCGATTCCAGTAAGGAAGCTCTTTGGCTTTTTGCTTACCGGTTCGCATGTAAGTTCAACTCCAAGCTTCTTGAAAATTTTTCTGTCGACTTCGCTGAGCATGACTGTTGCGTGAACCTGGCAGCCGTTGAATTTCGGAAGCTGCTCAAGTGCCTTTCTGCAATTTCCGTTTGTAGGACTGAGCATTGAAAGTGCGACAAGAACTTCGTCTGTGTGAAGCCGCGGGTTATTTCCTTTAAGATATGTGACTTTTGTTTTTTGAATCGGTTCAATCATTTCTGTAGGAATGAGCTTTACTTCATGGTCAATTCCGGCAAGATGCTTTGCGGCGTTGAGGATAAGTGCGGCGCTTGTTCCCAAAAGGTCTGATGTATGGGCGGTAATTATCGTGCCGTCTTTAAGCTCGATTGCAGAACTGATTTCGCCGGTGAGGCTTGCCTTTTCTTTTGCGGCAACTGTCGTGCGTCTATAGTCAGTTGTAATTTTTGCCTGCTGCATCAAAAGCTCAAGCTTATGAATTTCTTCTTCTGAACACAATTCGTTTGCGTACTGATTAAGTGCGGTGTAGTACCGGCGTATGATTTCCTGATTGGAAGCCTCGCAGCATGCCGCATCATCGTAAATGCAAAGACCTGCCATATTAACGCCCATGTCGGTCGGAGATTTGTAAGGATTTTCTCCGTAGATTCCCTTGAAGATTGCGTCAAGGACAGGATAGATTTCGATATCACGGTTGTAATTTACAGTTGTCTTTCCGTATGCTTCAAGATGAAACGGATCAATCATGTTCACGTCATTCAAGTCAACTGTTGCCGCTTCGTATGCAAGATTTACAGGATGCTTTAACGGAAGATTCCAGATTGGGAACGTTTCGAATTTCGCATAGCCTGCTTTTATTCCGCGCTTGTTTTCATGATAGAGCTGGCTTAAACAAGTCGCCATTTTTCCGGAACCAGGTCCCGGCGCTGTTACTACGACAAGCGGGCGTGAAGTTTCGATGTAGTCATTTTTTCCGTAGCCTTCATCGCTGTCGATAAGCGCGACGTTTGAAGGATAGCCTGGAATCGTATAATGATAGTAGGCCTTTATGTTCATCTTTTTTAATTTGTTGCGGAAGGCCTTTGCAGATTCCTGTCCAGTGTAATGAGTGATGACAACGCTTCCTACCATAAGGCCGCGGTTTTGAAATTCATCGCGCAGACGTAAGACGTCCTGATCGTAAGTTATGCCGAGGTCTCCGCGGATTTTATTTTTTTCGATATCAACGGCGCTGATAACAATTACGATTTCTGCCATATCAGCAAGCTGCATGAGCATGCGTAGTTTACTGTCTGGCTGAAAACCGGGAAGAACTCTTGAGGCATGGTAGTCGTCAAAAAGCTTTCCGCCGAATTCAAGATAGAGCTTGTCACCGAATTGTGCGATGCGCTCCTTGATGTGTTCTGATTGAATCTTTAAGTATTTCTCGTTATCAAAGCCGTCTTTCATATAAGCATTTATGCTATCAGAAAATTCATTTTTTTTCTATAGGATAAAATGTCAGATGATGACTTCAAATTTTGCTCCGCCGAGAGATTCGCTTTTTGAAACTGAAATGCTTCCGTCAAGATTTTCTACGATTGCCTTTACAATTGAAAGTCCCAGTCCTGAATGAAATGCGGAGTCTGATTCGGGACGGTTTGAGTAAAAGCGGGCGAAGATTTTTTGCGATTCGGAATCAGGAACGCCCGGACCGTTATCTTCTACGCAAAGAGTAAATTTTCCGGATGCGTTTTGATTTAGCGAAACTAAAACCTTTGTTCCAAAGCTTGCTGCATTTGTAACAAGATTTTCGATAACGCGTACCAGGTAATCTTCGCCCGCGCGGATAGTGATATCGGGCTTGATTTGCACGATAAATTCTGCGGCCGGAAAAAGCGGCTTGATTCTTGTAAGCGTATTGCTTGCAAGAACCGAAGTGTTTATTTTGTCAGCGGTAAATTCTGCTCCGTCAATTTTTGTTATGCTTCGGGCGCCGTTTAGCAGTGCCTCAAGGTGAGATATTTCTTCGTTTACGGCCGCAATCAGTTTTTGGCGTTCTGATGAAGAAGTTTCGCTTTCCAGAACTTCGGTGCATGTTCGTATTGCGGCAAGGGGATTTTTGAATTCATGCGAAACATCACTTGCAAAGCTTTCCGTAAATTTTATTCTTGAATTGAGCTTTTGTATCAGCGAATTGAATGAACGGGAAAGCTCGCCTATTTCGTCATTCCGATTTTTTCCTGTAAATTCAGTCGAAATAATCCGGCCTTTTTTGTCGGCACATTCCGCTGTCTGGCGTGAAAGCTTTTTTAACGGAAGTGAGATTCTGAACGCAAGGAAAATTGCAATCAAGATCACGGCTATCATCGAGTGAAGGAGAACTTTTCCCAAATCAACTCGGAGCTCGTAAAGATTCTGCAGAATTTTGTAAGTAGAGCGGTTTACAAGAACCACGCCAATGATGCTGTCAGCGTCTTGATTGCCATTCTGGCCGCCATTCTGAATATCGGAAAAAATCGGGACTGCTGAATATAAGTTTACGCTTTTCTGGCCGCCCAGAGAGATTCTTGTAGTTGCGCCGTAATTTCCTTTAAGCGCCGCACTGACTTCAGCACCGTCGTAAATAAGCTTTGATGAATAGTAATCATTTTCTTCTGCATTATCAGAGATTACCGGCGGCTCGAAAAACTTTTTGTAAGCGCGTTTTACTTTTCGGGCGGCCCTTACCGGAATGGAAAATAATTTGTAGATAAAAGTTCCGCTAGCAGATTTCGATGATGCTTCCGGTCGTGCTGTAGATTCAGCTCGCGTTGATTTTTCCGACTTTGCTTTATTTTTTGTGTCTCCTATTACGGCTGAATCTGCAATAAGGTGTGCGTCTTTATCAAGAATCCTTATTCGTGCATCAAAGCGCCCGTTCATGTTTGTAAGAAGCCGTATCGCTTGTTCGCGGTTCAGGTTTTCGCCTTGAAGTGCGGAAGCGGTAAGACGCGCCTGCTGGACATTTGAGTTTTCAATCTGCTGAATCAGCTGGCGTTCGTATGTTTTTAGCGCGAGCATTCCGGCAATCGGAACAAAGCAGATTATTATCAGGAAGATTGAAATCTGCGCGCTGATGCTTACAAAAAAATGCGGGCGATGCGGAAGGCGCGGAAGAGAAATGCGCGGAATTAAAGTGCGCGGCTTTTTTTTATCCGACATATTTATATCCTAATCCGTAAAGAGTTTCGATTTTTTCAGAACCGATTTTTTTTCTGAGCCGCTTTATATGACAGTCGATAGCGCGGTCGTTTAAATATGTGTCATCTGGATAGGCGGCCGAAATCAATGCGTCGCGCGTTAAGACGGCGTTTTGATTTTGAATGAATTTCTCAAGCAGGCGGAATTCGGTTACTGTAAGCATGACTGGATTTCCGTTTAAGGTTGCAGTATAGCTTCTTGTATCAAGAAATAAATTGCCTGCGGTGAGGCCGCCGGCGTTTTGGTTAAGCGGAGCGACTTTTGTACTGGCGGCGTCTATGTTCTGCGACCGCGCGATGCCGGATTGGGAAACCGGGCCGGATTGCGATACTGAGCCTGATTGGGATATAGGGCCAGATTGCGCTATCGAGCTTGTTTGTGAATAGCGGCGTAAGATTACTTTTATTCTTGCAATTAATTCCTTGATGGAAAACGGCTTGCATAAATAATCGTCCGCGCCCAGCTCAAGTCCAAGAACCTTGTCGAATTCATCATCGCGGCTTGTAAGGAAAATAGCCGGGATTTGCGGATAAAGCTCTTTGTAATTTTTAAGAAACATAATTCCATCCATGACTGGCATCATGATATCAAGGACATATAAATCAGGCGCGGCATTGCCGTTTGATTTTAGCGCGGTAAGAGCATCCTGCCCGTTGGAAAATTCTTCAATTTCAAATCCTTCTTTTTCCAGAGCTGTCCTTACCGCAAGCCTCAAATTTTTTTCATCATCAACAATCGAAATCTTCACAATACTGCATTTTAGCATTTCTTGTGAAAAACATTAAGATGCCTGTAAGGACGAATGCAAATATTGAACCGATTAAAAGCGCATAGTCTTCACTTTGAAGTGAAAAGTAAAGGTACGAATAAAGTGCGGTAAATACGCCTGAAATCATTACGCCGAATTTTATCTTTTTTGAAAGCGCAAAAATATACCAGGATACTAAAGCGCCTGAACAGATTGAACCGATTAAGTATGAAGCTCCGAATGAAATGTGTTCAGAAAGTGCGATGACAAGCAGGAAGAAAATTACACATGCCGCGCCGCTTAAAAGGTAATTGAGCGGATTGAGTTCAACTTTTGCAATGAATTCAAACAGAAGGAGAACGATGAACGGAACTATGATAAAAAGAAATCCGTATTTAATTGCGCGGAATAATTTTGCATACGAATTAATCGGATCGATAAAAGAAAATCCTGCGCTGTGATCAAGCTCCGAATTTACAAACGGAAGCGCCCAGTGTGCGGTAAAGCCTGAGTCTGTCAGTTCATGCGAGTTCGGGAGAAAAGAAAATCCTGTGAATCCGGGACTTTTCCAGTCAGACTGTATGTCCATGTAAAACTGATTTGAATTGATCTTAGAAAGGAATTTTTTTGCGCCGCGGATATCGAGAGTCGTTTCAAATTCCAGATTTTCTGTATTTTCATTTAATCTGAATTCCGCTGCTATTCCCTGAACTGATGATGTAAGGTTTGAAATGTCGGAATTGATTTTTGAAAAGTTTGTTGCGTAATTTTTCTTGTTGATTGTAAATGTAGGACGCGATGTAAGTGACTGATCACTGATTTCGATTATGAGCATTGCATGATTCAGTTTCCAGATTCTGTTGGGGCTTGTTTTGAGAACTTCCATTATATTGAAGGTTGCCTTTGCATTTACTGTTCCGCTGAAAATTGGCGCAGAATAAATTCCAAGCTTTCTCTTTTCTGTCTTTAGTTTTGCGTCGAGCGAAATAATTTCAGGAGAAATAATCTGGTATTCAGTAACAAGCTCGCGGACTGTCTGACCGTTTCGTCCGATTATGTCTTTGTAACGCCCGTATGGAATAGCAAGATAAATTCCCTCCTGCCTGTAACGGTCGCCGGCAGCTTCTGCAATTGAATCTTTGGCATTGTCGTATGCCGTTTCTCTTTCTGACAAAAGCCCGAACAGACATGCATTGGCGATTAATAACGCAATTGTGATTGCACCTATAATAAAAAGTTTTCCTGGTTTGTGAAATAATTTCATATAAGCCTCTTTAAGTAAAAAATTGATTTCTGCATCCGCAGATTGTTTAACGAAATTATAAAAAAAAAATGTGTCTGAATTATGGCGGAATTGTGTCGGTTTTGTATTATTTGAAGGATTCGGTTAAAAAAATTAGGTGACAATAAAATGAAGCCTAGAAAAAAATAAAAAAACCGCCTCCAAAAAATCAGAAGCGGTACAAGAGAGAAATAGACCTGTTCGGAGAACTGAAGTTTGAGAACTGAAGTTTCCGAACACCTCTAATGTTTTTTTAATGTCTTATTTTACAGATCCTGTCACACCTTCAATAAATCTTCTCTGCTGCGTAAAGAAGATGATGATTGTCGGAAGCGTCATGATGCTAACTGCCAGCATCAAAAGTCCGTAATCAGTTACATAGCCCGATGTAAGACCCGTAACTAAAAGCGGCATTGTCTGCATGTTCTGGCTCTGCATTACAATGAGCGGCCACATGTAATTGTTCCATGCATTCATAAAAGTAACGATTGCGGCTGCTGCAAAAGTCGGCGCCATAATCGGCATGTAAACCTGAAGGTAAATCATAAATTCGTTCAAGCCGTCAACGCGCGCTGCCTGAATTGTCTCAACCGGAAAGGCCGCTGAGTTCTGTCTGAAAAAGAAAATCAAGAATGCCGTAGAAATTCCAGGAAGAACAAAGCCGATTGTCGTGTTCAGAAGATGAACGGAACTGAACATCTTGAAAAGCGGAACCATTGTCGTTGCAAGCGGAATCATCATTGAAAGAAGCAGAATGCTCATCAGCCTGTCCTTTCCCTTGTCGCGGTAAACCTGAAATCCGTAGCCTGCCATTGAGCATACAAAAATGCTGAGCACAGTCTGAATTACAGTAGTCCTCAATGAGTTCCAGAATGCGCGTCCCATGTGAACAGTTTCGTGCATCGTCTTGATGTTATCCCATAAGTGCTTTCCAGGAATAAGGCGGCCGGTAATTACATCAGCACTTGAATTTGTTGCCCCGACTAACATCCAGTAAAACGGAAAGATAGAAAGAAGGCTTATCGTTATTATAAAAGTATATTCAAAAAATTTTGCTTTTCTGCTTACAATCATTTTTCTTTGTCTCCTACTTTAATCTGGATGAATGACAGGATAGCAACCATAATGAGGATTGCGTATGAAACTGCCGATGCATATCCGAACTGCGGGTTATATACAAACGAAAGATTGTAAATGTACTGGCTTACTGTAAGCGTTGCATTTCCAGGTCCTCCGCCTGTAAGGTTTTTTACTTCGTCGAACAGCTGGAGTGTTCCGTTTGTGGACATGATTGCCGTTAAAAGAATTACCGGTTTAAGCTGAGGAAGCGTGATGCGGAAGAAAGTCTGAATGGAATTTGCTCCGTCAATATGTGCCGCCTCATAAATACTTGAATCTATGTTTTGAAGTCCGGCAAGGAAGAATACTGTGTTGTATCCTGTCCATCGCCATGTAATCGTCAGAATAACAATCACTCTTGCCCAGAAAGGATCCATAAGCCAGTTCTTCGGACCAGAAAGAAATCCCCAGCTTATAAGCAGAGTATTTACAAGTCCGTCGAGCGAGAACAGCGATTTGAAAATCAATGCTGATGAAACAAGTGAAGTTACGCACGGAAGAAAAATAAGCGTGCGGAATAATCCTTTGTATTTTAAATTCTTGTCGTTTAATATTGATGCCAGAATCAATGCCGTAAAAAGCATGATCGGAACCTGAAAGACAAAATAAATAAGGACATTGCTTACTGCCGCCCTGAATTTATCGTCTTCAAAAAGTCTTATGTAATTTCTTAATCCTGCAAAATGAAGGTTGTTGCCCAAGCCGGCCTGCAAAGAAAGTATGAAGGAGCGGAGCATAGGATAGAAACTTAATATAAAAATCAAAAGCGAAGCGGGAGCTACGAATGCCCAGCCGGCGCGCTTGTATTTCATTTCCAGTGAAAGTTTTCTCATATCAATTCCTGTAAGTCGAGCAAAACCCAACCATAAAAAATCTATTAATTAATTCAACAGAAAAATCAATTTAAGGCTGCCGCTCAATTTTATTCAGAATAAATCGCATTCAGAATTAATCGTAAAAGCGGCTTGAAACGACAGCCTTAAACTAAATCTATATTAGTATCCCATGAGGAATTCTACGTTCTTCTGGGCTTCCTGAAGAGCCGCGTCAATGCTCTTTTCGCCAGAAAGAATTCCTGCCATTGCAACACCGATAGCATCGCGTGCTTCATAGTTGAATACGCCGTACTTAACCTGCGGGATCTTTCCAGAATATTCTACAATGTCCTTGTAAATCTTCTGTCCTGCAAAGAATGCGTTCGGTTCTTCGTATACTGAAGAAGAAGCTGCCGGGAGCCATGTGGCGATTGCACCAGCTGAAGGAAGGATTGTCTCGTAAAGCTTTTTGCTTCCGCCGAATGTGCTTCCAAGGAAGTCTGCCGCAACATCAATGTGCTTTGAGTTTTTCATTACGATCCAGCTTGAACCACCCTGGTTAGAGTAATTTACAGCAGAAGGAATTCCATCAACTCTTGGTGTGCTTACAACTGCCCATTTACCTTTCTGATCCGGCTGAGAAGAAATTGTTCCTACAATCCAGCAGCCGTTGATTGTTGAAGCTACAGAACCATTGTTAATAGTAGCAACATATGCGTTCCAGTCTGTAACTGTTTCACATACACCGTTCTTAATCATGTCAGCATAAATCTCAACTGATTTTTTAAGAATCGGATTGTTTGCAAGAATCGGTTTTCCCTTTTCATCAAACAGCCATGTTCCGCAGCTCTGGAGCATAATCATGATACAGTCAGGCTCGTTTCCAACATAAGAAATCATTGCGTGACCAGTCTTGTCTTTTACGATTTTTCCGAGGCGTGCAAATTCACTCCATGTGATGTCATTGAAATCTTCAACCTTAAGTCCGGCTGCTTCAACATAATCGCGGCGAAGGAATGTTGCTGTAGCGCCGTTATCAAACGGAACGCTGTAATGCTTGCCGTTTAATTCACCGTATGCAACCTTGAATGAAGCAAACTGAGAGAAATCAATCTTGCCGTCAAGAGGAGCAAATGCCTTCGGGTAGTTTTGTGCATTCTTCTGAATTGCGTTGTCCTGACAGAGAATGATGTCCGGAAGTGATGACGTGTCGTTTGCAGAAAGTGAAGTGATGAGCTTCTGCTGAAGGTCTGACCACGGAGTCTCAACTACATTAACCGTTACGTTAGGATGAGTTTCCTTGTAAATCTTAGCGGCCTCGTTCATAGAGAAAATGTTGAAGGCAGGATCCCAGCACCATACTGTCAAAGTTACAGGTGCATTCGGATCAACAGCTTTTGCAGTTTTGTTTCCGCATGATGTAAGGAAACCGACTGATAATGCTGCAAGGGCAGCTATTGCTATCAAAGTTTTTTTCATTTAGTTCCTCCTTTTGAATGAAAAAACGATTCGTACTCTGATAATTTTAAGCGCTTTTTTCAATAAAAAAAGAGACAAAAATACTAGTACTTTTGTACCTTGTTTCCATTGTGTTTTAGACTAAACTGAAGGACATGAAATACATTTGGGAAAATCCAGAAATTCAATCACTTAACCGTCTGCCTATGCGCAGTCCTCTTATTCCGTTTGCTTCTCCAGAAGAGGCATTAAAAGAAACAGCAGCCGGTCCTGAAGCAGTTTTGTTTACTCAGAGCAAGCTTGTAAAAAATCTTGACGGCATGTGGAGCTTTTCGCTTATGGAAAATCCATGTCAGGATCTGGCAGGGAAATTTAAAAACTGGATTAGCCCGGATTATAATGCCGGTGACTGGAACAAGATAAAGGTTCCCGGAACATGGACGCTTCAGGGATACGATAAGCCTCATTATACGAATGTCCAGATGCCGTTTGACGAAATGCCGCCTTTTGTTCCCGATGCAAATCCGACAGGCCTTTATCGTCTTGAAGTAGAAATACCTTCAGCATGGAAAAACCGGCGCGTTGTGCTTCACATCGGTTCAGCAGAAAGCGTTGCCATAGTTTATGTTAACGGAAACGAAGCAGGCGCTTCAAAAGATACCAGGCTTCCATGCGAATTTGAAATAACTCCTTTTGTAAAAGCAGGCGAGGCTTGTGTAATCTGCATAAAAGTCGTGCGCTATTCAGATGCTTCTTTTGTTGAAGATCAGGATCAGTGGTGGTTCGGGGGAATTCACAGAAGCGTCTATCTTTATTCAACTGAAAAATCTTATATCAAGGATATCACGGCGCTGACATATGTCACAAAGCAGAATGAAGGAATAATTCCTCTCCATGTTGAAATGGGTTTTTATTCTGACAGTGAAAAGAAGATTAAGAATGCCGAACTTGATGGAACAAAGCGTACGATAAAATATTCAGTTCACAAGCTTGAAGGAAAACCGCAAAACGGAAAGTGCGGAAAATTAATTTCACAGGGAATCGTTTCTGGTGAATACAATTACAGGAAAAATTTAAATCAAATCAGGACTGACATCAAAATAAAAAAGCCTGATTTGTGGTCTTCTGAAAAACCGTCGCTTTATGTCGTAACGGTAAGCCTTTATGAAAATCAAAAGGGTGAGAAAGAAAAATCAAAACCAACGCTTCAGAATCCGGGACGCCACATGGAAAGCACTGCTTTTGTAACCGGATTTAAAACAGTTGAAATAAAAAACCGCGAGCTTCTGTTCAATGGAAAAATAGTTTACATTCACGGAGTAAACCGTCACGAGCACAGCGAGTATTTTGGAAAAACAATTCCGCTTGAAAATATGGTGCGCGACATCAAGCTTTTAAAATCGTATAACTTCAACGCAGTCCGCACATGCCATTATCCTGATGATGAGCGCTGGTACGATTTGTGCGACCGCTACGGAATCTATCTTCTTGATGAGGCAAACATAGAAAATCATGCGTACTACGATAACCTTACAAGAAGTGATGAGTGGACGAATGCATACATGGAACGCATTCAGAGAATGGTTCGGCGTGACAAAAATCATCCGAGTATTTTCGGATGGTCGCTCGGAAACGAAAGCGGCGACGGACAGAATCAGGTTGCGTGCCAGGCATGGATACGGCGGGTTGATCCTACGCGCATCGTGCATTACGAGGGATTTGTGCGTGAACCTTTTACGCAGGGACCGTTTACCCTGAATGGACTTGGACGCGGAAAAGGCCTGACTGATTTAATAAGCCCGATGTATCCTGATATCGATCTGATTGTTGAATACGCAAAAACCCGGGAAGATTACAGGCCGGTAATTATGTGTGAATATTCTCACGCGATGGGGAATGCAAACGGCTCGCTTTCAGATTACTGGACGGCGATAGAGCAAACGCATGGATTTCAAGGCGGCTTTATCTGGGACTGGATTGATCAGGGAATTGCTGCAAAAGCCCCTGAAGGAAAACCGGGAAGCGCTCAAGGCGGAAAATACTGGAAGTACGGCGGTGATTTTGGCGATGCTCCGAGTGATTACGATTTCTGCCTGAACGGAATTACATTTCCTGACCAAAGCCCAAAGCCTGCAATGGAAGAATGCATAAAGCTTTTTTCTCCGATGAAAATTCAAGCAGTCCATGCAGAGCAGGGAATTTTTGAATTAATAAATAAATATGATTTTTCTACAACAGAAAATGTTCTGCTCAGCTGGGATGTGAACAGAAACGGAACAAGCGTTAAGCATGGAATCTTAAAATTACCAAAGCTTTTGCCGGATCAAAAATCAGACATCGCCATCCCGATTGCCGGCTCCGTAAAATCAGACGGCGCCGAATATTACCTCCGCGTAGAATTTATTTATGCTGAACCAACGGATTTTGCCCCGGCAGGCGCAATCCTCGGACGCGACGAATTCCTTTTAAAAAACGCAGCTTCGCTCAGTGTTTTTTCAGACCCGTGCACTTATTTGCCGCAAGGTCATTCAGCGCAGACTCAATCATCCCAGAATCAGAAGGCAGGCGCACCAAGCCCGGCACAAAAATTAACCGAAAATTTTATCCCGGTTCTGTGGCGCGCGCTCACCGAAAACGAATGCGTAAAGCGCGAACTTCCGCGCATTCACGATAAGGAGCTGCCGTGGTGCTTCTGGGGAAAGCCGACAACAGAATGGATTGACGCAGACCTTGCGCATGTCGTTGCAAAAAATAAGTCTTCTGAAAAGCAGAAGAACCACGGCGTCATCGAATTATACACAGGCAGGGCGGCAAAAAAGCAGAAGAAGCTTGCATCTGTAAAATACAATGTTTCACCTTATATTTCGCCCGACGGAAAAAAAGCCCTGCATCTTAAAATATCGTTCGCGCTCACTCCGGCATTAAAGGAATATCCGCGATGCGGAATCCAGATTCCAGTAAGCGCGCTTTATGATACGGTCGCCTGGTACGGACTCGGCCCGGAAGAAAATTACAGCGACAGATGTGCCGGTTCACTTCACGGTCTTTATGTAAAGCCTGTAAGCGGCATGCATGTTCCATATGTAGTTCCTCAGGAAAACGGAACAAGAACCGGAACGACATATCTGTGCCTCTATTCACAAAACCAGAGGCATGATAAATCATGCGCCGCTAGTGAGCCGCTCCATATCCAGTCGCTGTCACCATTTTCGTTCAGCGTCTCAAAATATGATGTAAACGATTTATGGAAATGCGAGCACGAAAATGAGCTTACGGATTTAACTTTACTTCCCGGAACGGACGCAAGGCTTATGCTTACAATTGACGCGGCGCATCGAGGCGTCGGTACAGGAGCATGCGGCCCTGATACGATGGAACAGTACAGAGTCCGCCCTGGTGAATATTTTCTTGATTTTATTGTATGGTAAAGTGAACGAAAAAATGGTATTCTCTAACATAATGCAGGATACCGTTTTGTTTGATGTAGTAATAATCCAGCCGCCTCTTGTTCAGTTGAACACGCCGTACCCGGCGGGGGCGTACCTGTCTTCATTTTTCAAAAATCATATCGAAAAAAGCTCAGGAATCAACAGCGTACGATGGATTGATTTAAGCAACATTTTATTTAAAAAAATCTTTTCGCATGAAGGATTGGAAAAAATATTTACGGCTTCCTCGAAGCGCGCCCTCAATCTGGCATCCCGCGCGGAAAAGGATGGTGATGACAATACTGCTTTTCAATTGCGCCGTTATATAAGCCAGCGTGAATTATGGTGCAAATGGATTGAGAATATCCTGACAATTGTTTCTGCAAAAAAAGAAAGCGGGCGCGAGCTTGTTCACGAATTCGTCCGCTCTGCACATGTTCCGCGCGGGCTTCGTATGGAAAATTATATTTCGTCACTGAACCGCGATGTAGGGGCGGACGACGCTGAAATTCTTGCAAGCCTTGCTCTCGCTGATATTGCAGATTATATTTCGGTTGCGTATGACGAAAATTTTTCTCTGGTCCGTTATGCAGAAAGTATTGCTACAAGCACTGCAGAATTTTCACAGGCGGAAGAAGCGTTGTCCGCCCCGATATTGAATGACTTTATGATTCCGGCTTTGCGCGAGTATGTTCAAGGAATTTTGCCGCGCACTTTATTCTGCATTTCAGTTCCGTTTCCGGGAAATTTTGCGGCTTCACTTTCATGTGCACGATGGCTTAAAGAAAATTTTCCTGAGTCAATTATTGCGTTTGGAGGCGGTTACATTAATACGGAGCTGCGCGGCATTTCGGAAAAAAGATTTTTCAATTACGCGGACTTTATAAGCTATGACCGCGGTTACGGAAGCTTTCTCCATGTGTTCAGTAAAATAAAAAATACAGGATTTGAAAAATCAAAAATTTTTGACGGAGAAAAATTTTACAGGACAAAATATCTTTTTGATGAAAAGATTGTTGAGCCGCTGTCAGAAAATGATAGCGCTGGCTCGGTTAGTGCTGTTTCAAATGGTGTTGGCTCAAGAGAAACAGATTCAAGAAGAACTGATTCAAGTGGAGATGATTCACTTTATAAAAAAATCCTTTGCTCAGAAAATAAAATTACCTCGGTACTAATTCCCGATTACAGTGACATTGATTTTTCAAATTACCCGCGTCTTGCCGATGATGTAAATCCGATGCACAGAATCTGGAATGACGGAACATGGATAAAAGCGTACCTTGCTTACGGTTGTTACTGGCACCGCTGCTCATTCTGTGATACGACGCTTGAGTATGTTTACGGTTATTGCCGCACCGATTCAAAAAAATTATATGAAGGACTTTACAATCAGGCAAAGCAAAAAGGCGTTTACGGAATTCATTTTGTCGACGAAGCATGTCCTCCCGCCGCGCTCGAACAGTTTGCGCTTTGCAATGCACGAAGCTCAAATTCAAAAGCAAATCCGCGTTTGACATTCTGGGGAAATATCCGGTTTGAAAAAACTTTTTCGCGTGACCTTGCAGATCTTCTTGCGTATGGCGGAATGACAGCCGTCAGTGCCGGAATTGAAATTGCAACTGACACAGGGCTTTCTAATGTGAACAAAGGAACGGGGATGGAAGAAATCGTTTCAGCCTGCTGTGCGTTCAAGGAAGCCGGAATCCTGATTCACAGTTACATGATTTTTGGTTTTTACAGTCAGACTGAACAGGACCTGATTAACTCGATGGAAACGCTGAGACAGCTTTTTGATGCAGGACTTTTGGACAGCGCGTTCTGGCATAAATTCGTGCTTACAAAACATTCGACCGTTTTCAAGGAATGGCAGGAAGGAAAGCATCCGAATTTAAAAATTATTTTTCCTGAAAAAACTTTTGCTGAAAATGATTTGCGGTTTGAAGGTGAAAACAAAAGCGAAAAATATTCCTATGGATTGAACGCCGCAGTTCAGGAATGGATGCACGGAAACGGTATAAAGAAAAAAGTTCAGAACTGGTTTAATTTTAAAATGCCTGAACCTTCGATTCCAAAAAACTTTGTTGAAAATTTAATAGGAAAATATGAAGAAAAATGCCGCGCTGATTTTGCAAAAACTGACGGCCGTTTTGTATGGATTGGCGGAAAGATGATGGCGCTTGATTCTGTAAGCGGAGATGAAAAACAGAATGCGCAATTGTGCTGGTCTTATATGGGAGACTTGCAGTACGCCGATGTTAAAAAAAGTGAAGCGGAAAAAATCTGTGATTTTATAAACGGCTCTGATTTAAATCAGTTTTCGTTTGAACAAATCAGTGCTGTTACCGGAAAAAAATTATTTCTGCATTTACGCGGAAAAGGATTATGCAGGCTTTTGTAATTATGTTTTCGCTTTCTGTAATTTGCATAAAAATAATAGTTTCCCGTTTTTCGCCTGCGATCTCAATCATGCTCGCTTCACTTATCGCAATCACGCCGCCTCTGTACGCCCGCGACCGCAATGACCGTACGATTAATCCAGCGTGGCTACCGCCGCCGGTGGGCATGGAGCAGTCATCACCTGATTCCCCAAATTCACTTAATTTTCAGAATAAAAATCTTTCGGGAAAAAAGTTTTCTTCACGCGAAGAAGTCGAGATTTTTATTTACGGACTTGTTGCTGAAAATTTTACTTACCCGGAATCGGCCCGGCGGCGCCGCATCGAAGGAAGCGTCGTCCTTGCAATAGATGTTTCGCAGAACGGCGAGCTTTTGCAGATTGTGACAAAATCCTATTCATCGGAATTACTAAAAAATGATGCAATCGGGCAAGTCACGTCGCTTTTCCCGCTGGACATAAAATTAAAAAAAGCTGAAAAAAATATCGAACTTAATCTTACCTATTCTCTGGATTAGCATGGATTGAGCGTTTTAATTAATTTTTTTTTAACACAAAAACCAGATCAGAAAGTTGTTTGGTCTTAAAAATATTAGACTCGCCGCCTTGATACAATTCTCTGATGTTAAATTTTTCCTTCAAAGCTTTTAGTTCATTTGAAAAGTCCTGCAAGGTAATGTCTTCTCTATTTGTGAAAGCATATGCGTCAAATTTTTGTTCCCTGAAAATAGAATCTTTGCTGCAATTTACAAAATTGAATTCCTGCCCGATCTTTTTATACAGAATGATGCAGTCTTCAATTTTACTGAAAAAATTTTTATACTGCTCTGAATATCCCGCCTGAACAGCCATAGGCGAAAAATGTCCGAAATTTTGAATAAAGCTCCAGAATTCTTCTATATTGCTTATATCAACAATTTCCGGTGATGATGCTGTCGCAGGCTCTGCGCCTATTGTCTCGAATTTCATTTTGCTCCTTACGCTGATAAACTTAAATTTTAAAAAAGTAAAAGTGAATCTTGAGCATCACCATTTTTTAATGGCACGTCAGTTAAAATCATATAAATTTTTCCTAAATCGTCAATATTAAAAAAAGGTGAATTAAACAAGGTGAATATGATCTGGATTTCCGCTGTTGTTTATATAAAAACTTTTAATGCATTGCATATCATCTTTTGGAAAACCATTAAATGATGTTAATAAGCGGTCCTCCTTAATTGCTGCAAGAAGCCCCTGCTTAAGGGGAAATGTTACCTCTTTGATAACAGGATCGGAAAAGTCACTTTTTCCATTTAAGTCAAGACTAAATATAGTATCCCATTTACCATTGCCTAGTTTATATCCATGAACTACATATTTTTTTTCAAGATCTGATAAAACTTCCTTTGCCATTTTATTTCCGCCAGAAGGTTGCATTTTAAAATGCCTCTAATAATCAGTTTGACTTTATGATGATTTTAACATTGCCGTTTATTTTGCTCGCGGCTATGTCTCTAAAAACAAAGTTTGCAATCTTAAAATCACTTTTGATGTCTGGTTCAATATAGTGAGAAGGAACCTCCTGCATGGCAATGTCGCCTTCACCATGAATTGTTCTGATTGTGTCGCTTGCAATTGTGCGGCCGCTTTTATCCTGCAAGGTTGCAGTCAGCGTAAGAGCTGAATCTAAGCAGGGATAAGGCCGGTTATTAAAATATGTGATTTCCCGGAAAAGTTCTTCCCTGAACGCCTTTACCTGCGAGGCATCTCCGTAACCTGGAGTAGTGGAATAAAAATGACATTCAGAATCATAATAGCCGCTGTCTATGAGTGACTTAATCTCCGGCTTTGTAAGTTTCCGCCAGAAGCTAATGTCAATTCCCCAGTTGCCTGTTTTTTGTGCAGACTCGTATTCTAAAAGCGCCTGGTTATAACGGTGCAGGCCCAGTTTTCTTCATTGTATTTTCTGACATTCTGCCAGGTTATCTGCCATTCTTTTCGATTTTTAATATCAGTCTCAAGGTCAGTTTGTCCGTGAATAACAGAAACGAAGAGTAGAGTAAAAATATACAGGCTTATAATTTTTTTCATTCTTTTTTCTCGCACAAATCCATAATCAAGATAATTACAAGACCTACAAAGACAATTTTCGGAACTGCAGGAAGTCCCTCTGCAACTTCAGCTGAATTTATAGGAGATAATAAAAAGCTTCCAGCAAAAATTATAAGTCCTATAACTGTCATTAGTAATAAACCGATGACAACTTTAATTACATCCCACATAAAAATGCCCCCTGCTGTTATTAAGTGAAATTGACGAACACTCATCTGTCTCACAAATAACATTGGGAGGACACAGCATAAACGTCAAATTTTTTTTGATTTTTTTTCTTCAAAATTTTTTATGTTCAAAATTTTTTA
>CACYCX010000040.1 GCA_902772975.1 uncultured Spirochaetaceae bacterium
AAGCCCAAGACCTGTTCCTTCAATGTTGCGGTTTTTGCGCTGCTCAAGACGCGAGAATTTATCAAAGAGAATTTCCTTGTCTTCGGGGCGTACACCAATGCCTGTATCCTTTACGGAAAAATGAATTATTGCCTTATCATCACTGCGGCGCGTACAGATGGCGGAAACTGTAATCGAACCTTGCTGCGTATATTTAACGGCATTGGACAGCAGGTTAGAAAGAATCTGCTTTATTCGCAGATCATCGCCGTACATCATTCGCGGAATGTTTGAGTCTATATTTGTTTTGAGTTCAAGTCCCTTAGTTTTAATCCGCAAAAAGTGAAGCATAAGGACTTCGTTTAGCAAATCGCGGAAATTATAGTCAGCCGGAATGAGCTTCATCTTGCCGCTTTCAAAACGTGAAAAGTCCAGAATATTTCCGATAATTGCAAGAACTGTTTCGCCGGCAGATTTGATTGCAGAGGCATATTTCTTTGTATTCGGCTCGGAGGTTTCGCGGAGAATCATTTCGTCCATTCCGAGGACTGCGTTAATCGGAGTGCGGAGTTCGTGACTTACATTTGCAAGGAAGTCAGATTTTGCGTTGCTCAAGCTTTCGGCTTTCTGCATGAGCTTTGTCTGCTCTTTTAAAAGGCGCATGTTTTCAAATCGTATTTTAAAATTCCTTATGCTGATAAAAAAGCTTACGATTGAAAAAAGCGTTATGTTCATCATGTCGAGCGTGAATATATCGTATTCTTTGTACGTGTAACCGAACAGTCCGAAAGCGGCGATTGCAAGAAGCATTGTTCCGATAGTAGAAATCGGGCGCTGATTGTATACAAGCGGAATGAATACAAGAATTACAGTAAACGAAATCGCGTAGTTATTTGTGTTCGTAATTGTTCCTATGAAAATACCAAAAGCGTAAATGATAAGCTGAAAAAGAATCGTAAGGCACGCGATGCAGGAAGGTGAAGGATTTTTTTTTAGGAAGCTGAAAAGAAACAGAAAAAGATTTACCGCAAACAGAATCAGATACGCCATTCTGTTGAGCATTGCATGTGGCTGAAAAAAAGAAATTACAAATGAGGCGGCAGCGAGAATCGAAGCAATAAGGGAAAATTCTATAAGTGTTTTTCTGTTTTGATACGCGAACCTGTTGTATGTATCATAAAATTCTTCTTTCTCATTTCCGGCATAAAGTAAAAAACTTATCAGCCAGTGTGATATTTTCTGCATTCTAAGTTCCTTTCTGTCACGGCAGATTGGTAATTACGAGCTACCTTACAATTTTACCATTAATTACATTGAATTGGCAATTGAAAATTGATATAATCAAAAACGCATTTTATAGACAGGAGTAAGGGTTAAAATGAAAAAAATCGTTGCACTTTTTACTGTTTTATTTTCGCTTGCATCAGCTTCATCTTTTTTGTTTGCAGAATCAAAAAAATCAGATGACAAAACTGTAACGGACACAGTTCAAGAAAAAGCAGGCTCGCTTTTAAAAAGCGCAAAGGACGCCGCAACTTCACTTAAAGATAATGCGACAGATGCAGTTAATTCAGTTAAAAGTGAATTAAAGGATGCCTCAGCTGAAAAGATTCAGGAGAAAGCAGAAAAGGCTGCAAAGGCTGCTTCGGATAAAATTTCTGAGACAGTTGAAAAGGCAGATAAAGCTGCCGAAAAGGTTTCAAGCTCTGTAGAAAAAAAATCTGAGGAAGCGACTGAAAAAATGTCTGAAATTGTAGAATCTGCTAAGACTGCCAAAGAAAACGGCAAAAAAGCGGAAGGCGGCTTAAAGGAAAAATGGACTGCCTTCTGGAAAAAGCTTACCGGCAAAAATGATGATGCGCAATAAGAAGAAAGGGCTGCCAATTAATTTTGACAGCCCCTTTTTTTATATTAATGATGGAACAATCTGATTCCTGTGAACGCCATCGTCATTCCATGGCTGTCTGCTGCCTCGATTACATTATCATCACGGATTGAGCCGCCAGGCTGTGCAACAACCTTTACGCCAGACTTAAAGGCGCGCTCGATGTTGTCGCCGAACGGGAAGAAAGCGTCACTTCCGATTGCAACATCTGTGTTCTTATCAAGCCATGCGCGCTTTTCTTCTTCTGTAAATACAGACGGCTTCTCTTTAAAGAACTGCTGCCATTTTCCTTCCGCAAGAACATCCATGTATTCGTTTCCGGTATAAACATCGATTGTATTATCTCTGTCGGCCCGCTTGATTCCGTCAACAAACTTAAGTCCAAGGACCTTAGGGCTCTGACGCAGCCACCATTTATCCGCTTTGTCGCCAGCAAGTCTTGTACAGTGAACGCGACTCTGCTGACCGGCACCAATTCCGATTGCCTGTCCGTCCTTAACATAGCATACGCTGTTTGACTGAGTGTATTTTAATACGATAAGTGAAATTATAAGATTGCGCTTTTCATCTTCTGAAAGTGATTTGTTTTTTGTAACGATATTTTCAAGACATGAAGAATCAATCTTGAGGAAGTTGTGTCCCTGCTCGAATGTAACTCCAAATACCTGCTTCTTTTCAATTTCAGCCGGAACATAATCAGGATCAATTTGAATGATGCAGTACGCGCCCTTCTTTTTTGCCTTAAGGAGCTCAAGTGCATCGTCGTCATATCCAGGTGCGATAATTCCGTCAGAAACTTCTTTTGCAATAAGCTGTGCGGTTGCCTTGTCGCACTTGTCAGAAAGAGAAATAAAATCTCCGAATGAAGACATTCTGTCTGCACCACGGGCGCGTGCATAAGCAGAGGCAAGCGGAGTAAGCTCAACGCCGTCCGTAAAATAAATCTGCTTTAATGTATCAGAAAGGGGAAGACCAACAGCGGCTCCTGCCGGTGAAACATGCTTGAATGATGTGGCGGCCGGAAGTCCGGTTGCTTCCTTAAGCTCTTTAACAAGCTGCCAGCCGTTAAGTGCATCAAGCAGGTTGATGTATCCAGGACGACCGTTTACAACTGTAATCGGAAGTTCTCCGCTTTCCATATAAACCCGCGCCGGTTTCTGGTTCGGGTTGCATCCGTATTTGAGTTCTAATTCTTTCATGGAGAAAGAATAGCCGAAATGCGGACTTTTTTCAATTACGCCTTCTCAGGCCAGCCGCAGCATAAAGCCAGTAAAAAAAATGCTACCAGATGCAAGATTCAATCTGCTCCCGCATAAGTGCGTGCATCGGGCGCTGGCTGAGCTTTAATTGTATTTGACTCACACGCAGCTTCGCTTCGTGTTCGCATGCTCAGATGCGCACCGAACCCGCCCCTTATGCTCGCGCTCCTTGAATCTTGTACTGGAACTTAATATTTGAACTTGCTTATTATTACGGCTGGCAGAGCAGCCGAGAGTGAATGTAGTATAAAAAATGGACAGAATTGAAGGGTGGGACGCAGACAAAAAAAATTGGAAGGTCCTGCCAGCGAGCGGTTGAGCCAAAGGCGATTAACCGTGAACGAATGGCGGGGGCACCGATTTTGTTTTGTCGTCGCTGGGACCCGCCCAGTGTGTCCATTTTTTATTTCTGAAATCATTTTCCGGCTGCTCGGGGATGCGGATTTCAGATTTATGCAAATAATTCTACGATGCTGGTGCGGAGGGCGGAAACCGCTTTTTCAATCTGCTGCTCATCCAGATTTGCATAGCCGAACACGAACCAGCCTGTTCCTGTGCCTGTGATAAGCAGATTGTGGCGGCGCGCGTTCTCGATAATTTTTGACTCAAGCGGCGTAAAATCCTTTAAGCCCTTTATCTGAATCTGGCCGATAAAGTGAAGCCCTGCATTTTCGCCCTTGATTTTAATGCCCGGGAATTTTTCCTCAAGCTCATCAAGAATATAATCGCGGCGCTGCTTATAGAATTTCTTAACCTTGTTGATATGGCGCTGGTAAAGACCTTCCTTAATGAATTTTGCAACAACAGCCTGCTCGATTCTGGAAACAGGACAGCTGTATAAAAATTCCCGGGTAAAGAATTTTGAAAGCTCAGGCGGTAAGACCATATAGCTCATTTTTAAAGCGGGGCTTATGGTAGAGGCAAAGCTTCCTGCAAAAATAATCGCTTCCTGCGGCTTGTCGTTTGGAGCGGCCAGTTGTGGCTCATCAGATTTCTTATCCTGATTTTCTGCTGAAGCCGCGTCGTATTCCGTGGCGATATCAAGCATAGGACGCGGTATTTTTCCGCCAAAACGGAATTCGCTGTCATATTCATCTTCGATAAGGAAGCGTGATTTTTTTTCTGCCAGCCATTCAATCAGCTTAGCGCGCCGTTTCCCTGACATTGTGATGCCTGTCGGATACTGGTGAGACGGTGTTGTGTAAAGAACTTCGACACATTCGCTTTCCTTGTTTACTTTTGCAGCAAGCTTAAGTGAAATAAGCTTTACGCCGTCGTTATCAAGCTCGATTGGCATAGTGGCGTTTCCGGCCGACTCAAAAGCCTGCTTGATTTTTTCGTTGCATGGATTTTCAAAATAGAATATCTGCTGGAAATCATCATCGGTAAAAATATTTTTTGCAACATACGAAGTAATAAGGCGTGAAAGCATTTTGAGCATGCTGTCGGTTCCATCGCCGATTACAATCTGGTCGGCCGTACACCGGATGCCGCGTGTTTTGTAAAGGTGGCTTGAAATTGCTTCGCGCAATGATTTTTCGCCTGCTTTTTCGCCAAGACGCTGCAAAAGTTCCGTGTTTGGAGAAGAAAGAACTTCCTTATAAAGCCGTCTGAAGGCCTGAGACGGAAACTGGTCGCCGTCGATATTTCCCGGAGTAAGATTTAAAATTCCTGGAATCAGTGACGGATCTGTAAAATCCTTTACCATAACGCCTTTGGGATTCTGGATTTTTATCTGATTCGTTTTGATTTCTTCCTGCGCCTCTTCGGCTTCAACAGCCTTTTTTGCTGCCTTTGCGTCGGCTTTTTTTTCAGTCCGTTTCATTTTTTCGCTCCTGGAATTTTTAATTGAAGTTTTTTCTTTTTTGGAATCTGATTTCTTGCTGTCAGATTTTTTGCCTGAACCGAAAAGCTCTTCCGCGATTTTTTCTTGCTTTTGTTCAGCTTCAATCTGTTCTGGATTTTTCAATGATTTAAAATCGGCAACATAATACCCGCTGCGTTCCTTTGCATAAATATAGCCTTTTTCGATAAGCATTGCGTATGCCTGTTCAGCAGTATTACGGCTTAATCCGTTAGTTTCCGCATAATCCCGGACGGAAACCATTTTTTCCCCTTCTTTTAGAACACCCGTTTCAATTGCATTTACAATTTTTTCATAAGTAATTTGATAAAGTGTCTTTTTCATATACTTTAATTATAAAACATAATTTTTGATTTTAACAGTAAAAGTGGAAAATCTTTTAGAAAAGATGTATAATATAGAATAAATCGGAAAGTTTATGGCAGGAAAAAATTTTTTTTCTAAAATTCTAGCGGTCTCTTTTTTGGCTCTGATTTCAGTTTGTCATGCACAGGCGTCTTTAAATGCTGAACCGGAAATAATTGAAGAGGAGCCTGTACTTGAATTCCCTGACATTGATGAAATCGAACAGCGGTTAAAGAATTCAGTTAAATTCGTGGAAGACCCAAAGCTGATTGAAACTGCCGGCCTTATGTTTGACGGCGAGTGGGATTGCTTTGAGCGAAATTTTGTTCATCCTTCACTTTTTTATCCTGTAAATTATATCGATGTAGGAAAGCAGGTTTTGCTGCCTTATTTTTTTGACAGCAACACTCACTACGGAACATTCCACTATAGAGTCGAAGGCCTTTATCCTGAACACAAGTACGGCATGATTCTTTATCAGACCTTTTATTCTGCGGCTGTTTTTTACTGCAACGGAATTGAGGTCGCGTCAATCGGAAAGGTTTCAAGATTCCAGCACGGATATAAGCCTGCCCAGCGTACGCGTATTGTCGAATTGAAAAGTGACGCGGAAGGCATAATCGATATTACGGTCCACATTTCAGATTACAAGATGGGCAAAACAGGATTTGCAATCTGCCCTCGAATGACGAGTTTGCCTCGCCTTGAAAGAATGCTCTTTTTGAATTTTGCGTGCGATATTTTTATTGTGGGTCTGATGCTGTGCCTGTTCTTTTACAATCTGATGATTTTTATCGTAAACAGGAAGCATTATGTTTATATGTTCCTTTCGCTGATTTCGATTTGTATTGCAATCTGCTGCCTTTCTTCGGGCTTTTCAATTTTAAATTATGTATTCCCTGATTTGTCATACGGAATTGAACAGAGGCTGGGATTTGTTTTTGGAACGTTACTTGTCCTGCTTTATTTCTGTTATATCTGCGGACTCTATAATTTCCAGATTAAGCGCTATTTGTTTATTGTAATAATTCAGGTTCTGCTTATACTCGGTTCGCTTTTCTGTCCAATCAGATATATATTTTCGGTATTCCCGTTTTTTGCAGGATTCTACATCATATTTATGATTTTTGTTTTGACATTGATTGTTCGGCGCATAAGAAAGAATTCAAAAATTTATCTTATGAATGTTCCGATAATCATTGCGGCTATTCTTGCGGGATTGTACGACCTTGTTTTGACTCCGGGATTTTCTTTTGACATGATAAAGCATTTCTGGATTAAGCTTGTCGTCATAAGCTTTGCGATTATCCAGTCAGCGGTAATTGCATTCCGAAGAACTTATTTATATAACAAAATCAGAAATATTTCTGCAAGGATTCAGGATTCAAATGAATCAGCATACCGCTTCCTTCCGAGGGAAGTTCTGGAAATCCTTCATGTGCCTGTGCTTTCAAATTTCAAATTGGGAAAGGCGCAGGAAATTGATGCGATGATCCTTTATGCAAACATCCACAGCTTTTATTCAATTGCAGAAAATTTAACAGGCGAAGAAACATTTAAATTGCTCAACGCATATTATCAGACTATCGTTCCGATTATCAGAAGCTACGGCGGAATAATCGGAAAATATCTTGGAGACAGCATCACGGCTTTCTTCCCCAAAAAAGACGACAGCGTATGCCGGTGCGCAATCAGGATTCAGATGGAGCTCCGTTCATTGAGGCGCAATTTCCGCAAAAACGGACTGCCTGATATTTTTACTGGAATCGGAATCCACAGCGGAACTATAGCAGTCGGACTTATGGGAACTGATAACCGAATTGATATCGGAATTCTTTCTGATTCAATCAGGCATGCAATTGATGTTGAGGCGCAGAATAAAAAATTCAATGCTGACATTCTTGTTTCGGAGGAAGCGATTCCGACATGCCGTTCTTTTACTGACTGTCTGTTTGACGGACATACGGTTTATATCCGGGGACAGCTTGAAATTGTGTACAGCGTTCTTATTACAAAACCGATTGAAGACATGTCGCTTCCGATTCTTGATGAGGGAGGAGTGTTATGAAATTTAATTTAATGAATTTTCATGCAGTTAAATTAAAAATATTGCCGCTTCTTATAGCACTTATTATTGCGTCTGTTGCATCAGAGCCGCTTTTTGCAAAAACAGTCTGGAACGGAACTGCACAGATTTATGATAACAGTATCCTTGAGCAGAAATGCATTCAGCTTGACGGTGACTGGGAATTTTATTACGGGCAGCTTTTGTCAGGAATAGATTCGCATCAGATGAATGTAAACTTTGTTGAAGTTCCATATTCGTGGACAAGAAAACACGACAGCACAACGAAGCGGCTTCCTGCAAAGGGATATGCGACATACAGGCTGCGGATAAAAAACCTGCGCCCGAATTACTGCTACGGAATCTGTTCGCGAAAAAGTCCGAGCAGCGTGGCAAATATTTATTGCAATGGAATTCTTGTTAAGACATACGGATATTTTTCGTATACAAATCAAAACCGTGTTTGCACGCCGGTTGAGCGGCCTGTAATTTGTTCGCTTGATTCTGATGCTAATGGCGAAATTGAACTTGTAATTCAGGTTGAGAATGTAGCGTCGCGAATAGCCGGAATTATTTCTCCGATTAATTTTGGCGAATACAGAACTGTCCGCGTTCACTTTATGATTACATTCCTTTTGATTATGCTGCTTGCAGGAATGGTTTTCTTTTTGTTTATCATGAATCTTGTCATGTGGATTTGTGATAACGCGAATATGACTGCATTATATTTTGCCATTTTGTCATTTTCCCTTATGATGCTTTTGCTGACGCATGATTTCTGTGTCTTCTCGTGGGTTTATGAACAGTTCCCGTATGAGCTTCAGATGAAAATTGCCTCAAGCATTTTCTGGATTTCGCCTGCAATTTTCAGCCAGCATTACAGGGGCGCCTTGCGTTTTGAAAAAAAGCATCCTTCCATAAGCAATGCAATTACATTTGTCGCGATAACGCTTGGCATTGTATATATTCTGCTTCCGGGACCGCTTGCTTCTCGTTTTGAGCTTTTCCTTGTCGGACTTCATATTTTATTTTCAATTTATTCTGCGCTCCGCATTATTCCGACATTCCGCGATAAGGAAATCCCGGTCGGCTTTTACATGATATTCTTAGTTGTAGTAAGTTTCTTTGTAATTGCAGACAGATTTGTATTCGGACCTGATGCTGCCCTTACGATTGACTTTACGCAGATCGGACTTCTTTTGTTAGTGACGATTGATATTGTTTATATTGCGCTTTTTAATCAGACACTTATTTCCAAGATTGCAGAGCAGGTTAAGGAGCAGCGCAAGGTTAATGATGTTTACAAAAAATTTGTTCCGCAGCAATTCCTTTCGCTTGTAAAAAAACGTGGTGTAGATACTGTAAAAATCGGAAACTACACTGAATTGAAAATGGCGGTGCTTTACATTCAGCTTACTACTGTTTCGCCGGACGGAAGCCAGATAAGCACGGAAGAAGATTTTGAAACTGTAAATTTCTATACGCGGTATATGTGCGAATGTGTAAGCCGTAACCGCGGTTTTGTTTCTAACTTTCTGGGACGAGGTCTGATTGCGCTTTTCAGGTCTGGCGTTAATGACTGCATGAAAGCGGCGTTTGACATTCAATCTGAAATTACAAAAATCAACAGGAAGCGCGCCGAAGAATATTATCCGTGTATTGCATGTAACGGCGGAATCCATTACGGTAATCTTGTAATCGGCGTAATCGGTGAATCAAACAGACTTGAAAATTCCGCAATTTCTGATACGGTAAATACGGCAAACAGAATCAGTTCTGTCGCGCTTTCTCTGGGCGTGCCGTTCCTTGTTTCGGATTACGCGCTTGAGCAGGCAAAAGCCACATATTCCAGCTGCGTAAAGAAATTAAATGACGTTCATATACGCGGAAAATTTTCCGAGCTTTATCTTTATGCGCTCATGAGTGAAGAAGAAGTTGAAAGCAATCTTGAGGAAGTTGAAGAGGTTGATGCAGTTTTGCAGAGCGATGTTGACAAAGTCATAAGAAAATTTGAATAAGGGAATTTCTTTGAGGCTCCCATAAAAAAAATTAACAGGTAAAAAAATGAAAGAAAGAAAAAAACTTACGGAACTTTTAGGAAAGCAGTATTTGTTTTTTGATGGCGGAACAGGCTCAGTGCTTCAGGGAAACGGACTTAAGCCGGGCGAGCTTCCTGAAACATGGAATAAAAAATTTCCTGAAAAAATAATTTCTCTGAATTACAACTATTATCTTGCAGGCTCGAATATCGTAAACACGAACACGTTCGGGGCGTTCGCAACAAAATTTTTTAATTACGACATTCTGATAAAGGCGGCGATTGAAAATGCAAAGGAAGCCCGCCGGCGTATTGAGGAAGAGCCTCTTTCTGATGAACGGGTAGCTTCCTTACGCGAACAGAATCTTTTACCGCAGGGAAAGCTTCCGTGGGAGCGCGAGCATTATATTGCGTTTGACATAGGCTCATGCGGAAAATTACTTAAGCCGATGGGCGATCTTGATTTTGAAGACTGCATTTCGCTTTTCAGAAAATCATTTGACGCGGCATTAGATTGCGGCGTTGATTTGATTTTAATCGAAACGATGAATGATTCGTATGAGACAAAAGCCGCCGTACTTGCTGCAAAAGAAGCCCGTGAGGCAAAAGGCTTAAGCGCGGAAGACCTCCCGATTTTTACGACAACAGTTTATGACGAAAAAGGCAAGCTTCTTACAGGCGCCGATCCGGAAACAATGACGGCGATTCTTGAAGGACTTGGCGTAAATGCACTCGGACTAAACTGCAGCCTTGGACCAAAACAGATGGCGCCTATTGTTCCGCGTTTTATTGCTGCTTCCAGTACGCCTGTCATGGTAAAACCAAATGCCGGCCTTCCGCGTACTGTTGACGGAAAAACAGTCTATGATGTAACGGCGGAAGAGTTTGCACAAATCATGGCCGGAATCGCCGAAGCCGGCGCGTGTGTGCTTGGAGGCTGCTGCGGAACTACACCCGAATACATATGCCGTCTGGTAAACGCAGTTCAGTATAAGAAGTTCGTTCCGATTGCAGAAAAAGACGAGAGCGTAATCGCTTCGTATACACATACCGTGCATTTTGGAAAAAAGCACGCGCCGGTACTGATTGGTGAAAGGATTAATCCAACCGGAAAAAAGAAATTCAAACAGGCGCTTCGTGACAACGATATCCCTTACATAATTCAGCAGGGACTTGAGCAGGAAGAGAAGGGCGTTCATGTACTCGACGTAAATGTCGGACTTCCTGAAATTGACGAAAAGCAGATGATGATAAATGTCGTAAAGGAGCTTCAGTCAGTTACGGCGCTTCCACTTCAAATTGATACATCAAGCCCTGAAGTAATGGAAGCGGCGCTCAGATTGTACAACGGAAAGGCGCTTATCAATTCCGTAAATGGGAAAAAAGAAATCATGGAAGCAGTCTTCCCGCTTGTTAAAAAATACGGCGGTCTTGTTGTTTCACTTACGATTGATGAAGGCGGAATTCCTGAGACATGCGAAGGGCGAATGAAAATCGTAAAAAAACTTTACGAAACTGCGGCTTCTTACGGAATCAAGCCAAAGGATATCATTATCGATCCGCTTGCCATGGCAGTAAGCTCTGATGACAAAGCGCCTACAGCCACCCTCCAGACAGTCCGCCGTGTCCACGATGAATATGATGGAAACACGATTTTAGGCATCTCAAATATTTCTTTCGGACTCCCCGAACGCGAGCTTGTTACGGCGGGATTTTTTACGATGGCGATGCAGAATGGCTTAAGCGCCGCCATAATGAATCCAAACTCTCTTGAGATGCAGAAGGCGTATTCCGTGTTCTGCCTGCTTACCGAGCATGATGCCCAGTGCCAGAACTATATCGGCTTTGCGCAAAAATATGCCGCAGAACGGGAAAAGCTTTTGCAGGCAGCATCCTCATCCGCGACAGGTAACGGCGGCGCGAACGGGAATACGTCAACGAATGCGGCAGGTGGTTCCGGCGGCATTAATGGTGCAAATCCGGCCGATGGTAGCAAACCGGCCGCTGCGCCAGCTGACGGTTCGCTTGAATACTGCATTGTGCATGGATTAAAAGAAAAGGCAGCCTCTGCAACAGCCGAATTGATGAAAACTGTACCGTCTGTCGAGATTATCAATAATTACCTTATTCCCGGTCTCGATATTGTTGGAAAAGGCTTCGCGGCCGGCAAGATGTATTTACCGCAGCTTTTGATGAGTGCCGAAGCCGCCAAATCAGCGTTTGCCGTAATTAAGGATACGCTTTCAAAAAGCGGAGCTGCCGGTAAAAGCCGCGGCACCGTTATCGTAGCAACAGTAAAGGGCGACATCCACGACATCGGAAAAAATATCGTAAAGGTTCTTCTTGAAAATTATGATTTTACGGTTATTGATTTGGGAAAAGATGTCGCCCCTGAAGCGGTCTGCGAGGCTTGCATAAAAGATCATGTCGAGGTCGTTGGCTTAAGCGCACTGATGACTACAACAGTTCCTGCAATGGAAGAAACAATCAAGCTTTTACGGAAGGAAGCGCCATGGGCAAAGGTCTGCGTTGGCGGTGCCGTTATGACGCAGGAATATGCCGACATGATTGGCGCTGATTTTTACGGAAAGGACGCAATGGATACAGTGCGCTATGCCGAAAGGGTTTTTGGATAAGAGTCTTGAAATCCGCGAAATCCGCTAAAGTTCTTTTTTTGGACGGCGGCCGCAGCACTTGCTTTCAGTACAGAAGCCGGATACATCGCATTTAGGAACAAAAAGATTTTCGCAAATCCATTTCCATTCATCGGAATAAGAAGCAAGCGATGATTTGATTTCGTTTGCCATCGTGCGGATTTCTGAATATGCCCGTGAGCAGAGCCGCTGGTTCATAAGCGCAATCATATTGCGAAGGTTTCTTTTATCTACGATTTTTGTGTACATTCCCAGCGGCAGAACATTGGCGGCGTCTTCTTTTGAAACGCCCTTTTCGATAAGCTCTGCGTATTTTGATTTAATAAAATTGATGCATTCTTCGTAAGCGGCCTGGGAATCCGGGGAAGCTTTAACTGTCGGCGGAACAAAATACTTGAATGTCTCGCAGTTTACATAGCGCGTGCTTTCCTGAAGCCGCGTAGGGCCGCCGCCGATGTGTGTGTAATATTCCCTGATTGCGCGTGCCGAATATTCAGAAATGCAAAGCTCAATGTCAACGTATTCAAGTACGCGTCCGTGTCCGCTTTTAATGCATTCCTTTGCTCGCTTAATATTTTTTTCTATATCGTCTATCGGACTGTTCCAGCAAACGCCGGCCATTTTTCCGATTTTCTGCAAAGGATATTTATCTGTGCTGTCAAAAATTTGTATCATGCCATGTATTTTAATTGGATTTGAGTAAAAGCACAATATGCGCTAGAATACCCTTATGGGGAACTTTATTTTTCTGGCAAACAGCATCCTGCTTGGGGTGGGGCTTGCCATGGATGCGTTTTCAGTTTCGATTGCGAATGCGATTGCCGAGCCAAAAATGCGCCGTTTTAAAATGTACTGCATTGCAGGCGTTTATGCTTTTTTTCAGTTTGCAATGCCGATGGCAGGCTGGATTTGTGTCCGCACGATAGTTGAATTTTTTTCGGGGATTCAGAAATATCTTCCGGTGATTTCGCTTTTGCTTCTTGCTTGGATTGGCGGAAAAATGATTTTTGAAAGCGCTGGAAAAAAAGAAGAGAAAGTTGACGTAAAAAATCTTACGCCGGGTGTCCTTTTTGTTCAGGGAATTGCAACTTCGATTGATGCGCTGTCGGTTGGGTTTGCAATTGAAGACGAAACATTTTTGCGCGCAATCTTTTCTTCCATGATAATTGCAGCCGTCACTTTTGTAATCTGCATGTCAGGATTATTTATAGGAAAAAAAGCGGGAGAAAAATTTTCTTTTCATGCGGAGCTTGTCGGCGGAATTATTCTGGTTGGAATAGGAATTGAAATTTTTGTCCGCGGTTTTATTCTGGGACTTTAGGAAATAAATTTTATGAAAGACATTATTGAATTGTTTAACACAGGGAAAATTCCGTGTTTTGGTGTAGCAGGAAATTTTACAGGACATCTTGAGCAGGCAGGTGAGGCCGCTGATTTTAAATCGATGGCGGTTTCTGATGCTGCGGCTCCTAAGGCAGTGTTCCCGACATTTATTCCGGGCAAATCTAAAAGTGAAGAATCTAAAAATGTCGGATCGAAAAAAACTGTGCCGGAATTTTTACATACATTTCCGTTTGACGCAGAAAAAATCATCTTCCCGTTGAACGAAGAAAAATTGCAGATAGAGCCTGAATGCGCCTTGATTTTCCGCGCTGAATGGGAAGACAAAAAAATACGCTCGCTTTCCCTTGTCGTTTTTGGAGCATCCAATGACTGCTCAATCCGCAAAGCCGGAGCAAAAAAAATCAGCGAAAAAAAGAACTGGGGAAAAAGCTCAAAGGGCTTTTCAAAAAATCTGATTGAGTCCGGTACTTTTGCTCCGGGCGGCATTCTGGATAAATATCGGATTGCGAGCTTCCTTGTACGGGATGGCGTTGCCCATCAGTACGGTGAGGACAGCGCGGTTCGTGATTACAGCTATATTTACGCCCGCCTCGAAAACTGGCTTATCGAAAAATTAAATGCGCAGAAGGATGAAGGGCCGGCGGAAAACATCGGCTCGTATCTTTCAGAGTGCGGCTATCCTGAATACATAATGATTTCAATCGGGGCAACGCGCTACACAGAATACGGCGAACATAATTTTTTGCAGGCAGGTGATTTTTCTGTAGTCGTGCTTTATCCTGAAGACAAGTACACGCATTCAGATATCGAAGCGTTTGTAAAAAATCAGAATTTTTCAAAGGAAGACATTTCGTTTTTAGTTCAGGAAATTAAACTTACTTGAACCTGTAAGATTGTTAGGTTATAATTTTTTTTATGAAAGCGATACCTGATTACACAGTAATTTATTCAGACCAGGATATTGTAGTCCTTAACAAGCGTTCTGGACTTCTGATTGCGTCTGACAGATATGATACTGAAGCTCCCCGACTTGATGTGATTGCAGAAAAGGAATTCGGAAAGCTTTTTGCAGTTCACAGAATTGACAGGGATACGTCAGGAATCGTTCTTTATGCCCGGACTCCAGAGGCGCATAAAAATATTTCAGGGCAGTTCCAGAATCGTAAAGTTCACAAAACATATCACTGTCTTGTAAACGGCCGTCCATTATGGAATGACCTTCATGTAACATTACCGCTGCTTCCTGACGGAGACGCGCGCCACAGAACCGTAGTCAACAAGAAAATCGGAAAGCCATCCGTTACGGATTTCAGAATGCTTGGCGCGTGCGGGCCGTATTCATGGATAGAAGCAAAGCCTGTTACAGGGCGCACTCATCAGATTCGCGTTCACCTTTCGCAGAACGGACTTTGCATCGTGTGTGATCCTTTGTACAGCGGAAATCAAAAGCCTGTGCGCCTGAGCGAAATTAAAAAATCATGGCACGGGGATCCTTATGAGGAACGCCCGCTTCTTTCAAGGCTCGCTCTGCATGCTTACAAAATAGAATTTACTCATCCGACAACAGGTGAGGCAGTTTCGTTTACCGCGCCTTATCCGCGCGACCTGGAATCTACCAGAAAGCAGCTTGCCAAAATATTTGGAGTGGATCCTTGCGAAGAATAAAGCTCGGCCGGATTATATTCACAGCACTTATTTTCTTCCTTACGATGCCGGAAATTTTTCCGCAGGCTGATTCATTTCATGATGACGGTACCTGGCATATTGAGGTACAGCCTTTAGGCGGCGCCCGGCTTGGCGTAATTAACGAAATTGTTTTCTATAAACATACTGTTGATAAATTAAGCCTCCTTGAATGGGAGCAGAAGCCGGTCTGGTTCTTAGGCGGAAAAATTTCCGGCGGCTGGAAAGGCCTTACCCTTTCGTTTTCGGGAAAGCGCTTTTTCCCCGGTGAATGCGGAATTGTCCGCGATTCAGATTGGGCAAGCGATCATTATAATAAAGACGGCGACCGGTCGACAAAAACAGATTATTCAGAAACAAAAAATTATCTTAGAGACGGCTGGGAACTGGAGCTTGATCTGGCCGCTAAATTTTATCCGGTTCACTTTTTTTCACTTTCTCCGCATGTTGCCGCAGAGATGAAATTTTTTGATTTCTATTCAAAGAACGGAACGGCGTGGTACGGAAAGCAGCACAAATATTCCTGGGATAATTCAGCGCATAACAATGTCCTTAAATTTTACGATACTACGGTACTCGAATATAAGAGGCTTGAAATATATGCGTGGATGGGATTGTACGGAGAATTCAATGTAAATAAATGGCGCTTTGGAATCCTTACTGATATTGCGCCTTACACTTATATGAGGTCGCAGGACTCGCATCCGCTCAGGTCACTTTATTTTATTGATGAATTGAGCGAGCCTTTTACGGCATTGCGGTTTGCCCTTTCCGTGCGCTACGATTTTACAAAGCATCTGGCTGCTGAGTTTGCATTTTCAGGAACGGGTACAAGAGAGATTCGCGGCATAGAATATCAGAGCAAAAAAAAATCCGGGCCTTATAAAAAGACCTCGGAAGGATATGTAGGAGGGCAAACCGCTTACCTTGAATGGAAGCTGGGGCTTGCCCTTCACTTCTAGCAAACTCCAATAGAATGCATGTAATCCCTTAACACGCATGTAAAATGCATCATTTCTTCAGGCTTAATGTCACCCATGTTTGCAATTCGGAATGTGTCTATGTTTCCGAGTTTTCCAGGGTAGATTGTAAAGCCAAAGCTCTTTGCATAATCGTGCAGTTCGTTGAAGCTGTACTTTGGTGTTTCTGGAATCAAAATAGCTGTAATAAAGTGGCTCTGATACTTTCTGTCTACGAGCATCTTAAG
>CACYCX010000041.1 GCA_902772975.1 uncultured Spirochaetaceae bacterium
AAAGAATAAATATTGTCCGCTATGATAATTCAGTTCAGATCCGGAACCGCTATGGCGAGGCAAATTATAATTTTGACGAAAGGGTTTTTTCGTGGAAGCGCTTTACAAATCACATTCCGGAAAATTCTTACAATCAGGAACCGCGCCTATACAGCCCGGACGGAAAATATTTTTGCAGCGTAAAAAAGACAGGGCTTTACGACGGCGTCCTTTCGATTACGGAAACGGCTACCGGAAAAGAAATGGCGCTCGATTATACGGCCCGGTTCAGCTATAACTCAGTTCCAGTAAAATGGTCGCCTGACGGAACAAAGTTTGTTTACGAGAAATTTGCTTCCGGTTCGCGACATGTTTTTTTTGCCGCGCCTGATGCGATTTTCAAGAAAGTTCAGATTGACGAAAAATACCGCTGCGTCGGAAAAGGCTCGATTGCAAGCGTTGAATGGAGTTCCGGCGAAATCCTGACATACATTGATTCCGACATGATTTACCGCATAAACGGGAATGAGCTTCTGTCGCTTGGGATGTATTCTCCTTTAATCGGGCTTGGTGCAATTTCCGGCCGTCTTCCGGAAATATTTAATCCGGAGACTGATTCGTTCAGGACTAACAATTCAGGAACCGAGCTTGTCGTAATCAGAAACAATAATCTCATTTCTTATTACAAGACCCGTAATCTTGTAAGCGCTTCGTATGTTGATATCATTTATTCATGTTCGTTCATCGAAAAAAATGCAACGCCTGTTTCGTTTGATGTCATATGGCCTGATTTTACGACACCTATTCTGTGGGCTGAATTAATTTTTGCTTCAAACGGAAAGCGGGGAGTTGCGGCATATCAGATTTCGTCTGACGGAAAAATTTCAAAGCTTATTTCAGTTGAATCTTTTGAAGCTGAATTTGCACTTACCCGTGACAAAAAATATATTGCGTTTGTTTCAGGTCAGAATGTTTATATTTATTCTGTAGCGCCGTGGAAGCGGATTGCAGAAATTTCTGGTGATAAAATTTCAGCGCTTGAATGGCGTGATAACGATAACCTCTGCATTGCAGGATTTAATTCCGTGCGGAACTACAATGTGCGGACTGCGGCTGTCGAAAATCTTTTTGCTTCTTCCGTAAAAAAAGCATGGTGGTCTGATGAGGCAGAAACAAAAATCGGAGCGCTTGACTTTAACGGAACCTCATATCTGATAGATACGGAAAAGGGTTCGTTTACTGCTGTTCCATTGGCAGAAAAAAAGCCCGCAGTCCAGAATTCTGATTACAGGATTTTTACGGGCGTTACGAAAAATGCTTTGTACGATAATGCGCTTTTTGTCCGCACGCTTAGCGGAAAGCCTGTTACTGTTCCGTATATAAGCGCTTCGGTAAAGCCTGCTTCACCGCGGAAAAAGATTGCGCTTGCAATTGATGCGCTTACCGAAACGGAAGGACTTTCTAATCTTCTTGCCTTGTGCCAGAAATACGGAATTAACTGCACGTTCTTTATTAACGGAGAATTTGTTCGCCGTTATCCGCTTGAGACAAAGCAGATTGCAAGCGCAGGTTATGAGTGCGGTTCGATGTTCTTTACTGCCGCAAACCTTACGGGAGAGAAATTTGTCTTTGACGAGGATTTTGTAAGGCGTGGACTTGCTAGGGCAGAGGATGAATTTTTCAACTGCACCGGAAAAGAGCTTTCGCTTATCTGGCATACGCCCGGATACAAGGCCAGCGATTTGATAAAGGAAGCCGGAAGAAAAGCGGGCTACACTTATATCGAAGCGCGTCCTGTTACAACAGATAAAATTCCTGTGATGCCTGAAATTATTTCAGTTGAGCTTGGAAATAACAAGGACCTTTCGTACAGAAAATTCGACATGCTTTTGAACGCGCTTTTTGACAAGGGATACGAAATCGTTCCGGTAAGTAAGTTCTAGAGATTTTTTTAGCTGAATAAAATAATGAAGAGGCTGTGCGTTATATGCGTGCAGCCTTATTTCTTAGGAGCATGTCAGCAAGAACGATGGCGGCCATTGCTTCGATTACCGGGACGATGCGCGGGCAAAGGCATACGTCGTGCCTTCCCTGAATCTGCATTTCCTTCTGGTAAAGCGTAACATTATCCGACGCGTTATCTGACGGCGTTCCCAAACCGGCCGGCGTTCCGGTACCCGGCGCGGTTTCGTTCAATATCGGAGCGTCCGGATTAAAGTTAGCGGCGGCAGTTTTCTGTTTGATGAAAATGCTTGGAACCGGTTTAACGGCTGCCCTGAAAACAATCTCGTTTCCGTTTGACATGCCGCCTAATATGCCGCCGGCGTTGTTCGTGTCAAAGACCGGCTTTCCGTCAACAATGCTCATTGCATCGTTATTTTCTTTTCCTGTTAAATCGGCGGCTTCAAAACCGGCGCCGAATTCGATTCCCTTAACCGCGCCTATTGAAAGGATTGCTTTTGCGAGCTCAGCGTCAAGTTTGTCGAATACGCACTCGCCGAGTCCGGCAGGGATTCCCTGAATGCGGCATTCTATGATTCCGCCAGTGCTGTTTCCTTCTTTTCTGAGTTCTTCTATGCGCTCAATCATTTTGCCGGCGGCTTCGCTGTCTGCCGCGCGCATTGAGTTGTTTTCAATCTGATTAAGGTCGATGTTTTTGCATGATATGCCGGCTGCTTTAAGGGTGAATGCCTTGATGCTTACCGACGACTTTAATGTTTGCTCAATAACCATTTTAGCAACTGCACCGGCGGCAACTCTTGCTGCTGTTTCCCTGCCGCTTGAACGGCCGCCGCCCCTGTAATCGCGAAAGCCGTATTTTTTAAAATAAGTATAGTCTGCGTGACCAGGGCGGAAAGAAGAAGCTATATCTGAATAATCTTTTGAATGCTGTGAAGTGTTCCTGATTTCAAGTGCAAGCGGCGTTCCTTCCGCATATCCGTTGAATACGCCGGAAAGAATCTCCGCTTTGTCAGGCTCAGACCGGGCAGTTACAGCAGCATTGAAACCGCCGCTGTTTTTTGCGCCCGGTCTTCTTCTGTCAAGGGCGGCCTGAATTACTTCAGAATCAATTTTTGTTCCAGCCGGGATTCCGTCAATTACGCATCCCAATGCAGTTCCGTGACTTTCGCCGAATGTTGTGACTCTGAAAATTGTGCCGTATGTGTTCCCTGACATTTTGTTTCCTGAATATTTTAAGCTTTTACGAATTCCTTCTTCAAGAACTCAAGGTCGAGCTCCGGATAAAGTACATGTGCGCCGAGAAGCTTGTTTACTCGAGCTCTTGCTGCATTTACTGTATCATCAGAAATCTCAATCTTACCTTTAGCTGGCTTTCCTTCTTTTGTAACGCCAGGTTTTGTGTTCTTGAGAACGAAGTCTATGATGTCTGCAACTTCCTTCATGTCAGCTTCGTTCATGCCAAGAGTTGTAAGACCCGGAGTACCGATACGGATACCAGATGTCCACCAGGCACCGTTTTTGTCATATGGAAGAGCGTTAGCGTTAGCAGTTACACCGCACTTGAAGAGTGCTGCTTCTGCCTGTTTTCCTGTAAGACCGTAAACAGTTACATCGCAGAGCATAAGGTGGTTGTCTGTTCCGCCAGTCTGGAGCGGAATGTTGTGTGACTTACAGCCTTCTGCCAATGCCTGTGCGTTCTTTACAACCTGCTGTGCCCAAGCCTGATAAGCCGGAGTACGAGCTTCCTTGAATGCGATTGCCTTTGCAGCCATTACGTGACCGAGAGGACCGCCGAGTACCATAGGACATCCCTTGTTTACATAGTCTGCAAATTCTTTCTTGCAAAGAATCATGGCACCGCGAGGTCCGCGAAGAGTTTTATGAGTTGTAGTTGTTACGACGTCTGCCCATTTTACAGGATCGTAGTCGCCAGTGAAAACTTTTCCGGCAACAAGACCTGCGAAGTGAGCCATATCTACCATTAATACTGCTCCGCACTTGTCTGCAATTTCGCGGAAGCGCTTGAAGTTGATTTTGCGTGGGTAAGCAGAGAAACCTGT
>CACYCX010000042.1 GCA_902772975.1 uncultured Spirochaetaceae bacterium
CAGCATATCTGCTGTTGTCATACGTGTTGCGTGAAGACTCTGATGAGCATCACGGATTGCAAGTTCAGTAATTCCTACTTTAGCCATATTTTATAACCTCTAATTAATTATTTTCGTGAGTTCGTACAGCTGCAGCAATTGCAGCGATAATTGCACCGGAATCAGGTGCGGCAGCGGCAGGAGCAGCAACCGAAGCAGAAGTTGTTTCCTTTTTTTCGTCACGGTCAAGCTTAAGGGCATGAAGCACTGCGTGAAGCAATGTCATAGCCAAAATCATGATGATCAGAAAGCTGAAAACAACACCCATACCAAGCAAAGTCAAAATTCCGCTCTGCTCAAGCATCTGTGATATTGTCATAAAGCCTCCAAAGAATTTTAGAAAAACGATTTTTTTCAGTTTAATATAAGTAGGATTTTTACTCAATAGAGTTTTAGGCCAAATAACACTATACGCGAAAAAAAATGTGTTCGATAACACTAAAAATCAAAGGCCTTCGATATTCATATGCGGCGGAAGAGGAACCTCAAACACGGCTTGTTCCTTCATTCCCAAAAGCGGCCCCGGAATTACAAGGCGGACTGAAGCAAGCGTAAGGCGCTTTATTCCGACGGCCTTTTTCAAAAGCTTATTCACTTTAAAGTTTCCGTATTTATCATCACCCGCAATCGGAAGCCCTTTTGACGCAAGGTGAATCCTTATCTGATGCATCCGCCCCGTTCCCAGTCGCAGGTGAAGCCTTGAAAGCGTAATTTCACTATCAGGAATTACAATTGAAGAAACAAGCTCATAATATGTAAGCGACGCCTTTTCTACGCCGCGGTCTTTTATTGAAGAAGTAATCTTTCCCTTTTTCTCAGGCGGAAGTCCGACACAGAGCGCCTCGTATTCCTTAATCACTTCCTTTTCGGAAATCAAGCGCGTCCACTTTGAAGCAGACTGAGGCGATTTTGCCACAATCATCAGCCCCGAAGTCTCCATATCAAGCCTGTGGACAAGATAAACCGGGTAACCTGTCTGCTCCGGAAGTATTTTATCTAACGGATGCGAAATTTTTTCACCACCCTGAACTGCAAGTCCTGCGCGTTTATTTATGATGATTATTTCGTGATTTTCGTATATAATGGGAATAGGTTCTTGTCCGCTCATTTCTTAAAACTATAAACAAAGGGGAGTAAAATGACAAGCAGATTATTTTCAGTAAAGTCGGTCATTATTGCATTTACGGCGCTTATCGTATTTTCAGTTTTTCCAGTAAGCGCAGAATTATTTTCTTCAAGCCATTACGGCTGGACGCTTGACCTTCCGGAGGGCTTCAGGGTTTCCGAGGCCGGAAAAGACGGCGCGTCATTTTTTCTTGAGCACGATTTCATGCCAGTCAGAATCGCAATCAAGCTTTATCCCAAATCAAGATATGAAACTAACGACAAGGCAATGGAAGAAGTACTGAACGCACTTGGAGCTGACGGTGACATCGACGGCTTTATGTGGCACGGAAGAAAGGCTTCCATTTCGCAATATTCCTTTACGATTCCCGGAAACAAGACAGCCCAGAGCGGATGGGGCGCAAGCGTAACACTTTCTGACGCTCAGACTCAGTTTGTGCTTTTATGCTATACCGACAAGTCGCTTCAGAACGACAGCGACCAGTTCATCCTTTCCGTACTTGATTCGCTTGTAATAAACCCGAGTGATTTCAGGCGCCCCGGAATCATTACTTCATACGCTTTTCCTGCAACAGAAAAGGAAGATGTTGAAATCGAAATTGCCGGAAAGAAAGTTTTTACCCAGATAGAAAAAGACGCAGCAGAGGCAGCAAGATTTACGGTAGACCGTGAATTTGCGGTCCTTACGCTTTACGCCAATCAGAAAAGCTGGAAGGAAGCATGGCAGCGTTACTATCGCCTCATATTCAAGGACAGCTACCAGCGCCTGAATGACGCCGCCGCCGACATTTACAGTGCAATCTATCCTGATGCGCTGTCAAAGAATCCGCAGAATACAAAATATGAGGTCACACAGACATTGCTTACCTGGGTTCAGGGATTTGATTACGAACGCGAGAAAAACAAAGCGGATTTCGCAGATTTAATTTCCACCGTCAAAGGCGGCGGCTCGGATTGCGACAGCCGCTCCCTGCTTTTATGCACTATACTTGAGCATTTCGGCGTTAAAACAGAACTGTTTGTTTCAAGGGAATACAGCCACGCGGTTTTTGGAGCGGCTATTGAAGGGAAAGGCGCCCACATTACGGTGGACGGCGTGTCATACCTTTTGGGCGAAACAACCGCAAAGGTAAATTACGGCCTTATCGCCGCCGAGCATTCCGATACCGAAAAATGGATTCCGGTAGATTTACCGTAATACCCGGCCTTATTTTGCAGGTGTAATATCTAAAATTATTCTTCGATAAGGAGGTTGTATGCTTCCTGACTTGAAGTAGAATTGATAAGTGCATCGCGGAGTTCAGTCTTCTTAAGCTTTGAGCTCAGGAAAGAAAGAGTCTGAAGATAATATGAATGCTGATTGTATGCTGCCGCAATCATGATAAGAAGGCGTACAGGCACGTCATCAATTGTCTGGAAATCCACGATCGGGTTCTTGCAGATTCCGACTGACATAACAAGATCAGTTACAGATGAAAGGCGGACATGAGGAATTGCGATTCCGCGTCCGATTGCAGTCGACATAAGCTCTTCGCGCTTTATGATTTCGCTTTCAAGCTCCTGCGCAAATTTAACCTGCGGTGCAGTACTTAAATTGGCAGAAAGCTCTGTAAGTGCATCGCGCTTAGAAGACTGGTTTATATAAATGATTCTGTCCGGAGAAAGAATGTTTTTGATCTGGATTGTAAGGTTCGGTGAAGTTGAGCGTGAACCTGAGGAAAGGCGCTCGTTTACCCATTTTTCGATTTCTGATTTCTTGAAACGCCATGCAGTTCCAAGTTTTCCTGACGGAATCTCCCCTTTCTGCGCCCAGTCGTATACAGTGCGCTCTGAAACTCTAAGATATTTAGCAACTTCTTCAATAGTAAGGATATCGTCTTCCATCGTAAGCTCCGTAAAAGTTAATTTTTTTCTTGTGCTCTCGTTGAATATTTTGCATCCATTGCGCTATTTTGTCAATACTCGCACATTGTGGAGGGCGGTTTGATTTCATCAAACTGCGAGGCAAATCGGATTATGGTATAGATTGACAATGACATAATCTTCCATATATTATTTTTCTATGAAAATCAGGAATAATACGGCGCTGGGAGTGCTTTTTTGTGCGCTCCTGGTATTCTTATATATTTTTTTAAGCTACAGGCCTCTTGGAACGGAGCTTCAGCTTACACCTGAATGGACAATCGACATTTCAAAGGCACCTGTCCGTGCAGCAAAACCCGATGAAAGGCTTCCGTTCAGGCTTGGGAAGAACGCAGGATATTTTACTCACTCAGGCGAAATCGATTCAATTTATCCCATAGCGTCAAAATGCACGATTTCAGGCGAATTTTATTCAATTTACGATACAGAATGCCGCGGAGCTGTAATATACAAAAACAGCGGAGAGCGGTTCTGCACTCTTGAAACAAGCGGCTTTCCTTTTATCCAGGATGACAGGATTTACCTTTTTCTTCCGGGCGGCTCATCTTTTGCAGTATGCAATAATTACGGCTCAATTAAAAACAGATATGAACGCTCGTGCCCTATTACAGCCTTCAACTCATCAAAGGCAGGAATCGTGGCAGGCTTTTCAGACGGAACATTGTGTACCTTCAAAAGCGACGGTGAGCTGGACATGACGCTTTCCCCGGGCGGAAGCGATTACCCCGTTATTTTAGGCGCGGCAATTTCTGAAAGCGGGAATTTATTTGCATGCATTTCCGGACAGGAAAAGCAGCGCTTCGTTTTATTCCAGAAGGAAGGAAATCACGCAAAAATAATTTACCATAATTTCTTTGACAAGGAACTTTTACGGCAGACTTACGTTAAATTCAGCAGGAAAGAAAACATGGTCTATTTTAACGATGCCCTCGGTGTCGGAATTATTGACTGCGTAAATTTCTCAAAGACACACATCCCGCTTGAAGGAAAGGTAATCGAAATTGAAGAATCACCGGTTTCTGGCAGCGTCTATATTTTAAGCCGCAAGAACAATATTTATACGGTGACAATTCTTGAGCACTTCAATTCAAAAATCGGAGAATTTTCATTTAATGCTGAATCTGCTTTTATTCTGGCAGACGGAAACACGCTTTATATTGGCCGCGATCAGAAGATTTCCAGAATCACGCTTTCGAGGGAATAAGATGAAAAGACACAGTGCAATATCGCCATTAAAAACAGCAGCCGTTATTTTAATGTTTTTTTCAGCAAAAGCATTTTCGTTTGACTGGCCTGTAACCTTTACAAGGGAAGGAATCAGCTGCCATTTCGGACAGTTACGCGGCGGCATGTTCAATACAGGATTAATTTTTGAGAGAACCGAAGAAGAGCCTAAGGAAATTTCTTCAACGGAAGAAGGACGCATCACCATAGTGCTTGAAGAGCATGAGGAAAGCGGCTGGTTTGAATCAACTTTGGGCAATGCCGTAATAATTGCTCATGACGATGAGCTTACGACAGTTTACGGAAACCTTGAAAAATTAAGTTCACCAGAAAACGCATATATCGACGCAGGCGTAAAAATCGGAAAGACCGGAAAATCTGCCTGGAGCGAAAAAAACACGGGCCTTGAATTCCAGATTTCAGACGCAAAGGACAATGCCTTTATCAATCCGCTTATCCTTATGCCGCGCCTTTCTTCTCACCCGGCACTTACGCTTTTTGACATAGTACTCGAATCTAAAAACGGGCGCACATACGACATTAACCTGATAAAAAATCTCCCGGCCGGAAGCTACAACCTTTACAGAAAAAGACAGGATTATATTGCGCCATATAAGACTTCAATTTATGTAAACGGCGCGGAAATTGAATCTGTAACTTACGATACGATTAAATTCAAAAACAACAGGCTCTGCGTCCAGGGCACAGACACTTACAGCGTAAAAGAAATTTATCCGGCAGACGCAAGGCAGTTTACAGGCCAGGTGCTTCTTCCGCATGGACGGAACACGCTTACAATCACAGTTTCTGACATTATCGGAAACGAAAAAAGCCTTACGTACAACCTTACCGCTTACTGATACTTCAGAACGAATGCGATATCACGCCGCCGCCTGCAATTACGCCGTCGATATAAATAACGGCTGACTGTCCCGGAGCTACGGCGCGCTGCTCCTCTTCAAAAGTAATCTTATACGGCTTTCCTGTATATTCCTTTCCGTCTTTTTCATCATAAGGTTCTACGCGCGCCTTTACAGGGCGTGAAGCAAGCCTGATTTTTACCATTGCCTCAAACGGCTCCGACGGCTCGACGCCGGCCGGCCACACCCAGTCATCTGCAACAAGGCCCGAAGCGCCAAGCGCTTCGTTATCGGAAAGCACTACAAGATTTTTTATCGGGTCAATGGAATGAACATAAAGTGGCCGGGTAGATGATACGCCCAGGCCGCGCCGTTGTCCTACGGTATAATGCTCGATTCCGCGGTGCTTTCCAAGTACATGACCGTCAAGATCAATTATGTCGCCCGGAACAGACGGCTTATCGGAAAACAGAATGTCAAAGTATTCTTCAGGTATAAAATCCTGGCTTTCTTCCTTTTGCGCGGCCGCAAGATTACGATCCTTGGCCATCTTGAAAACATCTTTTTTTGAGGTGAACGCAAGCGGAAACCTTACCTTTTCAAGAACAGCCGACGGGATGCGGTAAAGGAAATATGCCTGATCCTTTGTTATGTCCATCGCGCACGCAATCTGCGCAGGCGTTTTGTCAGTTCCCCACAATCCCTCAGAGGAGCGCACGACCTTTGCATAATGGCCGGTGCAGAAATAATCGTAATCAATTCCAAGATTCTGAACGCCCTTTAAAAGCGCTCCGAATTTGATGAAGCAGTTGCAGCGTATGCAGGGATTTGGAGTACGCCCTGCCCTGTATTCAGCCTTAAAATAGTCAAGAACCTGCTTCTGATATTCTTCCTTTACGTCAATCACATGATATTCGATATCGTGCTCTTCGCAGAATTTCTTACAGTCTTCAATATCAGCAGTTTCGTCAGGACCATAGCACGAACCGTGAAGTTTTTTTCCGTCAGGAAGCGGCGGCAAATCTCCTTTCCAGAGAGACATCGTAACGCCGATTACACGGCAGCCCTTTTCCTTTAAAAGACAGGCCGTAAGAGTAGAATCAACTCCGCCTGAAAGTCCAACTATAACTGTATCGCCTGCTTCAGGCATTTTTAAACTAACATACTTATCCACAGGGTTAATATATAATATATGGCGTAAAGTGTACACTACTAAAATTTTTCTGTAAATTTTTCTGTTGAATGACATAAAAATAATTGATATTATAGAAGTAATGGATTTTCTAAAGCACAACATGATTCTTTCAGCATCAGGCTGGAGAAAAGTATTTGCTGTTTCAGGCAATGAAAATGATTCAACTGCAGAAATCGGGGATGAAAACGCCGCGCTTTCCATATTTGCGGCCGAAGTTTTTGCAGACTACCTTCAGAAAAAAACTCTAAAAAAACAGGTAAAAATTGTCCTGGGCATGGACACAAGACCGACAGGACCAAAAATTGTAGAAAGCATAAACCTTGCGCTTCTGGCAAAAAAAATTCCGGTAATGTATGTGGGCATTTCGGCCGCTCCGGAGATTATGGCCTATTCAAAGTTATTTGACGGCTTTATATATGTTTCAGCAAGCCACAATCCTATCGGCCACAACGGAATAAAATTCGGCCTTAATGACGGCGGAGTTTTGAACGCACAGGAGAACGCCTCCCTTGTAAAGGAATTTGAAGAAAGATGCAGGGACTGCAATGACGTAAAAGCGCTCCTTAAAAAATATGACAGGTACCGGAACGAAGACCTTGAATGGATTTACTCAGAGTCTGTTTCCAAGAAAAAAAAGGCGCTTGAAACATATACAGATTTTTCTCTCGATGTAATTTCAGCAGTCAAGAATGACGAGACGCAGAAAAAATTCTTTTCCGCACTCGACAGCGCAATTTCGCTCAATCCG
>CACYCX010000043.1 GCA_902772975.1 uncultured Spirochaetaceae bacterium
ACAACAACGGTTACGGCAAAATATCTTAATTCCTGCAGCATCGATTTCAAGATTACAGTTTATCCGGAAGATGTAAACATCGGAGCATAAAGAGAGCAGTTATAATTTATAGATTTAGAAGTTATAATGCGGGATTTTTCGGGAAAAGGCGGTTTTTATCGGGAATATAGTGCAAAGGCTTTTCATAATGTGTGATTTTTCCAAGAGATTTTTTGACCGATTTTTTAATTGAAATTTGCAGACGGTTGCAACTTTGGGCGGCAATTTACAGCCGCCTTTTTTATTAGCCATTGAAATATCCGATTCTTCTTGTGCCGCTTCCTGTCATCTGTCGGCTGAGGTTTATTCCGTTGGCATCGTTATTTCCTTTTGAAAAAGCCGTCGGATTTGCCTTTTCAAATTTCTTTGATGATACGGAAACTGAAACTTGCTTTTCAACAAAGTCGGCGACCTGTTTCTTTTGGGCTTTCAGCTCTTTCGGGTCTCGCCAGCTGCACTGCTGACCGAGTTCATACATTCTGTCGTAAAGACGGCTCGCAATTCCTGCCCTGTATGACTGGCGGTATTTATATTTTGCGTTTTTGCGGATGTTCTGCTTCGCCATTCGGTCTATCGTCTTTACAAGATATTTATACATCTCCGTGGACATAAAAACATCAAGCTCCTCGCCGATAAAAACAAGGTTTCCTTCACGGTCGCTGTAGTGGTATGTTGCATAAAGATTTTCTACGGCATTTGCAAGGACAACACGCCATCTGATAAAACGCTTTGTGCCTTTCACTTTCGCCTTTGTGTACTCGGAAAATTGCTCAGAGGTGAGTTTATAATCTGCCATCAGCTCATTTGCTTTTCTGAGTGCTGAGGCAGCTTCATTTTCATTCGGTGATTTTGACAGGGCGAGTAGCTTCTTCACCCTTCTTTTTACGCTTTCCAGTTCATCCATTTTCATCAGTCCTTCCGCTTTCAGCCCTCGCGGGTATTTTCGTCTTCGTAAAGGATTACTCTCCGCCAGTCTTTTGCGTATTGCAGCTCCATTCTTGCACCTTTTGACTGCTGCCAGTCTTTCTGCATATAGACCGCATCGCACACATCAATCATTGCATAGCAGATGTGCATATAGTCGGAATGGTCAAAGCCCTCGTTCAATGCGAGAACCGCTGGCGACATTACGGTGTAGCCCTGTTCCTTGAGCTGCTTTCCGCTCTCGTAGAACTTTTTGAAAATCTCTGCTTTCTCAAGCCCTGTTACTTTCCCTGCAATGTATACTTTCAATTTTACCCTCGCTTTCAAGGATTTCCATTGTATCTTTCGGTGACAAGCCGATTTTCTGACACAACAATAAAAAAGAAGCGGCGGCAACCTGCAAACCGCAGAAAGTCATACTGTTGACAGCCTGTTGCACATTGTCGTGCGTTAGTTTGTTTTCGCTGTACATGAATGTTGCTTTCCTACCGTCCTTCCAGATTGTCATTGCCGCTCCTTATGCACAAGTTTTCTCTTCATCGCAACAGAAAGTGTCTAAACGCCTGTCGCGGAGCTAATCTGCTTGGCAAAGATGCCGGGATTGATAATCGGAACTGCGATGGAAAGCCCGAAAATCACGGCGGCAAAAATTGCGACAGCTATCTGCGGCACGGTGCTTGCGACGATTGAGACGACAATCATCATAAACGACACAAGAATTACCGCTATCCAAAGCCAGAAGCTAATCAAGCATTTAGTCCATTTCTTCATAGAATCACCCCCTTCCGCTTTTGCGGCTAGATTTCTTTTTTAAACAAAACGAGTTTAAGTTTCAGGCTTCCGAAATCAGAGGACGGACATCACGGCTACAGGTGGTCGCCGCAATGTCCGCTGACTGATGAAAGCGTATGATGTAAGTATAAGAAAAGGAAAGCTCTGGCGTGGTTTAACGGCTGTTAAAAGTACGGCTTGACTTCTGAGGCGAACAAGCGTATTATTCAGATAAAGGCAAGCGAAGGTAGAAGTCAATATAGGAGCGGACATAGGGTCTTCGGACATGCTACAGGCAGTGGGTTCAACTCCCACCGCCTTCGCTCACCTTATTTTTTTGAGCTTCATAATCTGCCTGTATTCTTCGATTCCCTTTTCTGATTCTTCCGCAATATCAAGATAAAACATCGTGTCAATTTTTGGCAATTTCAAAAATCGTTCCGTTGCTTCGACATCTACAGATATTTTAAGATATTTTGATTCTGTCAGCTTTTTTAGGAATAAAAGAGATTTCTTTTTTCTGTTGTCCCAGTAAACATTTGCGTCTACTAGATAATCCATCAGATTCTTCCAATCTGAAGGACTTGGTGCATTTCCCGCCTTTGCGTGTCTAACAAGATATTTATCGTTAGTTATTAGAGATTGTTCAAGAACAATGATATTCCGTCCACTTGCCTCTATTCCTTCCGTCTTCAGAAAGTCGGTCAGCTTCTTCTCCAAGAAACCAACAGGTGCAGTATTTTTGCTGTTTATCCGTTTTGCAGCCTTGTTTTTATAAGCCTCGTCCACAAAATCGGAAAGCTGGTCTCTATAAATCGTGGAATTCTGCAAAGTCTTGATGACAGAATCAACGGCTTCAGGCATTTCGTTCTGTGCTTTTTTGATACACTCCTGCAAGACTGGAATAGTGCGTCCTGTCTGCCCTTGATTCCAGTTAAAGCCGGGCATTATTCCCTGTGGTATGCGTTCAAGAGTTCCTTTCCGCTCGTTGAAGTAGTTTCTGTAACTCGGCTTTGGTGCTGTCGTCTGAACTGGAACACGCACGGTCTTCTGCGTGTCGGGATTATAAGCTGGCACTCCGTTCTGCTCGTACTTTTGCTTTCTCGCTTCTGTAACTGCGACCGTGTAGCACTTACAGCCATAGCCGTTCGGCGGAAAGATTGAGTTCCAGAGCGGGTCGTCTTTCGGCAGAATGAGATTGTTCCATTTCAAGTGCTGTTCTC
>CACYCX010000044.1 GCA_902772975.1 uncultured Spirochaetaceae bacterium
CTTGTAGCAAAAAATGAAGCCGGCGAATTTGGCATCCGTAAATTTTAAGGAATCATAAAATTCCGGGGATAGAGTTAAAGGTGACACAGGCTGAAAAGGACAGTATTTATCGTGAATACAGCAGGAAGGTTTTCTGCTATCTGAGGGGCAAGGGGTTAAGCGAGACTGATGCCGAAGATTTGTGCGCAAATGTTTTTGTCAAGTTTTATGACAAGGCGGATTCGTTTGATCCTTCAAAGGCATCACCCTCAACCCTTATTTACAGGATTTCCCAGAATACGCTGATTGACTTCTGGCGGACAAGAAAGCAGAATTCCGTGCTTGACGAAGAGATATCTTATAAAGATGAAACGCTGGACAAAATCCTTACTGAAGAAACGCTTACGGAACTGGGACATGCCCTTATGAAGCTTGAAGACCGCGAGCGTGCACTTGTCGTTCTTGTTTACTATGATGATAAAACGCTTAAAGAAGCCGCCGGAATGTTAAAGATGAGTTACAGCAACTCAAAACTTATAATGAAAAAAGCTTTAGCTGAACTTAAAAATTTTATGGAATAACTTCGCCCGTTAACGCGGAGTTTTCATAGGAGTAATATAAAAAAATGAAGAGAGTTATATTCAGAAAATCAGCGCTTGATAGAATTTCTTCCCTTGACCAGCTTGATCAGACTATGACTGTCGTAAAGCCATCCAGTGTGTTTGCACTGATTTCCGTGGCGATTATGATTGCGGTCGCCTTTGCGTGGGGAATCTTTGGTTCAGTGCCGGATATCGTAATGGGTAACGGCGTGATTATGAACATCGACAATGTTACGAGCGTCAAATATGCAAATCAGGGGTCAGTAAAAAATATTTTTGTAAAGCACGGCGACCTTGTCCGTAACGGTCAGATTATTGCCAGAATAGAAAGGCAGGATATCCTTGACCAGATAAAGTTAAATGAACGCAAGCTTGAAGGCTATCTTGAAATGCAGAAGGTGTTGAAAACTGCAAACAGAAATGGTTCTTCAAAGCAGGCGATGATGCAGAATCTTTATGAGCAGGGATTGATTACGGAGCAGGAATATTTAAATTCGCGTCAGACAGAAGTGAATATAGACCAGCAGGTAACAGAAATTAAGCAGCAGATTCTTTTGCTTAACGACAACTATCAGACTGCAACTCAGGTTATTGCAAATGTAAGCGGCCGTGTAATGGAGGTTCCTGTAAGGCGCGGCGATTATGTCCAGCCGGGAAGCACTATTTGCGTAATTGATTCAGGCGAATCTGAAAGTGCAATCGGAGCGCTTGTTTACTTTTCAGCATCAGACGGAAAGAAAATTGAACCGGGAATGAAAATAGGTCTTGTTCCTACAACTGTAAAGCAGGAAGAGTACGGATTTATTCAGGGGCTTGTAACCGATGTCTCTGAATTTCCGGTAAGTGATAATTATCTTGTTTCAAGCCTGCAGAATGTAAGCCTGGCAAATTCGTTTCATCAGATCGGAAATCCGATAGAAGTAAAGGTAAGCATCATCCCTGATTCGTCTACATATTCAGGATATAAATGGTCGTCTTCAAAAGGACCTGAACAAAAAATAGGTTCGGGCTATATCTGTACGGCAAAAGTCACTACAGCAAAACGCCGCCCGATTTCGCTCCTGATACCGATGATAAAGAAAAAGCTGCTTGGAGTAGGCGATGATTATTCGTTCCAGGCGACTCAGGCTCAGAGCAGGAGCAAATGATGGAACTATTCCGTAAGCGTGTAAAAACTCCGACAGTCCTGCAGATGGAGGCCCTGGAATGCGGTGCGGCCTGTCTTGCAATGATTCTCGGTTATTACCAGAAATATATCTCGCTTGAAGTGCTTCGCGTAGACTGCGGCGTTTCGCGGGACGGAACAAAAGCAAGCAATGTTATAAAGGCGGCGCGAAAATACGGACTTGAAGCAAAAGGCTTTAAGATGGAAACAGAAGCCTTGAGGAGCATAAAGCTTCCTGCCATTCTTTTCTGGAATTTCAATCACTTTGTCGTTTTTGAAGGCTTTAAGGGAAAATATGCCGTTCTAAATGATCCTGCATCAGGAAGGCGTTTAGTAGATCCGGACGAATTTGACGAATCGTTTACAGGCGTAGTGCTTGTCTTTAATAAAGGCGAAAATTTTGAAAAGAGCGGCGATAAACCGCGAATATGGCACCGCCTTAAAAAACGACTTGCAGGGCTTGGCTCAATTTTTACTTTTCTGGGATTTTTAAGCTTCCTGTACTTTATTCCGGGCTTTATTTATCCGACTTTTTCCCGGTTTTTTATCGACGAAATTCTTGTTAAAAATTCAATGAACCTTTTGCAGCCGCTTCTTGTAGTAATTGCGCTGACCTGCGTAATCAGCACGATTTTGCAGTCAATTCAGAATACGGTACTGATGAGGTTTCAGGTGCGGTTGAGCCTTTCTTCGGCTTCTCGATTTATAGCGCACATTTTTAAAATGCCGGTTCAGTTTTTTGTTCAGCGGCTTCCCGGAGAGCTTTGCAGCCGAATTGCTTCATGCGATTCAATATCAAGCCTGATTTCCGGTCAGCTCATCGGCGTAATCATCAATCTTGCAAGTACGGTATTTTTCCTTGTGCTTATGTTAATGTACGATGTTCCGCTCACGATTATTTCGGTCGTACTTACATCGGTTGTCGTTTTGATGTATAAAATTACTTCCGAGAAAATCAAGAACAAATCATTTAAGATTCAAATGGAAGAAGGTAAGCTCAGCGGAATTACGATGTCGGGAATCGAGATGATTGAATCGCTCAAGGCGTCCGGTTCTGAAAATGATTTTTTCATGCAGTGGTCCGGTCAGCAGGCAAAGGTCCTTCTCGAAAATCAGCGGCTTCTTAAAACAAACACAAACAATTCAATTTTGCCGCAGGTTATTTCTTCGGTTCAAAGTATCCTTATCCTGACAATCGGCTCAATCCGGGTTATGGACGGCCATCTTACAATCGGTATGCTCATGGCGTTCCAGACTCTGCTTGCAAGTTTTTCGGCGCCGATTAATTCGCTTCTGGGACTCGGCTTGTCACTTCTTTCGGCCAACGCGGATATGCAGCGAATTGACGACGTTATGGAGTATCCCGTTCCAAAAATTTTTAAGGATGATTTTACTGAGGGGAAAGCCTTCCCCTGCGCCTCATCTAAAGAATCGGCTACCCCTTCTGCGGGGGAGAGCCCCCGCAACGCCCCCCAGAGCCTTTCAACATATGCTCCGGTTAAAAAGCTTGAAGGCTATATTTCGCTGAAAAATATTGTGTTCGGATATTCGCCGCTTGCCGAGCCTTTGATTACAGGACTCGACATGGACTTTACACCAGGAAAGCGGGTTGCGCTTGTCGGTGCTACAGGAAGCGGAAAATCTACAATCGGAAAACTGATTTGCGCGCTTTATGCACCGTGGTCGGGCGAAATTACTTTTGACGGAAAGCCGCTTCGCGAAATTGAGCGCAAGGTTTTTTCTTCTTCGGTTGCAGTTGTAAATCAGTCAATTTCACTTTTTGAAGGAACCGTAAAAGACAACATTACGATGTGGGATACAACCATCCCGGAGAAAGTATACCTTCAGGCGGCAAAGGATGCCTGCATTCACGATGTGATAGTTTCGCGCCCCGGCGGTTATCATTCTAAAGTAAGCGAGGGCGGTCACAATTTTTCAGGCGGTCAGAGACAGCGCCTTGAAATTGCCAGGGCACTTGCAACCGAGCCAAGAATCATAATCATGGACGAAGCTACGAGCGCGCTGGACGCAATCACAGAACAGACCGTAGATATGAATATAAGGCGGCGCGGCTGTACGAGCATCATAATTGCTCACAGGCTTTCAACAATCCGGGACTGCGACGAAATTATTGTCCTTGATCACGGCACTATTGCAGAACGCGGTACGCACGAGCAGCTTATGGAGGCCGGCGGCATGTACAAGGCACTTGTGGGAACGATGTAGAATATGGAACACAAAGTTTATAAAATTGACAATACAAATTATCTCACTCTGGACGGAAGCTGCACCACAATAAAAGTGCTTAAGGGGCACGCGTACCTTTTTGCCGTTCCGGTTCTTGAAGACGGCCGTCCCGGTGCACGCCATGAGATTATGGATTATGCGGAAGGCGGAACTTTTCCGAATATTCCGAGCAACGACAAATACAAGATAATCCTGACGGGAACGTTCGGAACTGAAGTTGAGGCAAAGCAATTCGAGGATCCGGATTATGTTTCCGTCCTTGAGGAAGCACAGAAGCTTGTAACGGAAAAACTTGAATCAGATGAAAAAAAATATTCTGAGCGTTCCGTAAAACAGCAGCGGCTTTCAGATGAAGCTTTTTCAAAGGCCCTGGAAAATATTTCTTCCGTCGTGAACCGCTCAAAAAGAGAAAGCCTTATTTTTGATGAACAGGATTCTCCGATTGTAAAGGTGTTCAAGATTGTTGCTGAAAAAAACGGTGGAATGAAGATTCACGCTATTCCCGGACGCGAATATGAGCCGACAAAGAGCGGTCTTCAGAAGCTTGCAAAAGACAATACGGTTCGTATTCGGGAAGTTGTGCTCCGTGATAAATGGTACAAGGAAGATAACGGACATCTTATTGCTTTTTACAAGCCGAATGGTGAAATTGAACTGGAATCATATTATAGTTCGGGAGATTCTTCTGTAATTCCGGTTGCGCTGATTAAGAATGTTGAGCGCTCAGGCTACATAATGATAAATCCGTTGGACGGGTCCAGAACTCCTGTTACAAGAAAAAATGTAGCGCAGATTCATCCGATGGCATTCATGATGTACCGGGCGATGAGCGAAGAAAACATCACGCTTAAATCAATCTGCAAATTTGTTTTTATGGACATAAAGGCGGATATTTTCCGCTATGTTGTAATTGCACTTCTTTGCACGCTGATTGGTCTTATAACGCCGCTTATTACGCGTAATTTTATTGATCATGTAATTCCGGAAGCGGCAAAATCACAGGCAGTTCAGATTTGTGTGCTTGTCCTGTTCTGCAATATTTCTGCGATGATTGGTTCTCTTGCAAAATATTTTGCAAACGTACGCATGGAGACAAAAGCCGACAGTGAACTTGAAGCGGCGGTAATGGACAGGCTCCTGAAGCTTCCGGTTAATTTTTTCAAGGATTATTCTTCCGGCGATCTTGCTGCCCGCACCATGACTTTAACCACAATCAGAAAGCAGATTTTTGGAATCGTTCTTTCCTGCTTTATGAATTTTATTTTCAGTTTTGTTTACCTTATTCAGGAATTTCATTTCTGCGCATATTTTGCACGCTGGGGAATTCTTTTCTGCATTTTCCCGATTTTAGTTTCAACCCTCATCTGTTTTATAACATACAGATGGGAAAAGATGCTGATTGAATCACAGGGAAAAATACAGGGCATGCTGCTTCAGTTTTTGAACGGCGTCGAAAAAATTACGAATTCGCATTCTGAAAAAAGGGTCTTTGCACAATGGTCAAATGAATATATCCGTCAGGTAAAAATCGCTTACAGCCTCGGACTTATAGGAATTGTAAATTCACTTATCAATACAGTTTATCCTACAGTCATCAGCATCATTATGTATTACTTATACGGCCGAGGAATAAAAATGCAGGCGATTGCAGGACTTACGACAGGTACTTTTCTTGCATTCTTGAACGCATTCAGTTCTTTCCAGAGCGCATTTTTAGGCATGGCAGGTTCTCTTCTTGGAATCCGGGATTTAATTCCTCTTACAAAGCGAATCCGCCCGATTCTTGAAGCAAAGCCTGAGATTGAAACTTCAAAGCCTTCCATTGAGCATCTTAACGGTGATGTTGAAATCAGTCATCTTAATTTCCGCTATGATGAAGATTCTCCGCTTGTCCTGAAAGATGTGAACATGAGCATAAAGCAGGGCGAATTCGTAGCGGTTGTCGGAACTTCGGGCGCAGGAAAATCAACGCTTATTCGCATTCTGCTTGGATTTGAAAAGCCGGAATCTGGAGTCGTTTTCTACGATAATCAGGACATGAGCTCGATTGATATCGGGTCGCTCAGGCGTCAGCTTGGTGTCGTGCTTCAGAACGATACGGTTTTGCAGGGGACAATTTTACAGAACATAATCGGAAGCTCAGGCCTAAAGGAAGATGACGCATGGGATGCCGCGCGCAAGGTTTCGTTTGACAAGGATATTAATGAAATGCCGATGGGAATGTTCACGATGATTCCGGCTGGCGGTCATACTCTTTCGGGCGGACAGCTCCAAAGGCTTATAATTGCGCGTGCCATAATCCGTAAGCCGAATGTACTTATTTTTGATGAAGCAACAAGCGCCCTTGATAACCTTACGCAGCAGAAGGTTCGCGAAAGCCTTGATAATCTTAAGGTTACAAGAATAATCATCGCGCACAGGCTTTCTACAATCATTAACGCAGATAAGATTTATGTAATGAAAGACGGCGAAGTAGTGGAGTGCGGAAATTATAATGAGCTTATGGCGCAGAACGGATATTTTACGCAGCTTGCAAAACGCCAGAATGTTTAGAAAATTGAATTGAAGTTTTAGGGGAAGTGATATGAAATATTTCAGGTTATTTATTATTTTGTTTGTAATTCCGCTTGTTTCATGCAGTAGCGATGATCCTGTAAAGGTCCGTAATTCAGCGGTAAAAAAACTTTACAGGCATGGAACCGTTAAGGTTGCGGTAGTAAACAGCCTTGAACAGAATCCTACAGAAATGTGGAATGCGGCTCTGCTTGCCCAGGAAAAAATCAATGAAGAAAAAATCATGAAGGCAAAGCTTGAGCTTGTAAAATTCGATGACGGCGGAACGATTACAGCCGGTACAAAAACAGCTTACGAAATTGCCGCAGACAATGATTTTTGCGCAGTCGTTGGTCACGGCTTTTCTGATATTTCTTTGCCATGTTCCTTGATTTATCAGTTTTATGGACTTCTTAATTTTAATTTTATTTCAACCGTTCATGAGCTTACAGAGAGAAATAATCCGTATCTTGTAAGTAACATGCCGGATGATAATGATTTTGGAAATGAAGTAGCGCGGCTGTGCGATAAAAATAATTATAAGAATGTCTTGATTTATTATCTTGAAAACACTTCTGGAATAAGCATTTCAAATGCGTTCGAGCTTGCCTGCAATAATTTTGGAATTGATGTTGTAAACCGCGAAAGCTTTGACCTTACGACTACTGACAAGGCAATAGCACGAAGCGTAAAGAAGTGGAAGAACAATTTTATTTTTGATGCAGTTTTTATTGCAGGAAGAATGCCGCTTTTGCAGGAAATAATAATGATTATTCGTGACAACGGAATTACATGCCCGATTGTAGGTGCTGATCCGTTTGATGATCCGGCTCTTACGGAGAATCTTTCTGATGCGGAAAACGGAAATATTTTCTGTGTTTCAAATTACAATGAAGAATCGGATAATGTAAAGTTCATGGAATTTTATGATTTATTCAAGAAAAAATACGGTGCCGAACCAGACCAGGAAGCACTCCAGATTTATGATGCGCTGTTTGTTCTGGCAAAATCAATTGCACAGGTAGATACGGCTGTTCCTGCTGCTGTTGCAAAAGCCCTTCATGGACAAGTGTGGAATGAAGCGGCCGGCCCTTATTCATTTGATGAAGATGGCGCCATAAAAGACAGAAAGCTCACGGTAAAAGTTTTTAAAGATGGAAAATTTGAGGAATACAGCCTAAAATAATTATGAGTTTACTCATGCAGAATGTTTTTGTAAAAACTCTGGATGTTTCGTTTTTGGATGATGATGAAGTATATTTTCGTCATTATGCTCAAATGCCAGATTATCGCCGGAAGAAAATCGATTTTTATAAGTTCAAAAAAGATAAGGCTTTGAGTCTTGGAGCCGGAATCCTTATGAATGACATAATTGAGCATCTGAAAAAAAATCTTCCTGATTCTGAGCATGATTTTGAAATTGATTTTACGGCAAACGGTAAACCTTATTTTAAAAATCTTTTGCATGTTCATTTCAGTCTTGCGCATTCCGGTAAAAAAGTCATTGCAGCTGTATCCTCTGGAAAAACAGGCGTGGATGTAGAAGAAATCAGTGCCGCCAAGGATATCAATCTCAGCGACTGGACAAAAGCTGAAAGCTATATAAAGGCGGAAGGACTTTCAGTATCTGATTATCTTGACGGGAAAATTTCTATTCCGGATGATTCTTTTTTTAAGCAGTGGCAGGAAGACGGATACATTTTTGCCGTTTATTCTGAAAAAGCTAATTCCGATTTTTTTATTTCCAAATTTTAATAACCGATGTTATAATTATTTATTATGAGGTTCGGAGGCATTTTATGACAATCACTAAAAATCTTAATGGCGCAGAAGCGACAGTTGCAATTGAAGGACGCCTTGATACGACAACAGCCCCTGATTTGGAAAAAGAGATTCAGACACTTACAGGCGCTAGTTCACTTACTATTGATTTGGCAAAGCTTGAATATATTTCTTCTGCAGGCTTACGAGTGCTTCTTTCTGCACATAAAAATTTTGCAAATAAGAACGGAATGACACTTATAAATGTATCTGCCACAATCATTGAAATTTTTGAAGTGACAGGATTTAAAAGCATTCTTAATATTCAATAAAAGTTTGCAAAAGCTTCTTGCCTAGTCGCTGAAGAAACCTAAAGTTTCCAGTGCCGTAAGGAATTTCTGAATATAAAGCAGACCCGTTATTTTCCAGCTGAAGCCGAGTCTGTAAAGTACTTTTACAGTAAATCGTCCGTCACTCAAAATTGCATGACGCCGTTTTCCATCGTTATTCCGGTACGAAAGCAGGGACGAAACCTGAATTGTTTTAGAGTCGTCCTTTACGGTGTCTGCAAGAATTTCATCGAATTCCTTTTGTGTAACTATCTTGAGGTTCATGCCGAAGTTGTTGCAGGCTTCAATGACATTTGCCATGTGAATGGTGTGGCAGTTTTTATTGTTGAATACGGTAAAATTGTCCGGAGTACCACCCAAAAGCAAAATTGATTTTGCGACAAGATCAATCGGAGAAAATTCTACTTCCGAATCAAGCATTTCAACCGGGAATGCACCGAGAATCATGTATGCCTTAAGACGCGACATAAAGCCGTTTGTCTTTGCGTTAATCTGGAATTCACCATCCTTCCAGCGGCTTGAAAGATTTCCTACACGGATGATTTTTGCACGAAGCCCTTTCTGTTCAATCGCATCAAGAATCGCAAGCTCGGCCTTTAACTTTGAATCAATATATTGGTTTTCATGAATCTGTCCGAAATCGCACATTTCTTCTGTCATGCGGAATGCTTCAGGAAATTCTGCGCCGCCTTCCCCGGCAACGCTTGTCGTAGAAACATGAATCAGCTTTGCATTTTTACTGAGGGCAAGCTCTATTAGATTCTCAACGCCGTGGAAGTTTACCTTTTCGATTGAATCATCAGCTGCAAAATGCTTTACACAGGCGGCGCAGTTTATGACCACATCAAAATCATATGCCTGAACTTTGTCCGAAATATTTTCATCGGTAATGTCGCTTTCTATCAGGAAAAGCCTTTTTCCGTAATACGAATTCAAATCTTCTGAAAAATAATAGAAATACATTGAATTAAGGCGCTGCTCGAGTGATGCGTTTTTCCTTTTGCGGATAAGGCAGAAAATCTTTCGTTTTTCATCTGCCAGAAGTTCATTAAGAACGTGTATTCCCAGAAAGCCGGTGCAGCCAGTAAGAAGAACATCGCCAACCGGAGTGTAGGAAATTTCGTCGAGGTGCTCGTATGTGTTATAAGCGAGAGCCGGGCGGATTTTTGCGGAAGCGGCGACGGGAGAGAAAGCTGCGCTTGCAGGAGGTACTCCGACTTCGGAAGGTGATGATTCGTTTACGCTTCTTTCGTGTACAAATTCTGCCAGCAGCTGAGGCGTCGGATTTTTGAATACGTTTTTGTAGACAAGATTGTAGCCTTTGGAAATTGCAAGGCTTACGACCTTTGTAGCACTGAGGCTTGTTCCGCCAATCTTAAAGAAGTTTTCCGTTGCACCGATTTTTTCGCGCTTTAAGACTTTTTCAAAAACCTCGCAGAAGAACTTTTCAAGCTCATTTGCAGGCGCAACATATTCTGCTTCATTAAGCTGAACAGTAGTTTCAGGCAATGCTTTTTTATCAATCTTTCCGTTTGTGTTCAAAGGCATTTTTTCAAGCTGAACAAGAACGTCTGGAATCATATAAGGCGTAAGCTTTGTCGCAAGGTAATTCTTTAATGCAGTCACATCAATCTGAGTGTCAGCCGTAAAAAAGCCCGCAAGATAATCTTCCGTGCCGTTATTGCGGACAATCACTTTTACAAGGCGAACCTTATCAAAGCTTCCGATTACATTTTCAATTTCATCAAGCTCAATGCGAAGGCCGCGGAGCTTTACCTGATTGTCAAGGCGGCCGAAACATTCCAGAAGGCCTTTTGTCGTAATGCGGACCTTGTCGCCGGAATGATAAGCCTTTAAGCCTCTGTATTCGATGAACGCTGCTTTTGTTTTTTCAGGAAGATTTATGTAACCGCGGCCGACACCGGAACCGCAGATTAACAGCTCGCCCTGCATCCCTGGAGGAAGAAGGTTAAGTTTTTTATCAACTATAAAGCATTTTACATTTGGTCCCGGATGTCCAATCAGTATTCGCCTTCCAGGTTCAGCTTCAAAGGCAGTAGGAGCAACGCTTGTTTCTGTAGGACCGTAACCGTTTATAAAATGAAAATCAGGATTCAGACTCTTTATCTTTTTTACAAGAGCATCAGGAAGATTTTCGCCTCCAATATGACCGGCCTTGAGATTTTTCAATGCATCATGGAGCTCCTCAAAATCATAAAGGCTTGAAAGAAAGCTTGGCGTACAGACAATAGTCTCAACCTTGTGCTTAAGCATCAGCTGATTCAATTGCAGTGGATTATGAATTTCATCCAGAGTTGCCATCACAAGCGTAATGCCGTTGCACAGAGAAATATAGCGTTCCGTAATCGACATGTCAAAAGCAATCGAAGTAACCGAAAGCGAAGTCTTTATGTCGTTTACAAGTGAATAATGCGAAGTGTTTTTTTGATGGAATGTCACATAATTACACATGTTCCTGTGCTCAAGCATTACGCCTTTAGGTCTGCCTGTTGAGCCGGAAGTGTAAATACAGTACGCAAGACTGTCTGCCGGAATATTCAAGTCAGGGTTTTTGTCGCGTTTTCCGTCACTGCTTTCTGCAAGCAGTTCTTCTACAGTAAGAACCTCGCACGGTTTTGCAGAATTAAAAAGGGCTTCTCGTTCAGCCTTTATTTTTTCCGTCGTAAGTACAAAAGGACTTGAGGCATCGTGAAGACAAAACGAAATGCGGTCATCAGGATATTCTTCAACCATCGGTAGGAATGCCGCTCCTGATTTTAAGATTCCGTGCTCGGCAATGAAGATTTCCTTTGTGCGGTCAAAAACCATTCCTATAATCGTGTCTTTGTGAACGCCGCGTTTTATAAGCGCATGAGATACGCGGTTTGCAAGTCTGTTCAGCTCGCCGTAACTAAGCGATTCGTTGTTTACGATTACAGCTGTGCGCTCCGGATTTTTTTCCGCCTGACGCTCAAAAAGTTTATTTACGCTTACGACATCAAGGTTTATGTCTGTGTCATTCAGCCGCTCGTAAACCTGCAGCACATCATCAGAAACAAGGGAGATTTCCGAAAGCTTTTTCTTTATGCAGAATTCTTTAAGGGCCATATCAAGATTTTTCAAAAGCTGGCGCACAAAAGCTTCATCATAAAAATCAGCCTTGTATTCGACAACGTATTTTGGTTTTCCGTTCACGACAAAAACTTTAATATCTAAAGGAGTTTTTGCCGCATTCAGCTCAAGTGGAATTCTTGCAGCTGGCTTTCCGCATATTGAATCAAAATTAAAGGAATCACCCTGGAAGATAAACTGAATGTCCGCCTTTATTCCGAACGCCTCTGAAATTTCTGCAAACGAAAACAAATCATTTGCCATGCCGTCAATAAACTGATTCTGCGTAGTGCGGCAAAGTTCCGCGATGTCGTCATTTTTTTCGATATTCACATAAACCGGAAGCGTTTTTACAAGCATCGTGACTGCTTCAGAAAGCCGAGAATCGCTGCGTCCGTTGTAAACCGTGGTAAAAATTGAATCTTCGCGGTAAAGATATTTTGAAAGAAGATAGCCAAAGGCAGAAAGATAAAAGGCATTCAGGGAAACATTTGCTTTTTCTGAAAAGCGCTGTATTTCGCCAAAATCAGCTTCACTATCAACCTCAACCTTTCCGTAATCAGACTTAATTTCGCATTCATCAACAGATTTTGTAATCAGACAGTCCGGATCACAGCCGCTGAAAATTGACGAATAATAATCTTTTGCTTCCTTAAGCTGTTTTGTTTCGCGAGCCGCTTCTTCTTCAAGGGCTGCTTCAAAACCGGTAAAGCTTTCAGTTTCAAGAGCCGTGCCCGAATAAGCCGCTTCTATATCATGCAAAAGAATATTAAGCGATTCGCCGTCTGATGCAATATGATGAATTTCCATAAAAAGATAGTTTCCGTCGTTTGTGCAATAAATCCGAATGCGGTAAAGGTTATCTTTTAAAAGATTAAACGGCTTAAGGAGCTTTTCTTTTGCAGGAAGCTTTTCGCATTTTACGATTTCCACGACGGCAAGAGCATCATCATTTCTCCGGGCACGGACATCACCGTCAGCAGTCGTAAAAAGCTTTGCCTTAAGATAAGGATGAGCGTCAACTGCCTTTTCAACCGCAGCCTTCAATTTTTCTACATCAATAGAAGAATCAATCTTAAAGCAGGCAGGAATATTGTAAATCGTCGTGTCAGGATTTGCTGAGGTTTCAACGTAAATTCCCATCTGTGTCATCGTAAGCGGATAATCTTTCAGGCGCACAAATGAATCAGACTTCTTTTTTGAAAGGATCAGCTTTTCTATAAGGGTTACGGTATTGTTGTTTTTTAGCTCGGATGCTTTAAGTGGAATATCAAAAATTTTTCCAAGCATTACGTTAAGCTTTAAAAGCGCAATGGAAGAAAGTCCGTAGCTTGCAAGCACTTCATTTATGCTGATTTTTTCCTGCGGAATTCCAAGAAGCTCGGAAACGGCGCCGCAGATTTTTTTCTGCGCATCGGTGGCGGCAGGAACGACTTCCGCTTCTTCAAAAACAGGCGGCGGAAGCTTTCGCTTATCGACCTTACTGTTTACGTTGAGCGGAATCTTTTCTATCTGCATGATTGAAGATGGCACCATATAAGGCGGCTTTGTTTCCAAAATGAAATTACATAGAGCCTTTTTGTCAATCTGTTTGTCTGACACGATATAGGCGGCAAGCATCTTTCCGCCGGCAGGACTGTCAAGGGCAATTACAGTTGCATCCTTTATATCCGTAAAATCGCGGATAACCTTTTCAACTTCTGTAAGCTCAATCCTGAAGCCACGGACTTTTACCTGACCGTCATTCCGCCCGGCAATCGCAATGTTTCCGTCTGGGAGCCACGAACAGATATCGCCGGTTTTGTACATTCGGTCATAAGGAAAATCGGCCCTGAACGGATTTTTTACAAATGCAGCGGATGTTTTTTCAGGAAGATTAAGATAGCCGCGGCCGACCTGCGGGCCTGAAACACAAAGCTCGCCTTTTGCACCGTAAGGAAGCAGTCTGTTTTTGCCGTCAACAATGTACATAATGAGATTGTCGTTAGGTTTTCCAATCGGAATAAAGTTCTGCTCGCTTTC
>CACYCX010000045.1 GCA_902772975.1 uncultured Spirochaetaceae bacterium
CCGGTAATCGCAATAGAAATTCCAGATGAAACAGGAAGCCTCAATAAGATTCTAAAGCTGCTTGCTGACAATAACCGCAATGTAGAATATATGTATGGTTTTACAGGACGCAAGTCAAATTCTGCTTATATGATTATCCGTTCAACTGATATTCCTGAAACAGAAAGGGTTTTTGAAAAAGCAGGAATCCATATGGCAAGTGAAGAGGAACTTAAGCTTCTGTAAAAAGTAGGAATCTCTGTATGAATCAAAACGACTACCGCCTCAGAGCATACAATAATTCTTCATTGAATGCAAAAGAAAAAACTGAACCGAAAAAAAGTGAGCCTGTCGACCAGACTTTTACTAAATCAGTAAAAAAATCACGGGCTCAGAATGATTATAAAGTCTCCCCGGAGCTTGAGGGCGCAACAGATGCCTTGAAGCATGGCGGACTTATAAAAGTTCCGCTTGAGCCGGGTGAAGGCGGTAAGGAAAGCGTTTATCGCCGTGTAGCTAAATTCCTTCTGCTTCTTGGGGTAGATAATGCCGCTGACATAATGAAGTATTTAAGTCAGGAAGAAACAGAAAAAATAATTCTTGAAATTACTTCGATACGTACGATTACAGATGAAGAAGCTACAGAGATTCTTGAAGAATTCCATTCGCTTGCTGAACGCGTAAAGGAAGGCGGCGGCCGTACAACTGCAAAGACAATTCTTGAAAAAGCTTTTGGAACCGAAAAGGGAAATGCAATTTTAACAAAGGCTGCCGGTGTTCCGAAAGAAAAGCCGTTTGCATATCTAGCCGAAAAATCAAACGACCAGATTCTTTTGCTTTTAAAAGATGAATCATCGGCTGTAAAAGCTCTGGTGCTTTCCAATCTTGTTCCGGCAAAGGCCGCCGCTGTAATAAAGGCAATGGATAATGATGATAAAAAAGAAGTTGTGATGCGCCTTGCAAAATTAAAGGCCGTTTCGCCAGAAGTAATTGACCGCATAAATACTGCAATGCACGAAAAGGCGCTTGCCTTAACTGATGATAAGACAACTTCAATCGACGGCCGCTCTTCGCTTGCACAAATCCTAAAGAGAATGGATATGAAGGTAGGGCAGGAGCTTATCGAAGAGCTTTCTTATGAAGACCCTGAGCTTGGAAAAGATTTGCGTTCAAAGCTTTTTACTATAGAGGATGTAGTGAATGCAGACGACAGGTTTATTCAGGAATATCTTCGCGAAATGAGTGACGCAGACGCGGCCTATCTTATTGCAGGAAAAAGTGAAGACTTCAGGCAGAAAATTCTTTCTAATGTATCACATTCACGCGGAGATACTATTCTTGAAGAAGAACGAATTAGAAAGCCGATGCGCAAGAAAGACTGCGACGAAATTACAAATTCATTTTTTGCAAAATTACGAAAAGCTTATGAAGAGGGAAAACTTCGTGTAACCGGACGCGAGGATGATGTTTATGTCGAATAATCAAAATGAAAAATCTGTAAAGTGCCTGAATAAATCTTATAAAGGCTTTGAGTATTTGGGAAGCGGCTATTGCGCTGATGCAAAATGCAATGGTGTTTACTTAAGGCATAAAAAAACAGGACTTGAAGTTTTTCATCTTTTGAATGATGACAAGGAAAATCTTTTTATGTTCGCGTTCAGGACAGTTCCTGAAACATCAAACGGAGTACCGCACATAATCGAACATACAGTCCTTTGCGGAAGCGAAAAGTATCCGATAAAAGATCCTTTTGTAGTTCTTGAAAACCAGAGCGTAAAGACATTTTTAAATGCCATGACATTCCCGGATAAAACTGCATATCCGTGTGCTACCGTTGCAGAAAAAGATTATTTTAACCTGATGTCAGTTTACGGAGACGCCGTTTTCTTTCCTAAATTGCGTAAAGAAGTCTTTATGCAGGAAGGCCATCATCTTGAAATAGACCCGAGCGGAAAATATTCTTTTCAGGGCGTTGTTTATAACGAGATGAAGGGAAATTATTCTACATTTGATTCAGTGGCCAACGACTGCATAATCTCATCGCTGATGCCGGATACAGTCTATAATGTCGATGCCGGCGGCGATCCTCTTGTAATTCCGGACCTTACTTACGAACAGTATCTTGATTTTTATAAAAAATATTATATCCCGGAAAACTGCATTCTTTTCCTGTACGGGAACATTCCTACAGAAAAACAGCTTGATTTTATACAAACAGAATTTTTAGACAGAATTGAAAGCCGCCGGGACGCCTCACCGGAACCAAGCGCCACGGAAAAACAGTCTCTTTTAAATGAAATTGCATTGCGGGAAAAAGCATCGCCTGTTACAGAAATAAAAATGTCAAAATGGCGCGCTCCTTTATCGGAAGGCAAGGACACTGATCCGACCGTTACCGTAAACTGGAATCTCGGTGATGTATACGATGTAAACCTTTTTTGTGAATACCGCTATCTTGCAGAAATTCTTTTTATGAACTCAGGTTCACCTTTATTAAAGGCACTTACAGAAAGCAATCTTGGTAAAGGCCTTTCTTCTTTAAGCGGACCGAGCACCTCAACATCTTCGATATTATTCGCGCTTGGACTTCGTTCTGTAAAAGAAAAGAACGCGCAAAAAGTAAAGGATTTGATTTACAAAACTCTGAATGAAATAATTGAAAACGGTATTCCTCAGGAAGATCTTGAAGCTGCGATTATGTCAGTTGATTTTTCAACGCGCGAAATCGTGCGCTATGGAGAGCCTTATTCAATTTCGTACGGATTAAGGGCAGTGCGGCAGTGGAACTTCGGAAAAAATATTTTTGATGCATTCCGCCTGAATGAGATTTACGAAAGCATCAAGAACAGGCTTTTGGACGATAAAGATTATCTTCCGTCGATGATAAAAAAATATTTTCTCGAAAATAAAAATGCTTCAATTACGCTGATTTATCCTGACAAAAAATATATTATGGAGCGTGAACAGAAGGAAGCGAAAAAACTTCAGATGCTTCAGAATAAAATTCCTCCCGAAGAAGTCAATAAGAATTTTATGTCGCTAAAGGCTTTTCAGGCTGAAGCTGATGATGTTTCCTGCATTCCGCATATCAAGCCGTCTGAGCTTGATCCTGACGTTGACAATATATCAGCCGAGGTGTCTTCAATCACGACTGAATCCGGCAAAAAAATAACGGCCGTCCTCAGCCATGAAAACACAAACGGAATTATTTACGCAGATTACAGCTTTCCTTGCGATGTCCTCGACGCGGGCCTTTACCCGTACATACCGTTTTTCTGCGATGTGCTTCTTGAATCCGGCTGGAAAAATGTTTCCTGGTCTGACGGTCTTTTACGGTTTGCAAGAGTATGTCAGTCAGTAGGAGTTACAAAAAGATATTTTGAAGTTAAGGATACAGAAAAGGCCCGCGCCAAGGCCTCAAGGCATCCTGAATTTACCGGACGCCCATACATCACTATTTCAGCCGCTTTCCTTCCAGAGTATGCTAAGCGTTTTTCTTCACTGCTTGCAGAAAGCCTTCAGAACATTGATTTTGCAGATTTAAAGCGGCTGAAGATACTTTCCCGCGAGCTGCTTGATGATTACGAATCCGAGATTTTACCGGACGGCCATCTCTATGCGCTTTCTCGTTCAATGGCTTCGTCAAAAAAATCGTCCTGTGTTTACGAAATCTGGAACGGCATAAGCCAGCTTTTTACCCTGCGTGAAATTGCAAGAAATCCAAAGGCAATAAGGCCAAGGCTTTGCGAAATTGCTCAAAAGATTTTTTCAAGCGGAGTCCTTGTTCATTTAACGGCAGACGATGATACTATGGATAAGGCAATTGACTCAGCAAAAAGCTTTATTTCTTTGATGAACTTAAAGCCGCTTGAAGGCGGTAAAAAATATTCTGACAGCGAATTCTTTGATTTACTTAAAATTAAGGGTAAGGATCCGTTCAAAAATGAATTCATAAAAAAACAGGCGCATGTGTATTTTGCTTCAGAAACCTTTAAGGCATCTCCTGTCGGAACAAGGGAACGCATTTCTGAAGGCGCATTCAGGCACTGGTTCAGCATGAATACATTGTGGGAAAAAATCAGGATGGAAGGCGGTGCATACGGCGGTTTTGCAATATCACGCGGAGACCGCTTTTCAATTGTAACATACCGAGATCCTGATGGAGAAGCTTCAGTATCAAAATTTGAAGAATGCTTAAGGCTTGCAAGCGAGCATGAATTTGATGAGAACGCAACAGAAAAACTGGTAACAGGCGCATACAGCTCTTCACTTAATTTTAACGCGCCAAAGGGAAGGGGAAGGGAAGCTTTCTGCCGCGAAATTACAGGTGATTCTTCAGAAGAAGTACGGAATGAGACAAAAGTCTTACTTTCGCTTACAAAAGATGATATTGCTCAGGCTGCAAAACGACTGCTTGCTTCCAGACAAAAAGCTTCCAAAACAGTAATAATAGGCCCTAAACTTAAAAAACTTATTGGAAATTTTCAGAAAATTGAGTTATAATTAAAAAGAAGTTCGAAAAACAGAAGTATTTCGAGGTTTAATATATAAAAGTATGTTTTTTAAAAGGGAGAAAGTTGAATTATGGATAAAAAGATGACAAAATGCATCGAATTGATGAGGCTTCTTGTTTCTGATATTCAGGGCGCTCCGTTTCCGGGAAATGAACTTACTGGTGAGCTTTATTCAATCTGGTACGAACATGCTCAGCGTGATGCAGTAAATGCTTTTGAATATCTCGATGAAAATTTTACAAACCACGACGAGATTATCAAGGCAATCGACAACCTCCTTAAATAATTTTACTTAATATTTTTCCGCCGTTTTCCGATAATATAGTAGATAATTGGGAAAGGGGAAAAATTATGTCCGCTCGAAAACCTGCAAACAAAAATATTTTATATAAGCTGAAAAGAACTTCTTCAAGATGTGGCTTTGATTCCTGGCGGTATTACTTTAACGGAGTAAGTCCGCAGAACGGAGAGCAGGTTTGTTTTTTTATTGAACTTTTAATCGAAAATCCAGCTGTAGCAGCCGATGAAATAAAGCTTTTCCAGAAGCACAATACGCGCCTTGCTCCTGAAGATTTGCAGAACGCGCTTACAGGAAGCCTCTCGCAGCCTGATTCCTCAAGTCAGACAGATTCAATTCCTTCTTTTGCGGCAGTACGCGTTGGCATATTCGGAAAAAAATCAAAGCAGATAAACCGCTTTTTCCCTGCATCAGAATTTAAATCACAGAAAAAAATATTCAGCATTCAGCTTGGTGGCTGCGTCTTTACAGAAAACGAACTGTATGGTTCAATCGCGTTTACAAAAGAAGATTTACGCGAGCATCCTGAGTTTATGAGTGATGTTGGCCGCATGGAGTGGAACCTGCATTATGAAACCCAGCATGAATTTTCAGAATGTTACGGAAATAAAAAAGAAGATACGCATTACATTCCTACAGGCGTTACTTCAAAATTCTCCGGAAGGGTTTTGTTTGACGGTTCTGAATATGTAGTTTCGCCAGAAATGTGCTTCGGTTATTCCGATAAAAACTGGGGAAAGTCATTCCCGGTTCCGTTCTTCCATTTGAACTGCTCTCAGCTTTCAAGCGTATTTACAGGAAAAATCATGCAGGACAGCGGTTTTGCCGTACAGGGAAATTACAACGGAAAACTTTGCGTAATGTGCATTTTTGAAAAGCAGTTTTATTCCTTTGGAATTAAAAAGCAGTTTAAAAAATATGAGTTTACATCAAACTGCATTCAGGTTCCTGAAAACGACGGAGAGCCTGAACTTCACTGGACGGCAAGCTTTCATAATAAAAAATATGTTCTTGATGTAGATGTTTATTGTGCTTCAAGCGGAATGCTCGTGCGTGATTATGAAATCCCGGAAGGAAAACGCAAAGTCCTTAAGATACTTACTGGCGGAAAAGGTTCTGGCGAGATAAGGCTTTACAAAAAGCAGAAAAGATCGCTTGAAATTCTTGAGCACGCAAATCTTGAAAATGTCGTCTGTGAATACGGACAGATTGAAGACATAGAATAACAATTTATATTCCCAATCCCGCAAAAAAATTTGCCTTTTTTTAAATTCGTAATTACATTGAAAGTATGAATTACGAACAATTTACTTTAAAGACACAGGATGCATTGCAAAGTGCATCTCAAATTGCACAGCAGAATGATCATTCTGAAATTGGTGCAGAACATATTCTCGTAGCTTTACTTGAACAGAAGGACGGCATTGTCCCTCCGTTGGTTGAAAGAATCGGAGTTCAATGCGAAGTCCTTTTAAAGGAAGCAAAATCCCTTCTTGATTCATATCCTAAGGTAACAGGATATGCGGCGCAGATGACGTTAAGCCAGTCTGCTCAAAAAATCCTTGCAAAGGCCGAAAAGGAAATGTCTTTTTTAAAGGATGATTTTGTTTCCACAGAGCATATCCTCCTTGCAATGAGTCAGAGTGATTGTCCTGCCGGTAAGCTTCTTTTGCGTTTTGGAATTGACAAAAATAAAATTCTTGAGGCATTAAAATCAATCCGTGGAAATCAAAGGGTAGATTCACAGGATCCTGAGTCAACAATCCGATCCCTCGAAAAATTTACTAGGGATTTAACTGCTCTTGCCCGTCAGGACAAAATAGATCCTGTTATCGGCCGTGATGAAGAAATCAGGCGCGTAATGCAGGTATTAAGCCGCCGCACAAAAAACAACCCTGTTTTAATAGGCGAGCCTGGTGTAGGTAAGACGGCCGTAGTCGAAGGATTAGCGCGGCGTATTGCAAGCGGTGACGTTCCTGAAAGCCTTAAGGACAAGCGCCTTCTTTCTCTTGACTTGGGCGCATTAGTCGCGGGCGCAAAATTCCGCGGCGAATTTGAGGAGCGCCTTAAATCAGTAATCACCGAAGTCCAGAAAAGCGACGGTCATATAATTCTTTTTATCGATGAGCTTCATACGATTGTAGGCGCGGGTGCAAGTGAAGGTTCAATGGATGCCTCTAATTTGTTGAAGCCTGCTTTAGCCCGCGGCGAGCTTAGGGCAATCGGCGCGACTACGCTTGATGAATACAGAAAATATATTGAGAAAGACGCCGCGCTGGAAAGGCGGTTCCAGCAGGTTTATTGTGCTGAGCCTACGGTAGAAGATACGATAGCAATCCTGCGCGGCCTTCGTGATAAATATGAGATACACCATGGCGTCCGCATTAACGATGAAGCGCTCGTGTCGGCAGCTGTCCTTTCAAACAGATATATTACAAACAGGTTTATGCCTGATAAGGCAATTGACCTTGTTGATGAAGCTGCAAGCCGTTTAAAGATGGAAATTGAAAGCCAGCCTACTGAGCTTGATCAGGCTGAACGTCGCATAGTCCAGCTTTCAATCGAAAAACAGTCTCTTTCCAAGGAAGACGACCTTGCTTCTAAAGAGCGGCTTTCAAAGCTCGAAAAGGAGCTTGCTGAACTTCAGCACGAGCGCGATGCCATGAAACTTCAATGGCAGAATGAAAAGAGTTCCATCGACAGGGCACGCGAATTAAAGGAAAAGCTTGAACAGGCACGCTTTGAGGAAGAAAAATTTACCCGAGAAGGTAATCTTGAAAAAGCCGCCGAGCTTAAATACAGCATAATTCCTGATCTTCAGAAGCAGATTGAAGGCGAAAAGCAAAAGGCAGAATCTGCATCAAAAAATGAAGAGCGCGAATCCCTTTTGCGTCAGGAAGTAACCGAAGAGGATATTGCAAAGGTTGTAAGCTCATGGACTGGAATTCCAGTAAGCAAAATGATGAGCTCAGAAAAAGAAAAATACATCATGCTTGAGGGTGTACTTCATAAGCGTGTCGTCGGTCAGAACGAGGCCGTACAGGTTGTGTCTGACGCAATCAGGCGAAACCGTTCCGGTTTAAGTGATCCCAACCGCCCGCTTGGAAGCTTTTTGTTTATCGGACCTACAGGTGTTGGAAAAACAGAGCTTGCTAAAACACTCGCGGATTTTCTCTTTAATGATGAAAAATCACTTACGCGAATAGATATGAGCGAATACATGGAAAAGTTCAGCGTGTCACGCCTTATCGGAGCGCCGCCGGGATATGTCGGCTATGACGAGGGCGGACAGCTTACAGAGGCGGTTCGGCGCCGTCCTTACAGCGTTGTGCTTTTTGATGAAATTGAAAAGGCTCATCCTGATGTGTTTAACGTGCTTTTACAGGTGCTTGATGACGGACGGCTTACTGACGGTCAGGGGCGGCTTGTCGATTTTAAGAATACGATAATTATTATGACAAGCAACCTTGGTAGTGATTTTATTCTTGAAGCTGATTCAGAAGAAAAAATGAAAGCCGCCCGTGATAATGTCGATAAGCTTTTAAAATCAACATTCCGCCCGGAATTCCTTAACCGAATTGATGAGACTGTTATGTTTTCAAGACTCGATAAAAGCTGCATTTCAAATATCGTGCGGAATCAGCTTGAGCGCGTTAAATCAAGGCTTGAAGACAGGCGGATTACAATTTCGTTTGATGATGCGGCTGTCGGCTTTATTTCAGAAAAAGGATATGATCCTGCATTTGGAGCGCGCCCGGTAAAGCGTGCAATTCAGACATATGTCGAAAATCCGCTTGCAAAGGAAATCCTGCTTGGAAAATTCCCTGAAGGCTCGGCTATAAAAGTAACGGCAGATTCTGATTCACTTTTGTTCAGCTAAATCAGAATGTCAATCGTTAAATAAACCTGACGGAAAAATCTTTTCTGCCTTCGCTCTGAATTGCTTCTGTGACAACTGGAAGTGCTTCATTTAAAAGCTCATCAGTTTTCCATGGTACATTTAATACGAGCATGCCGCTTCCGTAAAGGCGCGGTGTGTGCGTATTGACAGAGGCGTTTTCTTCAAGCGTAGTTTCTTTATGGCTGTCTTCTGTGTTGACCGTAAGCTCAGCGCAAAGGACAGCCGTATTGCTATTCTGGGCTTTTGCAAAATCAGTTATGGAATTTACGAGATTTAATATCTTTTCTTTTCTGTGAGCTAAAAGCGGATACCAGACGGCAATTATTCCTGCACTCCATTTTTTATGGACTTCGCATACCGTACTGACTACCTCATCATAGTCGCTTTCATCCTCATAGCTTGGATCGATAAGAACAGCGCCCCGTTTTATCTGCGGCGGCGTCATCCGCTTTAGAAATGCAAAGCCGTTTTCATTGTATGCCTTTGCACCGGACGATATGTTTTTTTTCAGTTCAGCAAATTCATTTTTATGAAGCTCGCATAAAAATACGGCGTCACCTTTTCTCGAAAGGCGCTGTTCGATTTCCGCTGAGCCGGGATACAGTATTTTATGGTAATACGGCCTGCAGAATGAAATGTAGTCACTCAATAATTCGCTTTGCAGCTGCTGATTTTTTTTTGAAATATAATCCATCAGAGATGAAATCCCTTTTTCGCTTTCCATCGTTTTTTTTGCTTCATCACTTTCAAGCGAATAAAGTCCTCGTCCTGAATGTGTGTCAAAAAAGGTGTAGGACTTTTCCTTTTTATTCAGAGAATTAAAAATCGAAATCAGAGTAAGGTGTTTTAAAATATCAGCGTGATTTCCGGCATGAAAGGAATGCCTGTAGCTTAACATGACGCACCTGTCGGAGCAATCTTGTCGATGGCAGCAATTTCTTCTGCTGTAAAATCTGTGTGCCCGATAATTTTTATGTTTTCAAGAATCTGCTCTTTTTTAGAAGCGCCGATAAGAACGCTTGTAACGTCTCCGTCACGAAGCACCCAGCTCAGAGCCATCTGTGCAAGCGTCTGTCCCCTCTGACTTGCAATTTCATTAAGAGCCTTTATCTGCGTAAGGCGTTCTTTTGTAAGATTATCCTTTTTAAGGAAGCGTCCGTCTTTTGCAATTCTGCTGTCTTCCGGGATTCCGTTAATATATTTGTCAGAAAGAAGTCCCTGTGCAAGCGGACTAAAGCATATAAGGCCGACTCCGTTTTTTCCGGCGTATTCTTTAAGTCCGTCATTTTCGATGTGCCTGTCAAAAATTGAATAGCGCACCTGATTGATTACAAAAGGGCAGTGGAGTTCATTAAGGATTTTTACAGCCTTGATTGTAGTTTCCCTGTCATAATTTGAAATGCCGGCATATAATGCTTTCCCGGATTTTACCGCCTGATCCAAAGCACCCATAGATTCTTCAAGCGGCGTTTCAGGATCCATTCTGTGATGATAAAAAATATCAAAATATTCAAGACCTGTTCTTTTGAGTGACTGGTCAAGGCTTGCAAGGATATATTTTCTGCTTCCCCAGTTACCGTATGGACCCGGCCACATGTCATAGCCGGCCTTTGATGTTACAAGAATTTCATCCCTGTACGGAATAAAATTTTTCTTGAATATGCGTCCGAAATTCTCTTCTGCGGATCCGGCAACAGGACCGTAATTGTTTGCAATATCAAAGCATGTGATGCCGTTGTCAAATGCAGTCGTACACATCTGTTCCATCGTGTCGTAATCTGCATTGCTTCCAAAATTGTGCCATAATCCCAGCGAAACTAAAGGAAGCTTTAACCCGCTTTTTCCTGACCGCCTGTATTCCATTTTCTGATAGCGGTTTTCATCTGCAGTGTAATACATTATTCCCCCTTTTGAATCTTAAGAAAAGCAAGGTTAGTCAATATCGATTGATTCAATTTCTTTAAGCCAGAGCTGTGCGCTTGCATCACTAGGCATTCGCCAGTCTCCGCGCGGAGAAAGGCTTACTGTTCCTACCTTTACTCCATCCGGAAGGCACGAGCGTTTGAACTGCTGGCTGAAAAATCTTCTGTAGAATGTTAAAAGCCATTTTTTTATGCATACAGGCGAATATTCTTCGGGCAAAAAGGCTTTTGTCGCAAGAAAATAAATCTTTGAAGGCGAAAATCCAAAGCGAAGCAAATAGTAAAGGAAAAAATCATGTAAATCATACGGCCCTACAATTTCTTCTGTCTTTTGCGAAATGTTTCCTTTTTCAGGTGGAAGAAGCTCCGGACTTACAGGAGTATCAAGAATGTCAAGCAGCACCTTCTGAAGCTCAGTCTCCTGGTTTGAAAAAGCCTCGTCAGCTTCGTACTGAACAAGATATCTCACAAGCGTTTTAGGAATTGAAGCGTTTACACCGTACATAGACATATGATCGCCGTTATAAGTTGCCCATCCCAATGCAAGCTCAGAAAGGTCTCCTGTTCCGATTACGATTCCGCCGCACTTGTTTGCAAGATCCATTAAAACCTGCGTTCTTTCCCTTGCCTGGCAGTTTTCGTAAGTTACATCATGAACGGCTTCATCCTGTCCTATGTCAGAAAAATGCTGACGGACCGACTGCGCAATGTTTACTTCTTTAAATGAAACGCCTGTTTCTTTTGAAAGCGTGACGGCATTGTTATGAGTGCGTTCTGTAGTGCCAAAACATGGCATTGTAACGGCAAGAATTCCGCTTCGGGAAAAACCGCATAAATCAAAGGCTCTGACTGTAACAAGAAGGGCAAGCGTTGAATCAAGTCCGCCTGAAAGTCCGATTACGGCATTTTTTCCGTTTATATGACGAAGCCTTTTTGCAAGTCCCTGCGCCTGCAATGTAATGATTTCGCGGCAGCGTTTTTCCCGCTCTTCCTTCCATTCAGGAACAAACGGACGCTTTTCGATTTTTCGCATAAAGAAAGCATCTTTCGAAAAATTGACCGGCTTAAAATCAACGGAAATATATCTGTAATTGCTGCCAGATTTTTCAGCAAAATCATTTGCGCACTGAGCGAATGTTGTCGTGTGTTCCCTTTCGTGAAGAAGCCGCTCAACATCTATATCAGAAAAAATCATGTCATTTGAAAAAAGCTCTGCCTCATTTAATACAGCACCGTTTTCCGCAATGATATTGTGCGAAGAAAAAATCAAGTCCTGAGTTGATTCATCGTGACCTGCGCTTGCGTAAATATATGCGGAAACAAGCTTTGCAGAATGTGATTTTACTAAAAGGCGCCTGTATTCAGCCTTGCCGATTATTTCGTTTGAAGCAGAAAGGTTTGCGATTATCAAGGCTCCGTTAAGTGCATGGCGTGATGACGGCGGAACCGTTACCCACAAATCCTCACACAATTCAAAAGCGATTTTCACAGAAGGCGCTTCTTCGCTCTGAATTATAATATCAGTCCCGAACGGAACATCAGGATTTTTTTTGGAAATATAAATCTGTTTCTGCAACAGCGAAGAAGCTGGCGCAAAATGCCGCCGCTCGTAGAACTCGCCGTAATTCGGGATAAATGTTTTTGGTATTAATGCAATAATC
>CACYCX010000046.1 GCA_902772975.1 uncultured Spirochaetaceae bacterium
CGATGCGTTCAACAACACCGTTAGCCATTACTTCTTTGTTGTCCCAGTCATAAACCTGATACTTTGCAGATGATGAACCGCAGTTCAGTGTAAGAATAACCATAAAAAAATACCTCTAAGAATATGAATCGTGATTTTTACAGTATAGTATTTTTATATGAATTATTCAATTAAGCGTCTGGCTTCGTATGAAGTGGCTCTCATGAAAACGGCAGTCCTCAGTGAATGCGCTTGTCCGCTGTAGAGACTGCTGTCTTCTTGTGAGGAACAAAAAATTTACTTGAGGACAACGTTCGGAAGATGCCGCGTCTGCTTTCTTATAAAAAGATATTTATACGGGTGAACGTCCATAGAGTTTGCCGTCCAGCCGCCGACTGTCTTCAAATCAACTGCGTTACTGCTGATGGCGTGCATAACCGGCATAACAAGTCCGCTTGCAAGAAGAATGTCTTCTGCCTTGGAAAGAAGCGCATTGTGTTCGCTTTCGTCAGTAGTAAAGGCGGCCTTATCAAGAAGGTCGTCAAACTCATCGTTTTTCCAGCCGCTTTCGTTCATTGTGGAATCGCCGCGGAAAAGCTCAAGGAAAGCAAGCGGGTCTGAAAAATCTCCTACCCACGAGTAAGAAAAAATATCAGCGGTTGACTGATGGATTGAGCCAAGATAAGTTGATTCGTCTGTCTTTACGATTTTAAGCTCGACGCCGATTTCTGCAAATGCATTTTTTAAAAGCTCCGCCTGCCCCTGCATGTATTCGTTGTCAGCGATCGCGAATGTTACAGAAAGCGCTTCGTCTTCCTTCAAGCCGGCCTTCTGCTTTGCCTGCTTCAACAAAAGCTTTGCATCGCTTATGTCCGTGTAGTCTATGCCGTCAGGACTTTTGTAGCCGGTACTGGGGCACACAATCGTAGTTGCCGGGAACATCGCGCCGGCCCTGAGCTCCTTCCACGGAACCGCAGAAAGAAGCGCGTTCCTGAAATCGGGAGAAGACCAGATGTTGTGCTGCTCCTTAAAAAAGTAATACGTCGTTCCGTATTCGGCGGCAAACTGCAATGCCTTTTTATCGAGAATAGTTTTGGCGTCGAATAATCCAGAAAGCCAGTCTGCGGCTCCTGTATTGAAAGCGTGCGACGCCTGCATTGCATCCCGCGAAAAAATAATTCTTACAGAAGGAATGTGAACGTTTTCTGCATCCCAGTAATGCTCGTTTTTTGCGAGCACCAGTTCAAGCGGGGTAAGCTTTTTAATATAATACGGGCCGCTTGTAATTACTTCGCCGGGCTTTTCATTTGTGGCGTCGCTTATTACAGAAAAAGCGTGATGGCATAAAATTTTCGGAAGGTGGCTGGCCGGCTTTACAAGTTCAATGCTGAGCTTGTTGCCTTCTGCATAAATCGCTACGTCAGTCCGTGCTCCGTTACCCGTGCGGTAATCAGCGGCGCCTTTAATTATATCAAGAAACGAAGCGTAACTTGCGCCCGGATTTGCAATCAGCTCAAGCCACGATTCCTTTACATCTTCTGCGGTAATGCTTTTGCCGTTTGAAAATTTTGCGTTTTCCCTTATCGTGAACGACCATCTGAGCTTGTCACGCGAGATTCTGTAATTTTCTGCAAGCGCATAGTCAGGTTCAAGCGTAACAGGGTTGTACGAAAAAAGTCCCTCGTAAACTCCATTTAAAATCTGTGCTTCCGAAACATATGCGGAGGTATGCGGATTTAAATCAAGTGAATAAACTGTTTCGTAAATTACAAGCTCTCGCTGAAGTTCCGGAACTATTTCGTTTGATGTTGTATTTTCTGAATTATCGTAAATTCCTGCTGCAAAACATGATGCGCCGAGCGCAATCAAAGCAAGTGACAATATTGCGGCGCTGAATTTTTTATGCATCTTCTTCATTGATTCCAAGTTTCCTCATCTGTTCCTGTTCTTCGACATATGAAATATATTCTGCGCGCCTCTGGTTTGTGTTCACCATAATATTTTTTATCGTGGTAAATTCCATTGTAAGGCCTTTAATTTTTGCGCGGTTGTCTGCCGTTTGCGGTGCCTGCTTAAGATATTCATTAAGCGCAATTAAAAGCAGCATCGTCCTCTGCATGTCCTTGTACTGCTTGTTCAGAAAATCGAGTACCTTGTCTTCTGGCGCATTTGCAATCTTAATGTATCCCGGAGAATTTTTTACTGCAAACGAAGCATAGAAATTTACCTTCTTGAGAATCTCACCGGTAAAGGCGTGGAAGTCAAGAGACTCCTTGCGTTTTGCATTCGTTGCCTTGTCCGTAATTACAAGCTGATAGATTACAGGCTTTTCCGGAAGACCGAGCGCCTGCCTGATTGCAAGCTTAAGTTTATCCCAAAGTGAATTGTGCTCGTTCTGCAATATCGTGTAGTTTTCCTTAAGCTTTGTGTAAACCTGTTCAAGCTGAACATTTAATCCGCTGAAGCACAAAACGGCGGACATCAGCATATCCCTTGTATCAACCGTCTTTGTTTTTTTCTGAGTATTTTTTTTCTGAACCTGAAGCTTCTGTAAGACAGCCTGCTGCAGTTCTGCTTTGTTTGGCGCGTGGTCTTCCTTTATGATTTCCTCAACAAGGGCAGTGTAGAACGGAGTCTTTCCCATTACCTGAGCATACATTTTTCGGATCTGATCATTTTCTGCCTGAGGAGATTCCGCCGCCTTTTCCTTGTCAAATTTAGGATGCTGGAAAATATCTTTTCTTATGGAACATTTGTAAACTTCTTTCTGATATTCCATGAGCTCTTTTAATTCAGCATTGATGTCCTGCGTTCCCTTTGAGCATTTTGAAATGATGTCGCTCAATGAGCTTACTGTAAGCTGATTTGAACCGCGCCGTGCATCATCAACTAAAGCCGCAAGACCGCGCGTATTAGGTTTGGTGCTGTTGGAAGAAAACTGGCTCCATAAAAAGCTGTTGTTGAAGTCAACTAATTTTTTTATTTCAGCAATTGAAAAGTGGTCGATGGAAAACTTGTAATATGTGCAGATGTAATCGAGCATTGATTCGTATTCAGAAAAACGAGCGCCGATAATTACAGCCCGCTCCGTATCGATAAACTGACTGTTATCCGGCGACTTGATTTCAGAAATTTTTCTGTCAAGCTTATACGGGTCTGGTTTTACAAGGGATTTCTGAACCAGAATATCAAAGAGATTTTTTGCACATGTATGCAGCAGCCTGTAGTTTTCATGAAGCTGAGGCATTATCGTTTCGTTATACCAGGACGATTTTACATCAACTGCATCGATAACCTGCTGCGAAAAAGAAACAGAGTTTTCCATATAACTATTATCGGCACATTTTTATTAATTATGAAGTTTTTTATTGTAAGCGACTATACGCCAGCGCCCTATACAAGTGATAAAGCAGTTTCAATCATCGGCGTAAGGACATCGTAGCCGCCTTCAAGCTCCTGCCCTGTAATTTTATTGAAGGTGTTCGTTACAATCGAGAGCGCCTTTTTGCCGAATCTTGCCGCGTTGCAGTAAAGCGCGTATGTTTCCATATCCTGTGCAAGGCATCCCATATCGGCCCACGGCTTCCATGCTGCATCAGAGCCGTCTTTACCAAGCGCATTGTACGGGCTGAACATGTCTGATGAAAGAATAGCGCCGGCGGCATATTCAAAAGAATGCTCCCTTGCAAAATTGACCGCCTTCTGCAAAAGCTCAAAATCGCAGCACGGCGAAAATGTTCCGGGAAGCTTAAACTGATATGCATAATTGGAATCCGTTGAGGCGGTCAGCGCGAAAATCAAGGCGCCCGGCTTAAGTTCTTTGCGGTAGCCGCCGGCCGTTCCGATTCTGATGATGGCGTCGGCGTCATAGAAGGAATACAATTCATGTGAATAGATTCCTGCCGACGGACCGCCCATTCCGCTTCCCATTACAGAAACAGGCTTACCTTTGTATAGACCGGTGAACGCTTCCATTCCGCGGACGTCACTTACAAGCCTTGCGCCTTCAAGAAAATTTTCTGCAATATATCGGGCCCGCTTAGGGTCTCCCGGAAAAAGAACAGTCTTTGCAATCTGCCCTTTGGATGCTGCGTTGTGTGGAGTTTTTTGAGTTTCATTCATAAAGAATTTCCTTGCAAATCAAAATAATTCGCTTATTTAAGTTTGAATTTATTCACATATATACTATAATAAAGTAAGCAGTATAAAAAGTGAATAGAATTAAAAACGTTAAGGACAAACATAAAAAGGTTTCTCTAAGCAGTTACGATGTCATAAATCGCTTTATGGTAGCTGTCGTCGTAAGCATGATGGTGCTTATTGGCCTTCTTTTCTTTACTGCCGTAAAATCAGTAAACAGGTATACGCGTTTAATTTATATTTCAAACAGCAGGGCTTTGCTTCAGTCTTATGCAACCGCAGTTTCTGATGAAATCGACGGCTGCTTTTCTGACCTGTCGTACTGCGTTTATGCTGATGTAGTCCGTACCGACGATCCTGTAAAAATCGTGAACTGGCTTCAGGGCAGGAGAGTGGGACTTCCGTCTTACGCGATGAATTTATTTTTCTGCGGAAGGGATGGCGTGTGTCATTCATATAACGGACGCAAGTTCAATGCAATGTACACAGATTATTTTAAGGCGATAATGATTGACCACGAGCAGCGTTTTGTTACTGACCCGCGCGTATCTCCTGTTACAGGGCTTGAGGAATTCATAGTGTGCCGTGCAGTTCATAATTCACGAAACGAAAATATCGGACTGTTCGGTTTTTCAGTTCTTGTAATGCGGATGTCGTCGTATGTTTCAAGCATTTCAATTGACGATACAGGTTCGGGCTTTATTCTTAATTCTCAGGGCGTTCCGTTTGTAAAGCCGGGAAGCCAGTCGCTTTTGTTTTACGACAGGGAAAAATTAAGTGAAGAGGATGCTGAGGTAATTGAGAAATTCAACAGGACTGTAAAAGAATATACGGCAGGCGTTTCGACTCTCCGTTCAAAGAAAACCGGAAACGAGCTTGTGATTTTTACAAGGCTTGATGGAACTCCATGGACGCTCGGCATGACGATTCCTGAGGATTTTGTTTATGAGGTTTCAAAAAAATTACAGAATCAGCTTCTGCTTTTAATCATACTTTTTGCAATTGCCTGTGCGGCCTCGCTTTTGATCGTAATGTTTGTTTATCTTTACAAATCAAACAAGCGGCTTGCTTCTCATCAGACAAACGGTTTTGATCCCCTTACGGGACTCTGGGCTGAAAGCCGTTTCGAGCAGGAAATGAACAAAATGCTTGCACTTAATCCCGACCAGAATTTTATGCTTGCGGGAATCGACATAAGGTCGTTCAGGCTTATGCAGCAGGAAGAAGGCGTAAATTATGCAAACGACCTTCTTGTTGCGCTGGGACGCCGTATCGCGCGTATTGCAGAACACCATAACGGAATCTGCGCGCGCGGTGCTACAGACCATTTCTATCTTTTGATTCCGGTTGAAAATATCGAGCATGCAATGGTTTTATTCAAGGCTTTCTACAATGGTGGACGCTATGTAAAATCAAAAATCCACAGCCACCTTGCGACAAAAACAGGTATATGCTACATCGATTCGCGTGATGAAAATTTAATGGCAGAAAGTCCTGCGCAGATTTTTATGGGCAATGCAGATTACGCGCGCCGTCAGGTACGCAAGAATATCGTAGAAAGTTATGCTGTTTATGATGAGAACATGCGCGCCCAGTCAATGAACGACAGAAACATCGAGCGCTTTATTCCTGAGGCATTTGAAAAGGAAGAATTCTATGTTGTGTTCCAGCCTAAGATGAATATTGCATCGGGCAAGATTATCGGAGCTGAGGCGCTTGTAAGATGGAAGAGCAGCGCGCTCGGAGAAATGCGGCCTGATTCGTTCATCGGACTTTTTGAGCGCAACGGATATATACGCGAGCTTGATTTTTATGTTTACAGGAAGGTCTTTGAATTTATTTCGCAGTGCATAAAGTCAGGCGAAAAGCTTGTTCCGATTTCAGTTAATATGTCTCGCGTTCATTTGAGCACGGAAGATTTCGTAGACGAATTCTCTGAATTGTTTTCAGAGTTTGATATTCCTGAAGATCTTATCGAGATTGAAATTCTTGAGCGTTCGGTTGCCGCTGGTTCTGACAATTTAAAATCGCTTGCGGCAAAGCTTCACGAAAAGGGCTTTAAGATTGCAATCGATGATTTTGGTTCAGGCGAATCATCGCTTGATATGCTTTCTGAAGTTCCTGTTGACGTGCTTAAGCTCGACCAGAAATTTATGCGCGGAAAAGCTACGGCCGTGAACAAAAGCATAATTAAAAAAATTATTGAGATTGCCAGGTCTCTTGGTACAGACACAATTTGCGAGGGCGTTGAAACTTCGGAGCAGATAGAATTTTTGAGGTCTGTAAACTGTCATTATGTTCAGGGCTTCTATTATTCACGGCCGCTTATGGGACGCGACTTCCTTGATTATATTTCAGAGCACTCATGATTTTAATTTGTGATTTCTAATTTGTGAGGCAGTTTATTATGTCCAGAAAAATATATACGGCTTCGATTATTGGTACAGGCCGCATCGGTTTTACATTGGGCTTTGATAAAAAACGCGAGCAGCCTGCAAGCCATGCGTTTGCATTAAAGGCTAATCCGCGTATAAAAATTGTTGCAGGCTGCGATACTGACAGCGGGCGCCTTGCGGAATTTAAAAAGCATTTTCCGGAAGCGGCCTGCTATTCTGATTCAAAAGATTTTTTTGAGAAAAACAAGTCAGACATTATAACAGTCGCCGTAAACGAGGACTCTCATCTTGATATTGCGCTCAAGGCAATAAGGGCGCGCCCGCTGCTTGTAATACTTGAAAAGCCTGTTGCACTTAATATGTCACAGGCACGCCGCATAAAAAAAGAAGCGGAAAAATATTCTGTTCCTGTCCTTGTAAACCACGAAAGGCGTTTTGCCGTTGATTACAATCTTGCAGCTGATTATCTTTTGAAAATCGGGGATGTACAGTCAATTGATGCGCGCCTTTATTCGGGGCTTCGCGTATACAGTCCTAAAGATGAAGAAAGCGGCGCGTACTCTCTGCTACATGACGGAACGCACCTGGCGGACATTGTTCTCTTCTTTCTCGAAAGAATTTCTGAATCCCAAACAGGCACGAAGCGGCTCCTGAAAAATCCCGTAATTACAGGCATTGCGCGCGACAAAAAAGACAGAAAGATAATCCGTAACTTCAGCGCGCATTATGCAACTAAGGCTGTCCCGGACATTACGCTCAGCATCTCAGGACGGAGCCGCTTCTTCGGTTTTGAAATCGATATTACCGGAACCGAAGGCCGCATAAAAATCGGAAACGGTATCCTGGAATTTTACAGCCGGCAGGAATCAAAGCTTTATACAGGTTTTTATTCACTTGAAAAAGACAAGACGGTTGAGCTTCCGAAAAAGACGCTTTACTTTTCAAATATGATCAGTAACGCGGTTGATTTTCTTGATTCAAAGGCGGAATTAAAATCTACGCTTGATACGGGAATGAATGCGCTTGCTGTTCTTGAAGATATAAAAAACGCACTCATGTAAAATCAAGATTCAATACGCTCCCCGCATATTGAATCTTGTATTAGTTATTGTCCGATATTATATCACTATAAACCGATATAATCTGCGGCTGTGTCGGCTGCGATTTTTCCGAATATCTCGATGTCTGCAACTGCATTACCGCCAAGCCTGTTTCCGCCATGAACGCCGCCTGTAACTTCACCTGCAGCAAACAATCCTGGAACGGCGTTTCCGTTTTCAGCGATAACTTCGGTGCGCGGATTGATTTTAATTCCGCCCATAGTGTGATGAACGGCAGGCCCGATTTCGACTGCGTAAAAAGGCGCCTTTTCAAGTGCACGCGGCATTTCGCTTGCCTTGCGTCCGAGTGAAGCTTCACCTGCCTTTTGAGCGCGGTTGTATTCAGCAAAGGTTGCTTCAAGCTTGTCGCCCGGAATTGAAAGCTTACCGGCAAGCTCGCTGATTGTAGCGCCTTCTGTTAAAAGGCCTTTCTTTGCGTAGCCTTCAATTGCCTTTAAAGATTCGCGTACGCCCTGGTCGAACATCAGGTAAGCGGTTTTTCCTCTCTGCTCAAGAATTGCCTTTGACATAACGTCGCGTGTTGCCATTTCAGAGCAGAAGCGTTCTCCGTCCCGGTTAACGACAATGGCGCCGTTTCCCCTGACAGCCTCTGTAATCATTATTCCGTTTCCAGGAACGACAGTCGGGTGAGTCTGAATCTGATCCATATCGACAAGCGCCGCGTTAAACTGCTTTACCCATTCAAATGCATCGCCTGTTGCGCCTTTGTGATTTGTCGTGCCAAAGCCTTCGAGCGACGGAACATACTGCACGATCATTTCAGGATTTGCGCCAAAGCCGCCTGTTGCAATGATAACGGCCTTTGCCTTGATTTTGTAAGTCTTGCCGTTTGCTTCAACGATTACGCCGGCTGCTTTTCCGCCTTCGTTTATAATTCCTGTAACTTTATTTCTAAGCCTTAAATCAATTCCTGCTTCGTCAATATTTTTTTTGAGTACAGAAACAAGATGTGAGCCTACTGGCGCGCCGCCCTTTGGTCTGTGAGTGCGCTTGTTTGTTGAGCCTGCCATCTTTCCTACATCAGTTAAGTCTGCGCCTAGTGAAATAAGCCAGTCTGTAATCTCAGCAGATTTTTCTGTCAGCGTGCGGACAAGAGCCGGATCGTTTTTGTTGTAGCCGCCTTTCATTGTGTCTTCGTAATACTGCTCGTTTGTATCTTCAATGCCAAGCTCTTTCTGAATGCGTGTCTGGCTTGCGTTAAGTCCGCCTGTTGCGCTTGTCGTATTTCCTCCGACTACGCCCATTTTTTCAAGAAGGATAACCTTGGCGCCGCGCCTGTTCGCTTCAATTGCGGCTGTCATACCGGCACCGCCAGCGCCGATGATTACAATGTCGCAGGATGTGTTCTTGTAAGTTACTGTTTTCTGGCCTATGCCTTTTGATGCGTCATAAGCGGCGCGTACTGCTTCGATGGCTGCATTGCTTGTAATCGTTGCGCCTGTGATTACATCAAACTTTTCCGCATTGCCGGAAGCTGCTGCCTGATCTATGATTTTCTGTGCGGCTGGTTTTGCAAAATCTGTTTCTGATTCTGAAACAACATGGCCGCCTGTAATTTTTCCGTCAACAACAGAGATCCGTACTGTAACAGGCCCGTTTCTTCCTTCGCCTGTTCCAAGGTAACTGTTTTTTAAGTCCCTGCCAAAATAATTATTTACAGCAAAGATTGCTGCAAAGGATACAAGCAGAAAAATAATTCCTGCTGCATAGAATCTTGATTTTTTGTACATGTCTTTCCTCTTATCCTGATTAAATAAAGCCTATATAAAAAACCCGGCAGACGAGGTGCCGGGAATATTTAACGATATATTATTGAGCTCTGATTGTTGTGTTCCTTACGACAACATCATGTGCGCCGCCTTCGCGGATTGAAGCAGGGCTTACAAGCGTAATCTTTGCCTTCTGCTGAAGCTCAGGAATTGTTACGCAGCCGCAGTTGCACATTGCGTGAATTACCTTGCTTGTAGTCAGGGTAACGTTGTCGTGGAGGCTTCCGGCGTATGGAACGTAAGAATCAACGCCTTCCTCAAACGCCATGCCTTTTTTGCCGCCAAGGTCGTAGCGCTGCCAGTTGCGTGCGCGGTTTGAACCTTCGCCCCAGTATTCTTTTACATAGTTGCCGTTTACGATGAGCTTGTTTGTAGGAGATTCGTCGAAGCGCGCAAAATAGCGTCCGAGCATTACAAAGTCGGCGCCCATTGCAAGGGCAAGCGTAACATGATGATCATGAACGATTCCGCCGTCAGAGCAGATAGGAATGTAGATGCCTGTTTTTTCATAGTAAGCGTCGCGTGCCTTTGCTACTTCGATTGTAGCAGTTGCCTGACCGCGACCAATTCCTTTCTGTTCGCGTGTAATGCAGATTGAGCCGCCGCCGATTCCGATCTTAACAAAGTCAGCGCCTGCATCAGCAAGGAAGTTAAATCCGTCTGCATCAACGACATTTCCGGCGCCTACTTTAGCATCCGGCCATTTTGCGTGAATGTCCTGAAGCGCGCGCCTCTGCCATTCAGTAAATCCTTCTGAAGAATCGAGTGTCATTACATCAACGCCTGCGGCAAGAAGGGCAGGTACTCTTTCCATGTAATCGCGTGTATTGATTCCGGCTCCGACGATGTAGCGCTTCTGGCTGTCCAAAAGCTCAAGCGGGTGCTCTTCGTGGCTTGCAGCATCTTTTCTGAAAACCAGGTACTGAAGGTTTCCGTTTTTATCTACAACCGGAAGCTGATTGATTTTGTTTTTCCAGATAAGGTCATTTGCCTGTTCAAGTGTAACTCCAACCTCGGCCATAACAAGGTCTTTAAGTGGAGTCATGTATTCTGCAACTTTAGCATCAGCAGGGCAGTGGTCAAGACGGAAATCGCGCTCTGTGATAATTCCCAAAAGCTTTCCGTTGTGCTCCCCGTTTTCTGTAACGGCTACAGTAGAGTGTCCTGTTGCCTCAATTTTTTCTACAAGCTCTGTAAGTGTCTGGTCCGGGCGGATGTTTGTATCTGAATCAACAAAGCCCGCCTTGTAAGCCTTAACGCGTGCAACCATTGCGGCCTGGTCTTCGATTGTCTGTGAGCCATAAATAAATGAAATGCCGCCTTCTTTTGCAAGGGCAATCGCAAGCTTGTCATTTGAAACTGCCTGCATTACCGCACTTGTCATCGGGATGTTCATTGACAGCGGGCACTTTTCGCCGGCTTTCTTGTTGTATCGTACGATGTCTGTTTTAAGCGATACATTGGCTGGAATGCAGTCTGCTGATGTGTAACCCGGAATCAGCAGATATTCGTCAAAAGTGTGAGAAGGTTCCTCAAAAAAGTAAGCCATTTTTGTGCTCCTGTAATAAATTTATCTAAAAAAAGTGTAATTGGATTATTATATAGATAACTTTGTTTGTCGTCAATTATGAAATTGACATGAAATTGAGGAATTGTGTCGCATTATCTTGAAGTCAGTAAAGCTGTTTTTTAATAGCTGAATTTGTATTCAATTTTCTGCAGCCTGTCTGAATCATCAAAAGTAAATCTTAAGATGTAGTCTCCGTAGCCCCTGCCATTGTAGGTGACGGTGTTCAGGACATATTCAATGCAGTTTCCTTCCTGAGGCAAAAATTCGTATTCGCCTCCAAAAATTCCGGTTATGAATTTTTTCTCGGTTCCGGTTCCTATGCCGTATAGAAATTTGAATTGTGAATCTTCAAAAGAAAGCTCCATGATTTTTTCAAAGAAGGTGCTGTATTTGATTTTTACATTCTGGTATCTGAAATATTTAAAGCTGTCGTCTTCCGAATCCTTGTGTTTTTCCTGCATGGCGGTTTTTATTCCGGGGTAGTAATCCATTGTCTGAAGGAAAAAGTTTATGTGTGCAAACTGCTGATTTAAAACTGAACTTGAATTGCACCATACGAAGGGCTGGACTGTTATCCAGTTCGCGTTAATCCATTGCCCGCCGTCTTCTGATATGCATGCCCAGTAATCAAGAATTCCGTTTTCAAACTTTCCGCTTCCTGAAAAGTCATATATATCAATTGAAGCTTTTGTATTGAGTTTTCCAATGGACTTGGATTGTAAATCCGGCGCACTCCGTACATTTACATTGTCATCAAGTACAATGCCGTTAAAATCTCTTGCTGCCAGTATTGATGTTACGCACAGGCAGAAAAAGATAATGGATAATTTTTTCATGTTAAAACCACCTCTAATAAACTTTTTCAAAACAATTAATTTTTTTTCTCATCAACTCTCTCTTTTTCCGGCGGTTCCCGCTTGCTTCGCAAGCGGTCGCGCTTTTCGTGGTTCCGCGTCTTACGCGCTCCATTGCTTCGCAATCAGCCTGCGGCCGCCCACTACAATCGCTAACCGTACTGGAAACTGCTTACGTTTTTTTAATGCTACGATTTGCTCATATTATGAAAATATTTTTCCCAAAAAGAGTAATTATCTAATAATGCTGTTTGATCTTGAGAATAATCATCAGTGTATGTAGTATTATGTACCGATTTCATGAGAAAATTTGAAAATTCTTCAGCAGTCATTTCTTGCCCCATGTAAAACAGTTTATCAAAATAATTTGCATTGTTCTTAACAAGCCACTCAAGAGATGAAAAATGTTCGTAGAGTAAGGCGTTTTGAATGTAAGGTTCTTTAGGCGAAAAATGTAATGTCTCATGTTTCAATTGAGAAATTAGTTTGCCTATTTCATCTTTACTATTCCAATTTTCTGATATGATATAAGGTGTAATAGTGGATTCAACCAAACTGTCGTATAACAAACTGTTTTTGAGCATTTGATTTAAAATCTGATTACTATTATTAATGATAGCTTGTCTAAAAATAAGTACTCTATTATCAGAACTGCATGATGTGAGTTCAAAATAATTAAATAAATATTCCAAAATTTCTTCTGAACAACAATAAAATATTCTTGAAAATTTTTCTGCATCTAAAGTGAAATTACTTCTGAAATAGCAATCTATTAATTTTTTTTGCAAATCGAATATGTTAGATTTCATTCCAATAGTAAAAGTATCATTGTTCAGAATTGTCTGATTACTTGATTTTTCGTAAAAAGGATTTGCTCCGATTTCGAGTAATTTAAATGCAGTGCTGTATTGCCCTTTCTCAAGTACATTGCATAACAGTGATTTTTCTTGATAATTAGAATTAACATCAAGTCCGTTTTGTATCAATAAAATGAGTAATTCTTTGTATCCATTCTTAATGGAATATTCTAATAAAATTTTTTCTTGTTGCTTTGTAAGCTTTATCTGTCTCTTAAAAAGTTTTGTAAGCGTTTGAGTATCTCTAGTATAGGCAGAATTCTTGATGTCATCAAAACTAACATGTTGTCTGCAAGAAGCAAAATTAAAAATTAATAATAATATCAGAATAATTTTCATGGTTAATAAATTACCTCTCTGTTTCTATATCCACGCTTCTACTTATGAGCTGAATATTTTTTCTAATTTCTCTAAGTTGATTGTTATTATGATTTGTAAACATTAATATATTCGATATTGTTAAAGTATACTGTTGAATATTTTCTTCTTGAAGTATCCTCTTTATTGTAGTAATATTCTCCTCCTACTTCGGATTTTTCAAGACTTACTGTATGTCCACCTTTATACCTGATTGATAAATAGAATCTTTTGTCCCTAGAAAATAGAATAAACAATTCTTTTGAATTGTAAAAATATTCATTTCTGAAACGAAGTTGTCAGTTCCATCAATAATTTCAAGATAGAAAATTTCGGAAGTTTCCATGGTAATTAGTATTTTCCCAGTTATTATATTGGCATGTCTATTGCTCAATTCAAATTCAAAAGTTGTATCTGATTTTTTATTTATGTTAATAACATCAAAGTCATTAAAATATGTTATACAAAATCTTGGTTTGCTTGAGGATAAATCGATAAGAGTTCCTGCTGTGCAATACAAATATTCAATTCCATTAATATTCATAGTACTCATTTGATCTACAAAAAATTCATCTCCATTTTTTAATCGATCAAAACACTTTTTATCTAACCAACCTCCGTTTAATATTTCAGGCTCATATGATGCAAGATTAAAAGTTACAAAAATCAACAAATTAACAAATATAATAAAAAATCTTTTCATTCTCTAATTTCTTCAAGTGATTGGCTTTTCCCACCAACCTATTTTATAAACGGTTTTGCCAAAATCATACCTGCAGTTTACTCTTTTTTTTGAGAATATCTACTATTTCATTTTTTCAAAGTATTCTGACCATTTTTTATATTCATAACTCAATTTTAGGGCATCGTCAGTAGGAAGTTCATTTTCCATATAAGTTTGCAGGACTCGCTCTGATAAAAAAGTTGCAAATTCGGCAGGTGTAATAAACTTTTCAAAACAAGAGAAAGTTACTTTGGAAAAGTCTTGGAGGAAGATAGAAAATCTATTACAGACATAAAGCTGATATATGTTTCATCTTTTTTCATCTCTTCTTCATTAAAAAATCCGTTTTCATCGTAAAATGAAAATCTCATGTTATGTGCAAATTCCCACGCGGCTTCTTTTACAGTGTATTCTTCATTTTCAAAGTCAGTGTAAGACATTTTTTTATTCGGATTTGCTCCATTTTTAATCAGCCATTTTACAGATTCCAGTGTATTATCCGCACCAAGAGCATACTGAAAATAATTTATGTTTTCGGAAAATGTTAGATTAGAAAAATTCATTTTTTTAGCGAATTCTTCTAGTCTGGTTTCGTTGTAATAAGAAGATATGAATATGGGAAAATCAGGATTTGAATATAGATACGAAACAATTTCTTTTTTATTAAGCATGTATCTGATGTCATCGTTATTATGAATGAAATAAAGGGTATCTATTAGATTTACTTTATCAATATTTTCTGAATTTAAATTATCAATTATTTTCCTAAAAAAAAGTGATTTATGATGTTCTATTACATACTGCAATGGGGTATATGTTAATTGACCGCCTGTGTAACAAGGTTCTGTAAAATTTGCACCGTTGAGTATTGCATAATCAAACATTTCTTCTGAATCATATAATATGGAAAAATAAAGTAGATTTGTTTTTTCGAGAAATATATGAGACATATCTTTTTGGTTTATATTAGAAAAAATCTCATTAACATCAAGTCCATAATCATAAAATATCTTGGAAATATTTAGGTTTTTAACTTCGGATAAAGAAATAAAGGCAAGTTTCTTTATTTCCTCATTGGAAAGTTTATTATTTTTTGAAAGAATTTTTTTTATATCATCAGTCTTTTGTTCTGTTACCAAGGATTCTAATTTTTCATATGTATCTAATGGGTTGTCTTTATTAGAACATGCGCTGAGAAAAATAAAAAATAAAATTAACAATACGTTTTTTTTCATTTGATTTACTCCTTTACTGTAATGATAATAAGTTCAAAATTTTTTGTGTCAATCTGATTTTTTACAGAGTCCTTTTGTTTTTGGCTTTTCCAATTATAAGTGTCATGATATGATAAACAGTCATTTTCTTTATCCCAAAAAAGATTAATAAAATGTGCAGAGTTATTAACATATACTTTAGCAAGGGTATAATAGTTTTTAGAACATTTTCCAAACCAAGATGACATTGTGTCTACTTTTTCAGTGCCTGTGAATCGTGATATTGAAAACATATTTGTATTTAAACCTGTAATATCAGATAATAATAAAATCATTCCTTGATCAGACATTAGTGCATCACTTTCATACCAGCCAATATATTCTGGATTATCTTCTTTGTATGAATGTTCTGAGTAAGAAAAGTATTTATCATTATGGCATAACATTCCAACATTTGTTTGCATGGGTCGAGCGATTTTCCTAGTTGGATAATCTCGGTTTATTGTATTTCCAATATTAACAGCAGCAGTAAATTTACATCCATATGCGCCTATCGTATTTGGTTTTATTAATTCTCCATTTTGGTTAAATATGCCATTAGGGATAGTCCCGAATGTTGAATTTTTATTAAAGCTTGATGTTTGCATAAATCTAGTCGCAGGAAATCTCATTTCTCTTCCATCCGGGTCAACATACTTAACTGGATTGTTTCCGGCGTAATGATAAAGATTCAGATTGACAGAATTGAAAATGCCGCCTGATGAGCCTTTGTAATCTTTAGTCAAATATTCTCCTAGTGCCGGGTCCGTGCTTATCCAGCGGCTGTACTTTGGGTCAAGGTATCTTGCTCCGTAGTAATACAAACCAGTCTCCCCATCCAGTTCTTTTGCGGTAAACCTGTACGGAAGGTACTCAAGGCCCTGGTTCTGTGTTTTCTCAACCCAGGTCTCTCCGTACGGAGTGTATTCTATCCGCTGGTATTCGTCCCCCTTGTAGTCGCTGATGAGCGATGCCGAGCCCAGATGATCCGGGTGGTAGAAAAACTGCTTGTAGTATTCCTCGTGGGTAGTATCCTCGTTGGCTCCCGTAAGCTTTGTTACGATTCGTGTGTCACCGAGGTAAATGTTCTTTGCAAACTGACCGCCGTAAGCTGCGTTTCCGCTGTCGGTGTGGAGCGTCCACATCTTATTGAAGTAAAGTGTCTCGCCCGATGACGTGTACTTGCTGCTCCTCTGTCCGTCATGACCGTACACGAACGAAACCGAGCAGCTTTCATCCACGCTTGAGGTAAGCAGGTTTCTCTCGTTCCATGTATATGTCCTGGTGTAGCGGACCTTTGAATGGTTCTTGCCCTCAGGCTTTTCGCTTTCGTCAAAGAGCCCCCAGCCGTAATCAGTTGACCATACGTCCTCCGCTTCCTTCGTTATTTTGTGACATTCAGCTTCCTCACCGTCAAACGGACCGTCCTGCTCGCATGTTATGTTTCCGTTTGCATCGTACTTATAGTACCGGTCTCCTGCTCGGATCAGGCGGTGAGCGTACGAGTCGTCATAGTCGTAGTCAAAGGAGTAGTTCAGGCTGTCTCCGACAGTCATGGCGGGGCTTACCGTCTGGCGGCTTTCCTTCAGGAGCATGTTTCCGAGTCCGTCCGGGTCAAAGGCAAAGGCCTGCTCGTAGCCTGATGTAAACTCAGGAACCTCCGACTGATACGGATTGTAGACGGTGTCACCTTTTGCCTTTACAAGCTGGTAAAGGCCGTCGTACTCATAGTGCTGCGAGGTTGAATAGTTTCCGCCTGTTCCGTCAAGGCAGTTGTTTTCGTATGAAAGGATGTTTCCGGCCCTGTCGAATCTATAAGTAATGTTCTGATAGCTCTGTCCCCATCTGTTTCCGGTCCTTATCGAATCAAGCCACCTGCGGGCAGGGTCATAGGAATATTCGGTGAACGTTCCGTTTCCGTAGTCAATCCTGGTCCTCTGTCCGTACTGGTCATAAAGGATGTCCTTGACGTACTCGAATTTCTTTCCGTGGTGGACTCCTGTAACGCCCGTAACCTGTCCGCCTTCGTCATAGGAGTATGTTACGGCCTCGCCGTCCGGATAGGTTACCTGCTGCATGCGTCCCAGGTAGTCGGAGCGGTATTCCATGACGGCAGTCTCCTTCTCATGAAGTCCGTTAAGGTGCGTCCGCAAGGTCCTTTTCTCCTTCGTAACCTCACCGAGCCTTCCGTACTCATATTCAAGGGAGCCTGATGCATCCTGAACTTTAAGGAGCTTACCTGCCGCACCGCGGGTGTCGTCCGCTCCGCCGTAAGTGAAGAGCGTGTCCTCCGTGTCGGGGTAGTCAATCTTTACAAGGCGGTTTAGGCCGTCGTACTCATAAATTATCTGCCTGTTGTTCTTTCGGAGAACGCTGCTGTCCTCGCGGACAAGGTTTGAGCATTCGTCATAAAAGAATTCCTGCCGTCCTGAGTCAGGGCTTTCAAGTGCGGTGCGGCGGCCAAGCATGTCATATTCAGCTGTCATCGGGTGACCCTTTGCGTCGCGTGCTTCAAGCATCTGTCCGAGCTCGTCGTAAAGGTATGTGACCTCGGTAAGCTTTTTCCCGTCAGAGCCGTACCGCGCCGTGCGTACGATGTTTCCCCTGACGTCAGTTTCCTGAACGCTTGCATTTTTTAGCGGATCAGTGGTTTTAGCAACAAGGTTCCCGTTTCTTACCTCAAAGTCCGTTGACTGGACGGAGCCGTCGGGAAGTGTGGTTTTGATTTTACGGTCCTTCTCGTCCCAGTCATATGAGGTGCTGAGTGCCGTCATGTGCGGCTTTGAGCCCAGCAGGTCATTAATGCTTCCTTCGATAAACTCCGTCATGCCTTCCCTTACAACTCTTCCCTTGTCATCGTATTCAACGGCTCCGCTTACGTTCCAGCCGCTCTTGCCGTTTACAAAGCCGGTCTTTGCGGTGCGGACGGTGCGCCCCAGTCCGTCAACCTGAACGACGGTCCTTATCACGCTTTCATCATCCTTGTCGAACGTAACCTTGCTGTCAGTTACAGAATACCACAGTTTTTCCGTGCTGTCAGTATTTTTATCAGGCATGAAATACTCATGACTTACCGCCGGAACCTCTCCGTCGTATGAGGTAAAGATTTTGACAGGCCGCTGCCAGCCGTCGTATTCATAGCGGAATGTGTTACCCCTGCAGTCGCTCTCGCTTTTTTTTGTCTGGGTAGCCTCGTCATAGATCAGCGTGCTTTTATACGTTCCGGTTTCTTTTCCAGACTGCGCAATTTCAGTTACGAACATGTTCTCCCTTGTGTCATAGGAGTAGGTGATGGCTGCTCCCTTCCTGTCGGACACTCCCGTTATGTTTCCGTACCTGTCGTAGTCAATCTTGTTCAGGGTAAAGCCGTCCGCACTGTAATGCTGCAGAAGCTCCGTAAGCTCTCCGAAGGCGTCGTAGGATCCTTTCCTGAGCCGGATGAGGTTTCCCGACGAGTCAAGGACTTCCATCTTTACAGGAAGCCCGATTATGTAGCCTTCTTCCCTCGTATTGTCGTAAGTTATTTTTCCTGTAAGCGTAACTCCTCCTGCAGAATTCCGCCTTATGAGCGTGCAGTTTCCCAGCCTGTCATATCCGTATTCAGTCTTTGAATGCAGGCACTCTGCGCTTCCCGATGACTTTTCCCAGGAATATGCTTCCTCACAGGAGGGAAGTGCGGCAGGGCTTTCGCATAAGGTTACCGTTCTCCTTTCAAGGATGGAGCCGTCCCTTGAGTATGTCCTTGATTCCTTGAGCGAGCCCTTTGAGTAATATTCCCTGTTGAAGTATTCATCGACAGTGTACGAGCCGTCCGCGTAAGTTTTTGTTACCTCTGAAAATCCGTAGAATTCCTTTTTGTCCCTGTCGTACCAGCCGCCGCCGTAGCCGTATCGTGTGGTGACCTGTGTGTTTTTGTCGCTTAATGTTACCCGGCTCAGTACATGCTTGAACTTGGGGTTAAAGGTCGTGCCGGGCTTTTCCTCATAGCCGAGTGTAACGCTTCCTCCTTCCGGAAGGTTAATGCGCGTAAGCTTTCCGTACAGGCCGCTTATATTCTTCTTCCAGCAGGTGCCGTGGCCGGGAATGCGGAGGACGTGGTCAGGAAGTCCGTCTCCGTTTAAGTCCTGCATCGTGACGGTAACTGAGTTTATTGAGGTGGAGCCTGAGGTTCCGCCGCTTACGGATACGGTCGGGTTTATCGTAAAGAGAGGAATTCCCAGCGCGCTTACGGTTATCGGGAAGCAGACGTTTACTCCGGCAGTTCCGCTCATGGAAAGCGTTATCGTAGAGGAATATTCCATTTCTTCTATGTTGAGCTGTGCGAACGGATTGCAGGCAGGAAGCGCGTCTCCGATTTTTGCTGCGGCTTCTCCCGTGTTCGGAAGCTGACCGAAGGCGCGGACCTTAAAGCCGTTGTCCTTTCCGGTTGAAAGGAGTGCGTTTTCCGCATGGGTTATGTTCCATGCAGGAAGCGTTATGTCGCTTCCCCTCACGAAGCGGTTTCCGGTGTTGTACTCGACGGAAAGCTTTCCCTTTTCATCTGACTTTATCCTGTCGGGAAGTCCGTCTCCGTTGATGTCAAGGAACATCGCTTCCGTCCTGCTTGACGAGACTCCGTAGCTTAAGCCTCCGCCTGCATTTGCGCTTATGGCCAGTGACTCTCCGTGCTCGGACGAGCCCTTTCCGATGTTGACGTTTACGCAGGAGCTTTCGATTACGGAGCTTGAGACGGTGCTTGCCGAGGCCGTAACGAGCGGGGTGGCTGAAAAGCTTTCACCCCTGTTTACAAGGACCCCGCCCCTGTCAAAGAAGTCGGGAAGTCCGTCACCGTTAATGTCGATGAGGGCTGACTCCATGCGGCTTTCTCCCTTTGCTTCTGAGCCGGATGCTCCTCCTCCGTTTCCCGTGGGACTGTGTTTTATTCCTGTTACCTTTCCGTTGAATGAACACAGGTTCGTAACGGAGCCCTGTGCTGAAACTGATGCGCCTGTGACGTCAGTTGAGGATGACGTTGAGTTTATCGAAATCCCGTCTATTGAATATGAATCGTCATAGCAGATTCCACGCCCGGTCTTGCGCGCGGGGATTACCTTGATTCCGCTTCCCGTTTTCTGGAGGACGTCGGGAAGCCCGTCGCCGTTTATGTCCGTTACGGTCTGGGTAAGCCGTCCCCTGCTGGTGTTGGTTCCAAAGTTTACTCCGGCTCCCGAGGGGACGGGCGCTTTAAGGTAATTAATAATCTTTTCAGGATCAGTCAGTACGCTGTCCGGGATTCCCGTCATGTATGCGTTAAGGCCGAACGTCCTGTCCTTTCCCGAGTTCTCGATCTGGCGGATGTTCGGGAACGTAAAGCGCGGAGGAAGCGGAGGAGGGGGCGTCATTCCTTCCATATCGTAAAAGGCGCTTCCTCCGGTCCTTGAGGCATGTATGAAGTCATCCTTTATGAATGGAAAGTAATATTCGGTTTTCATGATGAAGGAGCCCTGCGGAAGGTTTTTCCGCCTTGCGCTCATGCTGACCTGTCCGATGAGGATTCCTTCGATGCCGCTTCTGCCGGTGCCGCTTTCCTTTTCAACCGGATATATCTCAGGCATTCCGTCCGCCTGGTTTACCGACGGATTGTAGAAAGGAACTTCCTCGCCGCATCCCTTCTTTTTTTCGGCTTCCTCCGCGCTCATGTCAGCGAGGGATGAATCGTATCTGCCTTCCCAGCCGGCAGCGTCAGAAGGATTGAGTATTTCCTCTATTGCCTTTCCTGAAAACGGAATGCTTCCGCTGATCCAGATTCCGAAAAACCAGCCTGCGTTTCCCGGAAAAAGCTTTTCCTTCCTTTCAACCTGAACGCCTCCTTCCTCACCTGAATGGATTAAAGGCTCATCTTCCCTTGCGCGTCCGCTCCATGCCTCCGATGACTTCCATTCGGTCTTCCCCGGATTTACTTTAACGCTTGTTACCCCGGTGCCGTCTCCTGACGCCCTGAGGCTTTCGAACGTTCCGTCTGTAAGATTGTATGTTCCGTCCGGGCTGTATTCAACCGAGGCTGAAGCTGTGCGGTATTTTATGAGGCTGTGCTTCCGGCAGATCTCGTTGAGTTTTCCGCCGGCTGCGTTTTCCTTAAGGACCCAGGAGCCGTCAGGTTTTTTCGTGTAGAACGGAAATTCCTTTTCAAGGACCATCCTGTACTTTGCACCGTAAAGAATTTTTTCCGCCTTCTTCCTGTCGCCCTGGGAAATTGTTTCTTTTTTCGTGTAAGTGCCGTCTCCTGACTTTTCATAGGCAAGACGGAAAAACTCTCCTGCCTCTTTGTCATTCATTCCGTAGTCATGCATGAGTGAAATGAGCTTTTCCTCCGGGGTCTCTTTCTTTTCCCAGTAACTGTCCTCAAGGCTGTCACCTTTAACCTTAAAGTCACTTACAATTTCATTCATTTCGCCTTCCGTGATGAGCGAGGCCTTCTCCGTTTTGTCCGTAAAGCGGTAGAGGATTTTCTCTCCGTTTCCTGAGTGGGTTACGGTGACGAGGATGCCGCCCGGAATTTCAGTAAAGGATGAGGCAAAGCCTGAGAGCTCAGCCTTTTCTTCGTAAACCTTTCCGTCTTTTTTAGAGGCAGAGACTGTCTTTCCGTCAAGCTTTCCGAGTACTATCCTGCTTCCGTTTTCAAAGACTGAGCCCTCCGTATTTTCAGAGCGTTCTTCTCCCGTGTCTTTTGGGGCGGAGGCGCTCTTATAGGTGAGGTTTCCGTTTTCAAGGGAGGGCGTTATTCCGTGGAGGACGTAATTGTCAAGGGACTCAAGGAGGATGTCCTTTATTCCGCATGAGCTTATGGTGGAGAAGGTCCTGTAGTCCGCGCTCCTTATAACGTAAAGGCCGCCCGTCATGTCGTGGATGAAGGCTGAGGCAAGGCTTGTGTAAAACTCATTTGAAAAACTTTTCACACTTATCCTTGAGATCATCCTTTCAAACTGATCCTCGGTAAGCGCGCCGGGAAGGAACCGTCCGTCCTCGATGAGCCTGCCGTAAGCTTCGTCCGATGCGTTTTCCCTCCAGCTTCCCTTAAGGCTTCCTGTAACCGTGTGCCATGTCACGCCGTCATCGTCCGTCTCGGTTTCCTCGTCAAAGTCATAGAGCGGGTAGAGCGGACCGGGAGCAAGGCGCCTTACCGTCTCGTCGTACTGCGCTCCCGTTTCTCCCTGATACCTTGACGAGACTTTCTCAGGCGGAAAGAAGGCGGGGCTTTCGAAGGAAGCCTTCCACGGCCTGATTGTCCTGTATGCTACGGTAATTCCGTAATTTACGTCGGCGCCGTCCGGCTCATCTGTTCCAGTAATGAAGTAAAGGCTTTTGCCCGTTTCAACTGCTTCCGTTACGCTTTTTGAGCCTGACTTCTGGCTTTCAGAGGCTTGAAGCGTAAGCTCCTTTATTTCTTTGCCGCTTCCTCCCTTGAATGCGCCTGCCGTTACCTTCCGTCCTCTCTTGAAGCCTTCCGCGCACGAGAGCGACTGGGTGATTTCGACCGTTCCGTCATATCCTGCCTTCCACTGCCTGAACGGCGTCTGGATTCTGTATGTGTCTCGGTAAAGCTTTTCCTCATCTTCCGAAAGGACCTTCACCGGATTCTGGATTACCATGCAGGCGGCCGTGTCAAAGGGAGTCTCGGTAAAGCTTACGTCATCTTCTTCAGACGTGTTCTTAAGGTAATATGATGCGCCTGAAATGAGGATGTCCGTTTTCCTGTCGCCGTCAGCGTCACAGAACGCAGTCTTAGTCTTTCCCGTCGTTGTCTGGTCGACTTCGGAAAGCGTCATTCCCATTCCGCCTGAGAGGAACCTTTCCTTCCGGCCGCCTCCGCCGTATACGTTCCAGCCGGCTGAGCTTGTCTTTGACTCCTCCCCGTCAAGGAAAAACTCATCCTCGGAAAGCGTTACGCTGTGCTCGCCTGCGGTAAATCCTTCGCCCTTGTTGAGCCTGTAGTAAAGCCGGGAACCTTCAATCCTTACGTAGTCAGGCCTTCCGTCGCCGTCAATGTCGGTGAGCGTGCTGTCAGTCCTTCCCTGCGATTCAGACGAGCTTCCCTGAAAGCCTCCTGTAAGCCTTATGTCGGAAATGCCCAGCGGATCTCCGACTCCGGCCCCGGCGTTCACGGTGAAGCTTCCGCCTCCGCTTTCGCTGCTTCCGGTCCTTACCGCTGTTCCGTTGGTCCATTCCTCGGGATCAGAAAAATATAC
>CACYCX010000047.1 GCA_902772975.1 uncultured Spirochaetaceae bacterium
ATGCGCTTTTAAGACGGGAAACTATAATGCCAAATGAATCGGTAGCCTGCATAATTCAGGACAATGATAAAATTTTAATCGCAAGACGAAATCCTACAGGCGATATGGGCGGCCGCTGGGAATTTCCGGGTGGAAAGATAGAGCAGGGCGAGACATGCCAGGCTGCAATAATCCGCGAGCTGCAGGAAGAATTCTGCGTAAAGGCAAATCCTGTAAAGCAGATTGCGCAGGGAAATTTCATTCATAATGAAAAAAAGAATTCTCTTTACGCATGGCTCGTAACTGTTGAGCATGACGGAATTGAAAAGCCGTATGTTCTTTCAGAGCATACAGAATATAAATGGGTTTTTCCAAAAGATATTCCAGCTGATAATTTTGTAGACTCTGATCTTTCGATTTATCCTGAAGTCCTTGCTTACCTGGAGTCAAAATGAAGCGGAGTTTTTTCTGTGTTTTGATTGCGCTCATGGCGCTTGTGTTTTTTTCATGCGCCGGAAAGGACGAGGAAATCCTGCTTGATAATTCTGATCCGCTTGCGCTTGCTCCTGATGTCCAGTGGTGCGTGATTATTGATCCTTATGTTGCATTCCGTGAAGATATGTCGTGGTCTGCGTCAGTTTCGGGGCATTGCCGCAAGGGAGACATTTTTCCGATTAAGGGAATTTCAGTCAGCACGCAGGATGGAAAAACAGAAACTTGGTATCACTTTGAAGATGGCTGGCTTCCGCAGAGCGTGCTTTCTGTATACGGAAATAAATTTAAGGCTTGTAACGCCAGTGCATTATTAAAATAATTGGGGGCTTTTTTTATGAAGACAAACGCGCTTAAAGGCATGAAAGATATTCTTCCTGCAGAACAGAAACTGCGGGATTATGTGCAGCAGAAAATTCTTGAGACATACAGGGCATCTGGCTTTGAAAGGATTTCAACACCAATGCTTGAGGACGCCGAGAATCTGGACAAATCTGACGGTGGTGACAACCTTAACCTTATTTTCAAGGTGCTTAAACGCGGTGACAAGCTTGCTTCTGCACTTGCCGCTTCTCCGGTTGATGAGAAGTCGCTTTCAGATATGGGGCTTCGTTATGACCTTACGCTTCCGCTTTCAAGATTTTTTGCGGCAAACAGAAATGAACTTCAGTTTCCGTTCAAGGTAATTCAGACGGACCGCGTTTTCCGTGCGGAGCGTCCTCAAAAGGGCAGAAGCCGCGAGTTTGTTCAATGCGATATAGATATCTTGGGTGATGCCTCATGCAATGCCGAAGTTGAGCTTATTGATGTAACAGCCCGCGCACTTTTGAATATTGGCTGCGAAGACGAAAAATTCAAGGACTTTACAATCAACATCAATGACAGAAAAATCCTGCGCAATATGCTTGAAAGCATGGGCTTTGCATCTGAAACTCTGGATTCTGTCTGCATCACCTTTGACAAGATGGACAAAATCGGAGCCGATGGAATAAAGGCTGAGCTTGAAGAAAAGGCAATGCCTGAAAATGCAGTCAAAGCGCTTTACGAGTTCTGCGCAAAGGCCGCGCAGGGCATTACGATTGAAGACGTCGTTTCTAAATGCGCCGACAAATCAATTGCAGATGATTTAAAATATGTAATCGAAAATGTAAATAAAGTTTCCTGCGGAAAGTACAGAATAAAATATTCGCCTTCACTTGTGCGCGGCCAGGGATATTATACAGGCGTTGTTTTTGAAATCGCAAGCCCGCATTTTTCCGGGGCTGTCGGAGGCGGCGGCCGGTATGATAACCTTATCGGAAAATTTATCGGACAGCAGGTTCCTGCGGTAGGCTTTTCAATCGGCTTTGAGCGCATATGCTCAATCCTGCTTGATATCGGCTTTAAGATTCCGGGCGAAAAAGAAAAATGCGCGCTTTTATACGACGACTCAATTCCGTTCGCTGACATTATGAGCGAGGCGGCCAAGCTTCGTGCTTCTTACAGTGTGGCAATCATTAAGAAAGCAAAAAAAGCAGGTCCTCAGTTTGACATGCTTGAAAAACAGGGATACACGAAGTTTGCTACTGTAAAGGAAGGCGCAGTCGTCCTTAAATAATGTCTTGCCATGTAATTCCTTGTCCGCTTTTTACATCGCGGGTAAGGAATGCGCCTTTTATCTCTTCGTAAAATTCAGGCGAGATTCCGGGGGTAAGTATTTTTTCCGTGCGCAATATTCCGATGTCGCTTTCTTCTATGCGCGCGCCTTTTTTCAAATCATTCATAAAATGAAGCGAACGGTTTGTACGTCCGTAATTATTTTTTTCGCTGGGCGCAAGCTCTTTGATTCCGGTTCCCAAAACTTTCTGGACGCGCTCAGAACCAAACTGTTCGCTCATCTGCCTGATTATTTCCTGCGCGCCTTTTTCTTCACCGTAATGGCGTAATGCCGCCGCACACTGATTTAATGCGTGGCTCATCATGTAAAACTGCTCGGGCTCAACTGCGACCGGATCATCAAGACCGTCCGTCTTTTTGCTCAGCGTTATGTGTTTTTCTGTTACTGTTCCACCCATGGCGGCGGCAAGGCATGGTACTAAAACCGGATCAAGTGAATGGTCGCTCAAGCCTGTTTCAATTCCGAAAATATTTTTCAGGTTCCTGACAAGCCGCACGTTGTATTCTTCTTCCGGAGCGGGGTAGCTTGTAATGCAGTGGAGCAGCGTCACGTTTTCTTTTCCCAATATGGAAAGTGCTTTTTCGATGTCGCCTAAAAGTGAGACACCGCTTGATATTATGACGGGTATCGCTTTGCCGCCTGATTTTTTCTGGCTTTTCCTGAATTCGGAAAGTGCTTTGAGCATCGGAAAATGATTTAATTCAGGGGAAGCGATTTTTACGGCATCAGGATTTATTGAAAGAAGCTCATTCAGGCTTTTAAGGCCGAACGGCGAGCAGACGAATTTTACATTTTTTGAAGCGGCGTAATTTCTCAGCTCACTGTAAAATTCCAAAGGGCATTCAAGTTCTTTAAATCTCTGGTAAAGCGAAATTTTTCCTGTGGGAAGATTTACAAAGCCCGTTTCAGGATGAAGAATTTCATCAGCATAAACCCACTGAAATTTAACGGCATCAGCGCCGCCTTCTATTGAAGCGTCTACCAGCTGCTTTGCCTTTTCTATTGAGCCCTGATGTGACGTTCCGATTTCCGCTATAATCATTCTTCATTCTAACATCATTCCTAAATCATTGACAATATATATTTAAAAATGGTAGACTACTATATAACGCATATAAATTCCAATGTATATATAAGGAGTTCCCATGTCAGGACACAGTAAATGGGCCACCATTAAGCACGCAAAAGGAATTGCGGATGCAAAGCGTGGTAAGATTTTTACAAAGTTTATTAAGGAAATTTCAATTGCAGCACGTATGGGTGGCGGAGATCCAGCTTCTAACCCGAGACTTCGTACTGTAATCATTAAGGCTCGCGCAGCAAACATGCCTAAGGACAACATTGAGCGCGCAATCAAGAAAGGTACAGGTGAAGACGGCGGAGCAGCATATGAAGAGTATCTTTACGAGGGATACGCTCCGGGCGGAGTTGCAGTTATGGTTGAAGCCCTTTCTGACAACAAGAACCGCGTAGCAGCTGATGTTAAGAATATCTTTACAAAGAACGGTGGAAGCCTTGGTGCTTCAGGTTCTGTAAGCCGCATGTTCCAGAGAAAGGGAACAATCGAATTCGATGCAGAAAAAGTAAACGAAGATGAAGTAATGGAAGTTGCTCTCGAAGCAGGTGCAGATGACATCGTTAACGAAGACGGAATCATCACTGTTACAACAACTCCAGATGCATTCTCTGCAGTTGCTGATGCTTTGAACGAAAAGGGATTTGAATCACTTTCAGCAGATGTCGGACTTGTTCCGGATGCTTATACTCCAGTTGATAAGGATACAGCTGCTAAGGTTCAGAAGCTTATCGATCGCCTTGAAGACAACGATGATGTTCAGAATGTTTACCACACAGCTGAATTCCCGGATGACTTTGAGCCGGAAGCATAATAAAAACATTATGTGATTTTTACAAAGCCTGCTTGAATAAAGCGGGCTTTTTTTTAATGTATTTTTAATATCGTGGCAAAATCAAAATCAGGCTTTGAAAGTCTTCCTGGTTCTGTGATTCAGGATAAGAGAAAAGTTTCCTCAAAAGAAATCCGGCGTGTTCTTGGAATTGATCCCGGCCTTGCTAATACAGGCTTTGGCGTGATTGATTATTGCGGCGGCCGGTACAGGATGGTAAGCTACGGCTGCATTACGACGGAAGCAAGCGCGCCTCATGGGGAACGCCTTCTTGCAATTTACAACAAGCTTTGTGCGGTGATTGATGAGTTTAAGCCTTCTGAAGCCGGAATGGAAACCCTTTACTTTGCAAGAAACGTAACTTCTGCAATGGGAGTAAGCGAGGCGCGCGGCGTTGTTTCTTTGTGTCTTGCCCAGCATTGCATTCAGCTTGGAGAATACACGCCGAATCAGATAAAAAAGGCTGTGACCGGGAATACGAATGCAGATAAGGAGCTTGTTCAGAATTATGTAAAGCTTCTTCTCGGCCTTAATGAGGTTCCTCGTCCTGATCATGCCGCAGATGCCCTTGCTGGTGCAATTACGCACATTCATTTTGTTTCGTAAAAACTTAAAAAGCAAGGCTTATTCACAATAAAATAAATTTCATTTATAATTAAATTATGTTTAATTCGCTTACAGGAATAATTACTGGAAAGTTTCCCAAACAGGTTTTTTTAGATACAAACGGAATTGAATGGGATATCTGTGTTCCCGATTCAAATCTTGATCTTCTTCCTTCAGTCGGAAGTGAAGCAAAAATTTTTACATGGATGCAGCATACCGATCAGGTTATGAATCTTTATGGATTTTCAAGTGCAGATGAACGGAACCTTTTTCTTGATTTATTAAAGGTTGACGGAGTGGGGCCGAAGGGTGCCGTAAAAATAATGAGCTCTGTTTCTTCCGGACGCCTTATGGATGTGCTTGACAGGGGAGATCTTGAGCTTTTGGAGCAGATCCCCGGAATCGGAAAAAAGACTGCCGGCAAAATGATTCTTGCGTTAAAGGGAAAGTTGAAGGTTCCGAATGAGGAATCTGTGATACGGCTTCCAAAGCAGTCTGAGTATGCAGACGTAATTCTTTCACTTACAAGCATGGGATATGACAAGCGTCAGGTCGAACAGAAAATCGCACAGCTTTCAGAAGCGTTTTCGCATGATGCTTCGTTTAATGGAAAATCTCAGAAGGAAAAGGAAGAAATGCTTTTCAGGAAAGCAATTGTGGAGCTTGCGTAAAGTATGAAGAAAAATAAAGAGAATATTGAAAGCGGCGAAGATTTTTCTACGATAGTAAGGGCAGACAAAAAAAGCGCATTTGATGAACAGGATACTGCGTTAAGGCCAAAAAAGCTTTCTGATTTTTTGGGGCAGGAAAGCGTTAAGAAAAATCTTTCGACATTTATTGAAGCTGCAAAGCTGCGTGAAGAGCCTCTCGATCATCTTCTTTTAATCGGACCGCCTGGACTTGGAAAAACTACGCTTGCGCAGATTACGGCAAATGAACTTGGCGTTGATTTTAAGGTAACAAGCGCGCCTGCTTTGGATAAGCCTAAAGATTTGGCCGGAATCCTTTCTACGATAACTCCTCGTACTGTTTTTTTTATTGATGAAATCCACCGCCTCAAGCCCGCAATTGAAGAAATGCTTTATATTGCAATGGAAGACTTTGAGCTTGACTGGATAATCGGGCAGGGAGCGGCCGCCCGTACAGTACGGATTCCTATCCCGCCTTTTACCCTTGTAGGAGCTACTACAAAGGCCGGAAGCGTAAGCTCGCCGCTCCGTTCACGGTTCGGCTTTATTCCGCGATTTGAATTTTATACACACGAAGAGCTTGCTTCGATAATAAAAAGGAGCGCAAATATCCTTTCGGTTGGTATAGACAATGACGCCGCGCTTTTGCTCGCAAAATGTTGCCGCGGTACTCCGCGTGTCGCAAACAGAGTCCTCAGGAGAATGCGCGACTTTGCTCAGGTTGACGGCTCGTCTGTAATAAATGCGGCAACAGTCCGGGACGGACTTGCGCGGCTGGAGATTGATTCCATAGGCCTCGAAAAATACGACCGTGAAATTTTGCGCTCCATAATAGAGAATTTCGGCGGCGGGCCTGTTGGTGCGGAAACGCTTGCCATTTCAATCGGCGAAAGCATGGATACGCTTGAAGATTACTACGAGCCGTATCTGATTCAGTGTGGTCTTATTCAGAGAACGCCGCGCGGGCGGATGGTAACGGAAAAGGCGTATTCCTTGCTCGGAATAGAGCATCGTGGCGGTAATGCTTCTTCAATTGACGAAGTGCAGGGCAATCTGTTTTGAAAAAGCTTTATTCAGCATTGCAAAAAAAATACCCCCATTTTCAATTTAACTGACTTTGTGATAATATATCATCATGTTAACTTCTGATTTTTATTTTGATTTACCGGAAGATTTGATTGCCCAGCATCCAAGCGGCGTGCGCGGGCAGGATAAGCTCATGTTTTTAAATCGTACGACCGGTGCTGTTGAACATCATATGATGGATGATTTACCCGACCTGATATCTCCAGATACACTTATGGTTTTTAATAATTCAAGAGTCCGCAGGGCGCGTCTTTATGGAATAAAGGAAACTACAGGGCGCGAAACTGAATTCATGTTTTTAAATTCAATTGACAAGGAATGCTGCATCTGGAACACGATGGTAAAATCTGCCAAAAAGCAGAAGCCCGGCATGCATTATAAATTCCCGGATGGTACAATCGGAACGATCATAGATGTTGAAGGAAATGCAGGTACGGAATTCCGGGCGATGAAATTTGATTTTGCAATTGATGAAGCCTGGTTTGAAAAAAACGGCCATATTCCGCTTCCTCCTTATATTAAGCGCGGTGATACCGAAGAAGACAGCGAACGCTATCAGAATGTTTATGCAACTGATACAGGTTCTGCAGCTTGTCCGACTGCGGGGCTTCATTTTACTGAGGATATGCTTTCACGCCTTGATTCAAAGGGAATTGAGCGGGCTTTTGTTACGCTTCATGTCGGACTGGGAACATTCCTTCCTGTGCGGGAGGCAAATATCGAAAATCATAAGATGCATGAAGAATGGTATTCAATTCCAAAAGAGACTGCTGATGCCATAAACAGGGCAAAACGCGAAGGGCGGCCGGTACTGGCAGTTGGAACAACAAGCATACGCACATTGGAAAGCTCTGCGCAAAAAATTATTCTTTCCGGAAAAAAGCCTGGTGATAACGGGGAATGGGTAATTCCGGGAACTGCTTCGACAAGCATTTTTATGTATCCGGGATACAAATTCAATGTTGCAGATCAGATGTTTACGAATTTTCATACTCCTGAATCTACGCTCATAATGCTTGTGTCCGCTTTTGCCGGCCGCGAGAATATTTTGTCCGCATACAAGACCGCCGTCGAAAACCGCTACCGCTTCTTCTCTTATGGAGACTGCATGTTAATTGAGTAAATGCGAGTTTTTTAGGTAAGCTGGTTTAATGAGTATTGCGTAATATTCAAAAACTGCTGGCGCAAAATCGGATTATAATTTAGCTCTTTTGTGCATTCATCAAAATAGTTAGCCGCATTCAAAAGAAAATCTTCGATTGTTGAATCTGAAATCGGAAGTCTTATGCCCAGAAGCTTGTTTTCAATATCGCGGCTTGCAAAAACCATAGGACCTGCAAACGCAATTCGTAAATCAATAAGAATGTCCTTGTCTGTTTTTGCAAGAAAGCAGAAGCTTGCCGATTCTTCCGTTATTTCATGCCTTGGCCCCACACGCCTGAAAATTGCAACGTCCCAGTCATCATCGGGAATCCTGATATTCGTAAGGATATATCCTTCCGGTATTGATTCAAATTTGCTGAACGGAATATTTATAAAGCCATCTTGATTTCTGAACCTCAATCCTGCTCCCATTGCAAGAAGCGGCGCAAATAATGTAAGGCGCGGATTTTTTGCGCATATGTTTCCGCCAAGCGTAGCAATGTTTCTTGAAAAATGATTTCCAATGCTTTCAATTGCTTCATAAAGGAATAATGGAATTCTTTTTTGCCCCAGAGAAAGAATTCTGTTAAGCGTTACGGCCGGTCCGAAATCGATATAGCGTTCATGCCTGTTTATCTGTGACAATTCCGCAATGTTTCGTATTGTCAAAGCGCTGTCAGGAAATTCTTTTAAATAAGACGCGCCTCCGATAATTTTAAGATTCTGAACTGTCTTCATCTGATAGAGAATGTCAGAAATATTTTTTGCCGGAAAAATTTTTTTGTTAGATTCCATTTTTCTTACGATTCTCCTTTTCAAAATGTAGCTGTGATGCGTAGACAATTCCATTAATCAAAATATCTTTTTCTACACAACAGTCTTTTAACTGGTAAATATATTTATAAATTATTTCGCGGGTTGGATTTTTATTTTCAGTGATTGCTTCGTAACATGCAAAAATTTTTCCTGCATTACAATAGCCGCACATAGAAACTCCTGCCTTCTCAAATCCCTTTGCAATGTCCGCGTAAACAGGTTTTTTCATGAAAAAATCTACGGTAAGAATTTTTGAATTATTCAAAATCCCTACAGGAATAGTGCAGCTTGTTACAGCATGATCATCAAGTAAAACAGTGCAGGAGCCGCAGTGACCGTTTTCGCAGCCTGATTTGACCGAAAAGAATTTTTCCCTTCTTAAAAGAAAAAGAAGCTTTTCGCTCGGGTCAACTTCATATACATAATCCTGTTCGTTTATGTTGAGCTTAAGTCTCATTTTGCGTCCTTCTCCTGTTTTTCAACAGCAGGTTCGTTATAGCTTGCTGTATTTGCCTGCGAAATAATTTTAAACAGTGAATCAGTTTTTATTGGAAGTGACGGAATGTCTGAACCGAGAGCCTGTGAAAGGGCAGATGAAAAAGCTGCTGGAAGGCACTTTTTAATAAGACCGCCGATTTGTGCTGGCTCTGATTCTGACTGTACGAATGAAACCGAAATTTTTGCGCAGTCAAGCATTTCGTTTTCTACAATTTGAGAAAGTACCTGATGTATTGAAAGCTTGATTCTTGTTTCAGCCGGCTTTCCCAAAAGTATTTTTCCAGCGCTTATTACAATCCATATATTCTTCAGGCGCGCCTTAAAAGAGCACGGGTCAAATTCAAGCTCAAGTGCGGCAGTAATAAAAGAAGTGCTGTGAAACGGCAGGCCCTTAAAATCATCATTATTCCATTGCTTTTTTTGAGCAGCGGAAATTCCTTTGCTGACTTTTATAGGAAGAGGCATTCTGAATCTTTTTGATTGAATTCCCTGGCAGCATTTTTTTAAAAGCTGATTCATTATGCTTATGTTGCTGTAAAAGTTTTCCGGTATAAACGGCGCTTTCTTTGTTTCAAAATCACTGTTTACCTTAATCATCTTTGGCTCAATGCCAAGAATTTCAGAAGCGGAGCTTTTCCAGATTTCAAGAATTGTCTCTGAAGGTAAAACAGCGTGAATCGTAAGTGTGCCGTCGGTTTCCAGAGTTAATTCCATTTCCTGATTACACTCAAAAATATTTGTTCCGAAATATCCTGAACCGTCAAAAGCGCAGGATAGTCCGATTCCCCTTAGAGGAATGTTGTACGGTTTGTACCGCTTGGCATTTTCGTGTGCCATTGAAGATGCGATTCTGTATGTAACGAATTTCCTTTCCAAATCACTTTGGCGCGCAATTGCTTCGAATGCTTCACGGCCTTTTTCTATGTTGATTGTAAAAGGCATTTTTGATGACTTGCTGTTTAAAATCGCAGAATTTTTAAATCTTATTTCAAGAGGTGAAAAGCCAGTAATTGCGCAGATTTTCTGCATTTGATTTTCTACAGCATAAAAGGCCTGCGAGTCGATTGTCTCGATATTAATCGATGATGGCGGGTTTTTTGTTGAAAAGGCGATGGCCGTAATTTCAATATTCTGAAAATCATAAATACTGCAGGCCGCAATTGCAAGCCGGTCTATGATTTCAGCCGCAAATGGATTTACTGCTCCGGCATCAAAACTGATTTCAATTTTCTGTCCGGTAATTTTTCCCTCTTTGGAAACTGCACTTTTGTATTTTAAATATACAAGACCTTTATTAGTAACAAACTGCTTGTGTTCTTCCCTTGAAAGAACAAGCTTTACGGGCTTTCCAGAAATAATCGAAGCCGCAGTTGTCTGTAATGATAAAAGCGTATTTCCCCATAAGCTGTTTGTATGCGGACTTGAAGAAATTGTTTTCTTAATATAAATATTATTTTCATCGATGCTGAAAACTTCAGAAAGATTCCTCATCAGGTGGCGCGGCCATTGTGTGGGCGTATAAATCGTAATTCCTTTTTTGTCTGCCGAACACAGCGCGCCATTCGTTTCCAACGATGAAGGCGAATTAAGAAGATAGCTCCAGTTGTTCTCTACTAGAAAATCTGCGTTTGTAAATAATTTTTCAAAATCTTCTTTTTTATATTTAGTTTTGTCTGAATAATTTGCCTTGCCTTTTCTAACAATTCTTGAAGCAAGAACGCGGCCTTCTATGTTTGCTTCTTCCGAAACAGTTTCGTCAATTTCAAATTGAACAGCTGCTTTTAATTCATTTAATTTTTTTTCATCTGGTCCGCAAAGAATTCCTGCTGCCTGACCTGTGTAAAGGATTTCATCTGAACAGAAAATCTCTGATTGAATTTTAAGGGTTCCAAAGGAATTTCTGCCCGGAAAATTTTCTGCCGTTATAAGATAATAGCCTTCTGGAATATCATCCAGAAAAATTTTTTTAATCCGGCCCTTTGGTACAGGCGTCCTGATTATAACGGCATAAATCATGTCATCAAGCACTGTATCGCTGTAAAAGCTTTTTGAAATCTGAGTATTAAAAACCTTTTTCTGATTTTTTTTCGTTCTAGATACTGCGGCCATATTTTTCTCCAAGCGACATAACGCAGCTTATTACAGTATCAGCCATTTCTATTGTCATATCCGGCCACAATGGAAGAGAAATAGTCCGCGCGTAATTATCTTCCGCATTCGGATAATTTTCCGCCCTGAAATTTTCATCAAGATTTTTCCAGTATGTAAAATGAAAAAGCGGAATAAAGTGAACCGATATTCCGATTCCCATTTTCTGAAGCGCCTTTGCAAAATCATCGCGCCCTATTGTAAGCGCCTCTTTTTTAAGACGCACTAAATATAAATGCCAGGAATTTCCTTCACCGTCAGGCGGACATTCCAAAAAATTAGAATTGCAGAAAGCATTGTTATACCGTTCTACAATTTTTTTTCGTTTTTCAAAAAAATCTTCTGCCTTCTTAAGCTGGATGCGCCCCATTGCAGCAAGCATATCTGGAAGGTTAAATTTATAACCGGGCGCGATTATGTCGTATTCCCACGAAGCACGCGGCGATGTATATCTGTCCCATGTTGTCCTGTCCATGCCGTGCATCCGCATAACAGTCATCTTTTCAGCAAGCTTTTTATTTCGCGTGGTGACCATTCCGCCTTCAGCAGTAGTCATTGTCTTTGTCACATAAAAAGAAAATACGCCTGTATCTCCGATTGTTCCTGCATATCCAAGCTCCGTAAGAGATGGAAAGGAATGTGCGGCATCTTCAATTACAAATACACCGTATTTATGCGCAAGCTGTACGATGCGCTTCATATTACAGAGGTTTCCTGCAACGTGAACCGGAACGATAGCCTTAATTTTTTTATCAGAATCTTTTTTTAAAAGCTCTTCAATTTTGTCGCAGTCTATGCTGTAAGAATCTTTTTCGGTGTCAGCAAAAAGAACGTCCGCTCCAAGATGCTTTGCGCAGGCTGCGGTAGAGACAAAAGTGTAGGGCGTCGTAATAACGCAGGTGCCTTCCTTTATTCCGGCTGCCTCCATCGCAAGAATCATGCCGCTTGTATTGCTGTTTACCGCAAGGCTTATTACCGGTTCTGTTTCAAGTCCGATTTCGCTGCGCTTTTGCCGTGTCGCGTCATTTGCACGGTTCATAAAATCAGAAAATTCCTTTTCAAAATTTAAGGCATGCTTTCCTGTCGTAAGCCAGCCGGAGCGCATTACTTCGAGGACGGCGCGTTCTTCTTCTTCGCCAATCGAAGGGCGTGAAAACGGAACTTTAATTGAATCGGCGTCACTCATTGCTGTACCTCATTTTTATTTTTCTCATACGCTTCCTTTAACGAAGGAATCTCATCAGAAAGAATTTTCTTCAATAATCCGGCATCCCTGTATTTTGGAGAGACAGTTTTTCCTGACTGATTTGGAATGCAAATTTCAGAAAGCTTTGAAATTAATTCTTCCAGGTTGAAATCAGACTTAAGGTTCTTTAATTCCAGAATTTTTGGATATTCAGTCTGTGATGGTTCTTCTTCCTTTAACCATAGCGGCTCAGTAATGCGTTCGCCCTTACGCGGACCTGTATACTGGATGTCAATGTCTTTGTACGGTTCAAGTCCGCTGAATAAAATTATCTGTTCTGCAAGATATTTAATTTTTACAGGTTCTCCCATGTCAAGAAGATATGAAATTCCATTTTTACCAACGCCGCCTGTCTGGAGTACAAGAGAGCAGGCTTCAGGAATCGTCATGAAAAATCTTTCCATTTTAGGATCTGTTACAGTAAGCGGACCGCCGTTTTTTATCTGCTCCATAAAAAGCGGAAGGATTGAACCCCTGGATCCCAGTACATTTCCGAATCTTACGAACATAAATGCCTGCTCTTTATTATGAAGCCTTGCTTTTTCCGCTGCCTCAAGTACAAGCTTTTCGCAAAGCATTTTTGAAGCGCCGTACACGGAAACAGGTGCAACGGCCTTGTCTGTTGAGATAAGAACAAAGCGCTTTACTCCAAACTCAAGACAGGCGTCAATTAAATTTTTTGTTCCAAAAACATTGTTTTCTACGGCGGCTACAGGATTTTCTTCCATAAGCGGAACATGCTTGTAGGCGGCGCAATGAAAAATTACGTCACATTTTGTGCGGCTTATAATATACCGTAAATATTCGCGGTCTTTCATGTCGCCGATGATAGGTACAATCGTAGCCTTTTCACCAACGCCCTCATGCTGCAACAATCTTAATTCCCGGTCTATCTGGTAAATTGAATTTTCGCCGTGCCCGAAAAGATAAAGGCGTTCAGCGCCGCCCGATAGAAGCTGCCTCGAAAGCTCCGAACCGATTGAGCCGCCGGCTCCTGTAATAAGAACGCGCTTTCCCCGTAAATAAGAAAGGCTTTCCTTTAATGAAATTGTAACCGGCGTCCTTCCTAAAATATCAAGCGGATCAATATCGCGTGCCTGAACAAGATGTGCAGTTCCGTTTACAACCTGGCTGATGCTTGGAAGAATTTTAATATGATTAAAGCCGCTTTTCTTTAATGCTTCAAAAATCTGGCGGATTCGTTCTACGCCTGCAGTCGGAAGAGCAATGATTGCCTCTGTGTTGTCGGATGAGCTTAAGACTTTTGCGACATCTTCAATCGGACCTAATACAGGGATCCCTTCAATATCTGTTCCAATAAGATTTTTATCGTCGTCAAGAAATGCAGTTACTTTTCCGAATATTTTTTTGCGTCTAATATCATCGGCAATCATCTGTCCGGCAAAGCCAGCGCCTATGATATAAAGCTTAGTATCACTTTTCATTAAATCCCACCATTTATATAGTATCACGGCATAGGTTTATTTTCAATCATAGATTCTGTTGAATTTTTCTCTAAACAAAAAAATTCAGATACCGATAATCAAATAGAATAGGTGAATAGATGAAAAAGATTATCTTTACTATTTGTTTAATGCTTGTTTCTCTCCAGTTGTTTGCGGTGTCGTTCTCGCTTCAGGTTGTGCAGAAAAACACAAACGAAAACGATGTTTACGGACCGTCATATGTAATGGAGCAGGCGATTCTTGATTATTTTTATGACCGGGGCTGCATCGTTTCAAACGGAGCCGTCATAATTTTTCAGAATGAAGAAACTTTAGCTGAGGAATTGAAAAAATCCTTTTGCGAAGCACATGCAGGCGGGCTTGATGTAATAGTTAATCTTTCTGTCATTTATAATATTGAAAATTCAACGAATCCTTCGGGAATTCTTTTGAGCAATATCAAGGAAATTCAATGGGAAGCGCTTTCTCTTTCTTCCGGAAAGGTTATCGGACAAGGAAAGTCAAATCCGGGCGAGGTTTCCAAGGATAACAATAACTACAAGGGAATTGAAGCATTTGCAAAGACAGTTGCAAAAAACATACAGGAACAGCTTTCACAAAAGGGTGGTGTAAGATGAAAAAAATTATCTATGCGTTGGGAATTTTGATTGGGGCAGCTCTTCTGCTTTGTTCTTCAAGTCCGTCTCTTGACGGCAGGGCGCTTGTTGCAAAGGACGGAGATTTTCCACCGGGACTTTTTGCAAAAACAGTAGGGTATCTTCCCGGAGACAGCATAAACGTTACAAATCCGGCTAACGGCGAAAAGGTAGACATTCTCGTAATCGGAGCGCTTGATCCGTCGGAAGGTGTCGCAATTCTTCTTTCACCGGAAGCAGCTTCCACTCTTGGAATTAAGCGCGATTCAAACAATCTGGTAAAGCTTACAAAACGCACTGGTTCAGCAGATGAAGTTGTTAACGGAACCGCGGTGCTTGCTTTAAATGACGAAACGGCTTCTGTTCCTGAAGAAATTGTTGAGCCTGCAAAAGATGAAGAATCGCCGCTTGAAGCAGAAGAGCCTGAGACAATTACGGAGGCTGTTCCTTCAGACGACCAGACACCCGAAAAGTTTGAAGAAATTACTGAAAGCGAAGTTGAACCTGAAAGTGAAGTTATTGCAGCAGTCGTTCCTGTTGAGGATGAAGGCGAAGAAGAAATAAATGAGGAGCCGGAAGAGGTTTCTGAAGAGCCTGAAGAAGTTGCCGTTATAGATGAAGTTCAGGAGACGGAAGAAGCTGATGAAGAAGAGGCTGAAAACGAAATTCCTGAAGATGTAGTCCGCGAAGAAAGTGCTGTAGCAGAAAAATTTGATGAGGATGAAATCGCAGAGCCGGTTGAGCTGTCCTCAGAGGAAGAAGAAGTTGCTGAAGCTCCGGAAGATGATGAAGAGAATGAGCTTGAAGAGCAGTACACCGATGATAACGAGGAAGAGGCAATCGTTCTGGTTCCCGCTGATGAAGAGAAGGTTAACGAGCCTGCAATCGAAAGCGATGAAAAATCAGAAATTGCAGAAGAGAAATTTGATGATGAACCGATTGCTGCTCCTGTAGAAGAAAAAGAAGAAATTGCAGAAGCAGCCACGGAAGAATCTACAGAGCCTGCAGTTGAAACTGAACCGGTAAAGGAGAGCGAGTCTGTAGCAGAGTCTGAAACAAAAGATACTTACGAAGCAATCGTACTTGTTCCGTCTGATGCAAACCCGCCTGCTTCTGAGTCAGCTGCTGAACCAGTTTCTGAGGAAGAAACAATTGTTAAAACTCCTGAGCCTGTTGTTGAACCGGAGCCAAAAGCAGTTTCAACAAACTCAAAACTTGAAAAGGGTAAATATTATGTTCAGATTGCCGTTTATTCAAAGAAAGAAAATGCGGAAGAAACAGCAATTAAATACAGAAATTATCCGCTTACAGTTCTTTCTGATTCATCAAAGCAGACTGTTCTTGTTGGTCCGCTTGATGTTGATGAATACGGTACTGTTCTTGAAAGGTTCAAGACATTCGGATTTAAGGATGCCTTTATAAGAAAGGGAAAGTAATTTCCATATCAGATGATGTGCTGGATCTGTCCTTGTCATTCGGGCGGCTCCAGCATTTTTTTTTAATTTTTTTCTTCTTCTGAATTTTTTGAACCGAAATATGCCGTTACAAATCCGAGTGCGGCACATAAAATACAGCTTGCAATAAAAATAAAGCCTGATTCCCCAAAGCCCGGGAAAATATTTATCGCCGAACCGATTATCAATCCTAAAATCACGCCGTAAGTCTGCTTAGGAAATCTCGCAAGAAGCATGCTCACTAACCGCGCTCCTAACAAAATTCCAACAACTAGCCCGGCGCCGTTTGGAAGTAGCGTTACAACGGCCTTCATAAAAACGCTCATTTCATTTAATGACGAAATCATAATGCTTATCGCAGAAATTATTATTACATAAACTCCCATGATAAGCATAAAGAAAGAGCCTGATATGCCCGGAATAATCATGACAACGGCGCCTACTACGCCTGCAATAAAAAGCTTAAGGATAAGTGGAAAAGTCAGGGCAGGGAGCGCTGATTTTGATATGCTTTCCTTTATTGCTTCAGAATCCTTTGTAAGGATTGAAAAAGCAATCATTCCGGCAAGACCTAATATAAAGCATAAAATTGTACTCAAGCTGAAAGACGGCTTTGCATTTTTGTCAGTTCCCCGGGTGGCGTATCCGTAAAGCATAGGGATACTTCCGATAATAATTCCCGTAAAGAAAAAATTTGTTTGATATGGAAAGTTATTGAAAAGCCATGCGATTATCTTGCTGAAAACAAGGATTCCTATCGCCATGCCTGATACAACCGGAATTAAAAATCCTTTGTTTGCCCAAAGCTTCTTTACGTTAAGCGTAATTGAATTTACAAACTTATCATAAATTCCAAAAACAACGGCAAGTGTTCCGCCTGAAACGCCAGGCATAATGTTTGCCATTCCGATTACAATTCCGACTGCAAAAAGCCTCAAAAAATTCATATTTAGTCCTGAAAATAAAAAAATATCTAATTCCATAATGGAATTAGATATGGAGATGGGGGGAATTGAACCCCCGTCCGAATAAGTAAAACAGATGCCTCTACAGGTTTATCGGTGCGAGGTATTTGTCGGGAAACGGTAGCAGCACCACAAGCGTCGTCTCCGTATTCAGGTTAAAAGTCCCGTGCAGCGACCTGACGCATTGCACAGCAAGTCCTGATTAGCGACGGAATTTCTGTTTCTTCAGAACGGCAGAATCAGAGTTCCGGCTCAAAAACTG
>CACYCX010000048.1 GCA_902772975.1 uncultured Spirochaetaceae bacterium
AATACCAAATCCAATACCAAATCCAATACCAAATCCAATACCAAATCCAATACCAAATCCAATACCAAATCCAATACCAAATCCAATGCCAAATCCAATGCCAATACCTGTGGAACAAAGTACAATTTTAAGCTATTATGTTGATGATGACAGGCGAAGATAAAAAAAAGATTTACGATTTATTAAAGACAGCAGACAGATATATAAACGGCTACCAGACAAAGGCATTCACGCAAGCCGAGCCTGTGTTTACCGATGATGCACTGATCCGGCATCAGGCACCGCGGCCGCTTGAAGGCGCTCCTGCATCAGAAAGCATTCAGAATAATGCGCAGGGGACTTTTAACATCACGCAGGCACCGCAGGATTCTAGCAGTTATAATCAAAACCAGAGCGAATCAAATGGATTCGTGCAGCCGGCAATGACAGCCTCTGAAGTTGCCGCCACAGTTTCTGCCTCAAACGCTACGCCTGAAACAATCGCACAAAAAATTGCCGCCTGCACAAGATGCCCCCTTTGCAAGACAAGGACTCAGACAGTTCCGGGCGTCGGCGTAAAGCGGCCGCTCGTTTTAGTAATCGGGGAAGCGCCCGGCGAACAGGAAGATTTAAAGGGAGAACCATTCGTTGGTGCGGCTGGAGCTTTGCTTGATAAAATGCTTGGCGCCATTAACCTAAGCCGCAGCACTAACTGCTATATAGCAAACATCGTAAAATGCCGGCCGCCTCACAACCGCGACCCGTTGCCGGAAGAAAAAGCGGCGTGCATTTCGTTCCTGCACGCGCAGATTCATGTATTAAAGCCGGTTATGATTCTTGCGGCGGGACGCATTGCGGCACAGACACTGCTTGAGACAAACACACCTATATCAGAGCTTCACGGAAAGCTTCTTGATTACAAAGGCATTCCGTTTATGGCGACATATCACCCGAGTGCGCTTTTGCGTGACGAAAGCTTAAAGCGTCCCGCCTGGGAGGATTTAAAATTCTTTAAGGCACGCCTTCTGGAATTTGAGCCAGGTTACGACAGGCGGTAGAAGGCGCCAAAGTGAAGTTTCTGGACATCGTTCTTAATGTGCCGCTCGACATGAGCTTTTCCTACAGGGATATTCCGGCTGGAAAAACTACAGCACAAGAGGAAGAAGCACAGCAAGATTTAATTCCGCAGAAAAAGCTCCGCAAAAAAGAAACCTTTGAACCGGAAGTCGGAAAGCGTGCCGAGGTTCTTTTCGGTAACAGAAGGATGACCGGAATAATAACCGGCATTCACGATACGCTTCCAAAAAGCTGCCCGGTTGAGGAAGGAAAAATCAGGCCGGTACTGCGCATCCTTGATGAAAAGCCGATCCTTACAAAGGAACTCATATCGCTCGGCTGGTGGATGAAGGACTATTACCTTTGTACAATCGGTGAAGCACTTTCAGTCATGATTCCGTCAGGAAAACGCGAGACTGATGCAGGCGGCTTTTCTATGATTGAAGAAAGCACCGTCTATAAAGAAAAGCCGCTTTCCGATGAGCAGGAAAAGGCCGTAAACGAAATCACTTCTTTTTCAGATGACAGCCAGAAAACGCAGGTTCACTATATTTACGGAAAAACAGGCTCAGGCAAGACAGAAGTATTTTTGCGTGCTGCCGAAAATGTCCTGAAAAAAGGATGCGGCGTAATTTATCTTGTTCCAGAAATCGGACTTACTCCTCAGGTTACGGAAGCTGTAGTTGAGCGCTTCGGAAAAACTGCGGCGATTTTACATTCAGGATTAACAGCAAGCCAGAAGCTTTCTGAATGGAAGCGGATTCTTTCAAAGGAAGCGCGTGTCGTAATCGGAGCCAGAAGCGCCGTATTTGCGCCTGTTCCCGATTTGGGAATGATAATAATTGATGAAGAGCACGACGGCTCGTATAAATCAGGAAACACGCCGCGCTATCACGCAAGGCAGATTGCAATGCTCCGCGCCGCACGATTAAAAATTCCGCTTGTAATGGGAAGCGCCACGCCTTCAGTTGAAGCATGGCATTCCATAAAGACAGGGCTTTTTAAATGCCATTACCTTACAAAACGGCTTGCAGGCGGAAAAATGCCGCTTATCCAGTGCATCAACCTTTCAAACGAAGCTGACAAAAGCCAGTGCATATCAGAGGCGCTTACTGAAGAAATACGCAATACATTGCAGGAAAAAAAGCAGACGATTTTGTTTTTAAACAGGCGCGGCTTCAATCACTTTTTCAGATGCTCGTACTGCGGCTTTGAAATCAAATGCAAAAACTGCTCCGTGCCGCTTACTTACCACAAGGCAACAAACAGGCTTGTCTGCCATTACTGCGGCTACTCAATGCTTCCGCCGCCTTCATGCCCGGAATGCGGCTCGATGGATATAGGCTACTCGGGATTTGGAACAGAATACATTGAGGCAGAAGTAAATGCAAAATTTCCTGCGGCACGGACCATCAGAATAGATACGGATTCGCTAACCAAAAAAGGCGAGCTTGAAGAAAAAATAAAGGCATTCAAAAGCGGCGGGTATGACATAATGCTCGGTACTCAGATGATTGCAAAAGGACTTAACTTTCCGAACCTCAAGCTTGTTGGTGTAATACTCGCCGACACATCTCTCCACCTTCCCGATTTCCGCGCTGCTGAAAAAACATTTTCGCTTATCACGCAGGTGGCAGGCCGCGCCGGAAGGTTTTTTCCAGACGGAAAAGTTTTTGTACAGACCTACTCTCCTGAAAATCCGGCAGTTTATTTTGCCTGCCACAACCTTACGGAAAAATTTTATTCAGGCGAGCTTGAGATGCGGAAGCTTTTAAATTTTCCGCCATTTGCCCGGCTTATCCGCCTTGTATTCAGGTCATCGTTTGAAAAATCAGCAAAGAAAAGCGCGGAAGACGGCTTTGCGATTCTGAGCGCAGAACTTGAACAGATGAAAGCCCGGCATTTGCAGGGCGCAGACACTACAGAAATTTTAGGACCGTCAGAATGTCCGCTTTCTAAAATCAGCGGAAATTTCAGGGAACAGATTCTTTTGCGAGGAAGCAGCATAGCAGTGTTACAGAAGCTTTCCGCTCACCTGCTCTTTGACTTTAAGCACCAGCAGGATATTTACATCGAAGCTGATGTAGACCCGGTAAGCCTTTTATAAAGTTCAATGCGGTAATTAAACATGACGGCGCACACCGTCGTACGCAATATCATAAAGGAAAAGTCCGGTCGGAGGCGCGGTAGGACCTGCAAGGCTCCTGTCTTTTGCAAACAGAACTTCCTTAAAATATTCAACAGGCTTTCCCGTTCTGTCAAAATCAATCAGCGTTCCGGTAAGCGAGCGCACCATCTTCCATAAAAACGCATTTGCCTCAATTTCAAAAACTAAAAGCGGAATCCCGAAAACATCCTGCTGCGTAAAAAAGTGCGCCTTTTCGATGTAGCGCGAGGTTGATACGCTCATGTCGCCGGCCGCAGTAAACGTAGCAAAATCCATTTCGCCTTTCATTACAGACGCCATCTGATTAAGGCGCACGATGTCAGGGACATGCCTTACCTGCCACACAAAGCGCGAACCGCTTGCAGGAACTGTTTTTCCATATGAGATAAAATACCGGTAAGTACGGCTTGTTGCGTTATGCCGCGCGCTGAAATCATCGGGCACGACCTGCGCATTCTGAATGCGTACATCGTGCGCCAGAAGGGCGTTCATTGCCCGAGGATAATTTTCTATAGGAAAGGAATCTATCGGAGAAATAAAATCTGCTTTCTGGCCGAATGCGTGAACGCCCGAATCGGTGCGGCCGCTTCCGTGCAATGCGATTTTTTTTCCGTGAAGCTTTTCGAGCGCGTTTTCAATTTCCTGCTGAACGGTGCGGACGCTTTTTCCGCCGTCACTTTTGTCCTGACGCTGCCATCCGCAAAAATCAGTTCCATCGTAAGAAACAGTAAGAAGAATATTCCGCATCAGAGTTCTACGTCTATTTCGTTTCCGCTGTCTACGGCCTTTGTAAGCTCATCATAGAGGTTTCTTGAATGCTCAAGAAGCGGACCCGGTTTTTCCTTTGAGGATTTTCCAAGACCGAAAATTCGCGCAATCGCAATCTTTGATTCGTCAAGCTTTTTAAGGCGGAGTGCCTGATCCTCTTTCTGACCGTATTTGAATTCAAGCAGGCCGCAAAGATAAATGACTCCGTCCCACCCATAATTCTTGTCGGTATCAGGTCCGAAGTTTGCCATAGTCGAGCTTTTTTCACTGCGGTTAGTTTCGTTGATTACAGCCTGCTGATAAAAGAAAAGTGATTTCTTATAGAAAATTTCAGCGGCGACTTTATAATTGTGACCGGGACATTCAGCATCAAGATCGTTGCAAAGCCATGCAAGGCGAAGCGTTAAGATGGCGCGCTTGATTGTCGGAATGTAAGCCAGATCAACCTCGTCGTAAGAAAGGATTGCAAGATAATACATCGCAGCACCGTCAAGCAGATTGCGGTTACGTGTCAGATTAAAATGCGGGAACACAGCCTCTACAGCAGCCTTGCGTTTTTCCATGCTGTCATAAACTCTGTCGAGGGAAGCCTGATCCTGAATGTCCTTAAAATCATTCCATAAAAAAGCTGAATAGCAGTTCGGACATGCCCCGATTGCGTAAATCAGCGGAAAAACTTTTCCGTATCTTTGGGACGGGAGGTAGCTTCGGTGAAGTTCTTCTGAAAGCGGGCCGGCATTCATTCGTCCGCTTCCCGTAAGCATTTCTTCCTTCGGGAAATCTTTCTTGCAGACAGGGCAGTGACATTTTGTCTTTGACCAGTACGAAATGGCAGGCTTTTTCTTTGCATCAGAACCGCTTGATTTTTTTGAACTTGAATACATTCTCCACCCCAAAAATATTTTCTTATATTTTAATTTTAACTCACAGTTGCCGGGATTTCAATAACAACAAAGGCAGTTGCATATTCTTTTTCATGGCTCAGCGAAAGGTGAATTTTTCCGGAAGGACATCTTTTATTGAACACAGACTCCGCCGCTCCTTTTAAAAACAACTCGGGTTTTCCCAGCTCATCATTTTTTACATAAACTTCATCAAGGCTGAAATCCCGCACGCCCGTTCCAAGTGCCTTTGAAAATGCTTCCTTTGCGGCAAAGCGGGCGGCATAGTGCTGGCAAAGTGAACTTAAACGGCGCTCAGTTTCCTCATCTGACTTTATTTCTTTAATCTCGGCCGGATTAAAAAAACGGCGGATGACGTCGGGATTTTTTACCCATTTTTCAAAGCGCGAGGTTCTTGCGATGTCAGTTCCGATTCCGTAAATCATCAGGCTTCCGGTTTCCCTTCTGGATTTTCTGCTTCAACCGCTGACTTTTCCCTGACTTCAATCTTTATGTTTTCCACAGAAATTGATTCAAGTATGAATTCAGCAGGAAGCGCAATCGTAACCGGAACCTCGTAAGTGCCGGGCTCCGTTATGTGTCCGAGATTTGATTCTATTATTCCGTTTCCGGGCTCATATGCTTCAAGTGAAAGAAGCGGACCTGAAATCGTAAAGTCTACTTTTTCCGTAACTTCTGCTACTTCAAGCTCCGGAGGCAGCCTCTTAAACTGAATCTCGCGTCCGTAATAAGTCCGCGTTGAGATTACAGGCCCCATTTCAACAAAGGCGGTTACAGGCGCATCAGACTCAAGCGTAATGAGCTTTGTAAGGTTTGAAAGCTGTACCGCTTCTGAAAACGACGAGCTTTTGTCGGTAATCATGACTTCCCTTGTAGAAATCTGCTTGATGCCGTCTATAACTGAACGCGGTCCGATTACCGAAACATAAGACGGTTCGCTTGCTACGGAAAGCACCTGATAACCGCGTACCGCTTCTCCTGCCGTATAAACCGCAATCGGAACACTGCGCCTGATTTTTTCCTCCATGCGGACTGTAATCGTCTCAGGATGAACCGAAAAGCTGATCGGATCTATGCTTTGAAGCGACGGCGGTAAATCAATCATTACAGGAAGCGTATAACTTCCCTCGCCGCTTATGTAGCTTAAATCAAGTGTCGCTTCAATTCCATCGGCCGTAATTTCCGCCATGTGCGAAGCTTCCGTCCTGAGCGATACGCTGACATTGTGAGGAATATGACTTGTGCACACATATGCGCCGTCTGATATTACATGAAGGTTTACCGGAACATTTTTTGTTTCCAGAAGCCCGAAGTGATGCCACAAAAAAAATACTGTGGCCGCTACGACGCAGCATGATTTAGGAAGCCAGTTGACAATCAAACGGTCAATGATAGTTTTTGCTTTCATCTATAGTGTCCTCAATAATTTTGTCGCCTGCCGTAATCTGCAAAAGATGTTCCAGCGTATTTGTAAGCTCAGGAATGCTCAAGTCATAGTGAAGGTGCGAATCATACGCAAGCGATATGGCGCCTGTTTCTTCGCTTACAACTACTGTAACCGCGTCAGAAACTTCTGAAAGGCCGAGCGCTGCCCTGTGCCTTGTTCCGAATGTTTTTTTAATGTCGTACTGCTCGCTCGAAGGAAGGAAGCAGCCGGCCGCCACAAGTTTTCCGCCCTGAATAAAACAGGCGCCGTCATGCAGCGGCGTATCATGTCCGAATATCGTAATCAAAAGATTTGATGAAAGGTCGGCGTTTACTTTTGTTCCGGTATCTACAATCTCCGGGACCTTGTTATGCCTTAAAAAACAGGCGAGCATTCCGCGCCGCTGCTTTGAAAGCATTTCAGCCGCAATTAAAACCGAGTCGACATAAGTGTGCTTTGATCGGTTACCAAAAGTAAACCATTCCTTTTGACCGAGCTTTAAAAAGATTTTTCGGATTTCGGGCTGGAACACGATAGCAAAGCACACAAAAAGTCCCGGCGCGATTATTGTCATAACCCACAAAAGAGTTTCCAGATTAAGGGCCTTTGCAACCATAAAAGCAAGGAGAATCATAAGCGCCGCTTTTGCTAGCTGCATTCCGCTTGTCTTTATGATTACCTGATATACCTTGTAAAAGATGAACGAAATTACGGCTATATCAAGAACCGGCCTGATAAAATTCAGAATCTGGAAAATCTTGTCAATCGGGAGCATTTAAAATTCCTTTTAATACATTCATCGTATCAACAGCTTCCTTTACGTCATGAACACGAATCATAAATGCTCCGTTCATAACTGAATAAAGGTCAGCCGCAAGCGTTCCTGAAAGCCGCTCGTCAACTGCACGCCCTGTCATATCGCCTATGACAGTCTTGCGCGAAAGTGCCATAAGCACAGGATACTTTCTTCCGCACAAAAGTCCGCATTTTTTTATAAGCGCAGCATTCTGCAATGCATTTTTTCCAAAGCCGATTCCCGGATCCACGATTATCTTGTCACGCTTAATTCCGCATTTTTCTGCATATTTAGCACGCGCAAGAAGATAATCCGAAACCTCGCGGAACACATCGCGGTAAACTGCGTTCTTCTGCATTATATCAGGATTTCCTTTTTTATGCATCAGTATAACAGGTATTTCAGTTTCTGCACAGAAAAGTGCAAGTTCTTCATCATCTTCAAGTGCTGACACATCGTTTAAAATATCAGCGCCGTTTTCGTAAGCGGCCTTCATCACCTGGCTTTTACGGGTGTCTACGGAAATCGGAATTGAACTGTGCCTGCGGATTTCCTGAATAACGGGAATCACGCGGGCGATTTCCTCTTCGGCCGTGATATAACTTGAACCTGGGCGCGTAGACTCACCGCCTATGTCGATTATGTCAGCGCCGTCTTCTATAAGCTTAAGCGCAAGTTCCGCACCACCGCGGCTTTCTTTCCAGAAAGAATCATCGTCGGCGTTTACGATTCCCATTACGAAAGCAGGCTTGTCTGTCGTGAGGTCGCGCCCTTTGAGATGGAGAACCGGTTTTTCAAATGAATTGTTCCTTACGATTTGTTTTAATAATTTCACTTTTTTTACCTCTATTTTTTTTAATTTGAATTTTATTTTTTAAGCCGCGCCGCATTTAAAAGACACAGCGCTTCAGTCCTGATGTTCTGGCTTGAAAGGAATGCATCCTCAAGAATTTCCTGACGCGAGCCCTGCTGCATGAACCTGTCAGGAAAGCCCATATTGCTTACCGAATTATAGCCGCCTTGTAAAAGCACTTCCTTAAGGAAGCTTCCGATTCCGCCGGAAGCGATTCCGTCTTCTACGATTACGACCGCATCGTAATTTTGCGCCGTCTCAATAAAATGCTTTTCGTCCACCGGCTTAATAAATCGCATGTTGTAAACATCTGCTCTGATGCTTTCAAGCACAAGGCTTCGCGCTGCAACAAGCACCTCCGGGAAAATTCCGCCGGTGCATGCAAAAAGAACGCTTCCTGCCTGATAATCCTCAAGCGATACCGAAAGCGACGGCGCATATTCTTCTGCTTTTACAAGGACGCCCTTTCCATCATCAAGCGGCATCGCAAACGAAGGAAGCTCAGACGGACATGAAGTCTTCGGGTACCGTATTACTACAGGTCCTTTCAATCCGACCGCATGGTTAAGCATTGACACAAGCTCGCAGGCAGAAGCCGGAGCAAGATAAGTTATGTTCGGAATGTTTTTTATAAGTGCAATATCAAATACACCCTGGTGAGTTTCACCGTCGTCAGGAACGGCACCGGCGCGGTCTAAAAGCATTATTACATGCAGGTTCGGAAGCGCCACATCATGAATAATCTGATCGATAGAGCGCTGCATGAAAGTCGAATAAATGCAGACGACAGGAATAAGGCCGCCTTTAGCCAGTCCCGCCGCGAACGTTACGGCATGTTCTTCTGCGATTCCCACATCAAAAAATCTTTCCGGAAAGCGCCGCGAAAATGCTCCGAGCCCTGTCCCTTTCTCCATTGCCGCCGTGATGCACGCAATGCGCGGATTTTCCTTTCCAAGCCTGACGATTGCTTCTGCAAAACATTCCGTAAAGCTCATCGTGTCGAATTTCTCAACCTTGCCGTCAGATGTAGAAAACGGCCCGATTCCATGAAAAAGGACAGGGTCATTTTCTGCAGGATTGTAGCCCTTTCCCTTTTTTGTAATTACATGAACTACAACCGGCTTACGCAGTTTTTTTACGCGGCGGAATACGTTTTCCAGGCCCTGAATGTCATGGCCGTCAAGGGGACCTACATATTCAAAGCCCAAATCTACAAAAAGATTGTTTGCAAGGAAAAGTCCCTTAAGACCGCGCTTAAGTCTGTAAATCAATTTTGTAAGGAATTTATTTAATAACGGAATCTTAGATACGATTGAATCAAACCTGTGCCGGAATGACTGATACGGCGCTGACATCGTAAGGCGGCTTAAATATCTTGAAAGAGAGCCTTCGTTCGGTGAAATCGACATCTGATTGTCATTGAGGACTACGATTAAATTCTGTGAAAGAAGTCCTGCATGGCACAAGCCTTCAAATGCCATTCCGCCTGTAAGAGCGCCGTCACCTATTACCGCGACAACCTTTCCGTCATTTTTTTCAAGAGTACGGGCAGCTAAAAGTCCGAGCGCAGACGAGATTGAAGTTGAAGCATGACCGCTGTCAAAATAATCGTGCTCGCTTTCGTTGCTTCTCGTAAAGCCTGAAATTCCGCCGTTTTTGCGCAGCGTTTCAAATTCACCTAACCGTCCCGTTAAAATTTTATGAGTATAGCACTGATGGCTTACGTCCCAGACAATTGCATCCTCAGGGCTTTCAAATACACGGTGAAGTGCAATCGTAAGCTCAACTACGCCAAGATTTGAAGCCAGATGACCGCCGTTATGCCCTACTACATTTATGATTTTTGTCCGTATTTCTTTTGCAAGCAAAGGAAGTTCTTTCTCTGAAAGCTGCTTTAAATCTTTTGGAGAAGAAATGTGTGAAAGAATCGTAAAAAGCCCCCTTGCTTACGGATAAAAAAAAAGACCGCTACAGTCATAAAACCATCGCAGTCTTTCATAGGCACATAAAACCTTCAGTAAAAATTACTTACTCTTATGCCGGTTTCTTCTAAGCATTTTTTTGCGCTTATGTGTCGCCATCTTCTGGCGCTTTCTCTTTTTTCCACAAGGCACGATGGCACTCCTTATTCATTAACGAATATCTCTCACATTATTGCAAAATAGACAGTTTAAGTCAAGTGTTTAATCAACAGTTTATAACATTATTGCAAAAATCTTTGATATCTGAATGCAGCGCCTCCGGGATTGCGAATGCCGCACTGTTTTCCGAACCGGTTGCAGGCATGATATCGTAAACCCTCGCGCCGGGAATGCCTTTCATGAACACATACTGTTTTTTGGCGTATTTACGGCTGTTCTTCTTTATCTTTTCACGAATCAAGGAAGTATCCGAAACTAAATCCCAGCCATATTCAAAAAATTCCCTGTAACCGATTGCCTGCATTCCCGGCATACCGGAAGTAAGCCCGCTTTTTATAAGGGAACGCACTTCATCTTCAAGCCCTGAATCGAACATAAGGTCAACGCGCGCATTTATCCTTTCAAAAAGCTCGTCGCGTTCCCGGTTTAGGATTACCGTAAAAAAATCATATTCTTCCCGAAGCGAAATTTTCGCTTCAAAAAAGCCGCGCGGCTTACCGGTTGTCCTGTAAATTTCGAGTGCGCGAAGAATCCGGTACGCGTCGTTTTTATTGATTTTACCTGCACTTTCAGGATCGACTGCCATTAACTGGCCGTACATCGCTTCAAGGCCGGAAGTTTCCAATTCCTCACGCAGGGCTGCGCGGATATGGGAAGGCGGCTCGGGCGTTGCAGGAAGCCCTAAAAGAAAGCTCCGTATGTAAAAGCCTGTTCCTCCTGCCACCACCGGAAGCTTTCCGCGGGAATAAATATCCTTTGCCGCATCATCGGCGAGCTTTACAAAATCGGCTACGGAAAACTGGGCGTCAGGAGAGGCAATGTCGATTAAGTGATGAGGTAACTCTTGTCTTTCTTTTAGGGTGGGCTTTGCAGTTCCGATATCAAGGCCGCGGTACACCTGCATTGAATCAGCGCTTATTATTTCCGCTTTGCCTTTAAAAAAAGAATGACTGCCTGAACCGAATAAATCAAAGGTCAAGGCAGTCTTTCCGCTTGCTGTGGGGGCAAAAATCACCAGAACCGGGATTTTTTGCTTTTTCACTTATTCCTGCTCGATGCGGTAAGTAACTTCTTTGTCAAAAAGCTGCTTTGCTGCTACAGAAACAACCTTGTCATCATTTTCTTCGATAGCAGGATCATGAACCATGGACATCTGATATGCACGCTGGCTTGCTGCAACCGTAATCTGATACACGTTGTCAGTGAATTTTACAAGTTGTTCAAGTGGAAAAATCATCTTTACGCCTCAAATGATATTTGCAAATTTTTGCAGATTTATCGATAAAATAGTATTATTTATTATAATGAATTACTTTTTGTGTGTCAAATATTAAAAAAAAGTGTATTCTATATGGTATGAACAGAAGTATCTCAAAGGAAGCGCTCGTGCTTTCCGTCAGGCTTCAGGGTGAAAACAACCGCACTGTTTGTCTTGCAACTAAAGATGGAATAGAATATTCGCTTTTGTACGGCGGCCCCAAAAGCAGGCTTAAGAGTCAGGTTTCGCCATGGAATTCCGGGACAATGTACTTTTATAATGACGAAGCAAAAAAATCCTCAAAAATAACTGATTTTGACGTTAAAAAATATCATCTTTCGTTCAGGGAAAGCCTATTCAAATCATGGGCCGCATCTTTAGCCGCAGAAATCGTTCTGAAGACAAAATGCGCGGGAAGCCCGGAACAGGCCTTTATCCTTTTAAACGGATTTATTGACGGGCTTGAGCTTTGTGACGAAAACGAAGGCGTAAAGGGCTTGCTGCGTTTTTTATGGCGTTATCTGGGGCTTTTAGGCGTTCAGAGTGAAACTGATTTTTGCGGCGATTGCGGAAAGAGCCTTTTTGATATAAAATCAAATCAGGTGGAAAGCAGGCAGATTTATTTTTCCAAAAAAGACAAATGCTTTTTATGCGAAGACTGTGCAGCCTCGGAAAACGATTCCGTCTTGATTTCAGAAAAGGCGCTTGAATATTTAAGGATTTCTTCCGGGAATGATTACAAAAAGGCGCGGCTTTGCTCAATCGGTGAAGGCACTGTCAATGAATTAAGGCAGTTTTTGTATGAGCTTACGGAAGATGCCTGCGGAACAAAGCTGAATGCCCTTCATTCGGGACTCGGCATTTTGTAGTAAACTATTAACTGGGAATATATTTTGAAAAACTGGAATAAAAAAGATATTGATCGTGAACAGGTAAAGCTCCTTCACGACAAATACGGCGTAAGTCCGCTTGAAGCTTCAATTCTGAGCCGCCGCGGTATTACAAACGGAAGCGACATCCT
>CACYCX010000049.1 GCA_902772975.1 uncultured Spirochaetaceae bacterium
GTGAATTTTTTTACATTTTTAAATGTCCAATTAGGAACTTTAAATAGCAATTTTTAAAATGCATATTGTCGGTTCTGTTGGACATTCTTAACAATATTACGAAATCGTAACAATGTATATACTTTGTATATACTTTTAACCATTTTTATATACTTTGTATATACAAATGGCAATTTTTTCAAAAACAAGATTATTCCATCCAAAGCCTACAGCCAGAACGATTTACAGGTCATCTCCTAAAAACTAATCAAAATCCAAAAATTCAAAAATTCAATTTTAAAATTTGAGCAAGTTTTTAGGAGATGAGGTCTAAAGTCTTCTGCCACATGGGATAGGATGGAATAATCTTTTTTTCAAAAAAATTCAATTTTTTTTGAAAATTGTTACAATTCATCTTAAATTTTAAAAAAGCTTGAAAACCCTTCTCCCGTCTTTCTTTTCAGGTTTTCAAAAATCCGACCTTTCTTAATAAAACTTTACATTGGGCTCCATGGAAAAAGGTGTGTTGGACAAAGAGCAAAAAATAGGCTGAAAACCTTATCCTGCTTAGCGTTGAGGGCATTTTTGATGAAAAATGACCCCCCCTTGACAAGAGTTTACTTTTGTGGTAGCAATTTAGAATATGGTCAAAACGCAGTCGTATCCTGCTTTTCCGCCCATTTTAAAGCGGACCCCTTCGGGGTCCTTCCGCTAAAACCCGCCCTGGAGGCTAGAAAGAACACTATTATGGCTAAAGAAATTCCTGATTACCTACCTGTACCGCTACCAAGCATCCCTGCTCTCTTAAAAAAATGCTCAAAAGAGTACACAGTAGAACAATTATTACGGCTAACACACCAATTTGATCGGTTTTACTACAAAGAAATTCATGATGAGAACGATTTAAGGGAAGCTCATTTAAAATTTTTATCCGATGCCGAGCAATTTAAAGAGTGGTTAAAAGAAATAACTGCTGATATACTAGAATTGTATGATGTATACGATAAACTTAGAGATTTTGCCCTTAAAATGCAAGAGATATCTAAGAAATATGCTACCAAAATTGATAAAGCCAGGTTGACAGCAGAATCATTAGGTATTGACCTGCTTGATCCGTTAAAACAGAACAATGATATACGGGAATCCGTAGAAAAAGAAGCTGAAGACTTACTTAGGAGGAAGAAAAATATGGAAGAAGTAGAAAATGAAATAGCAATTTCAGAGGCTATGTTGCAAAAGAAGAAGTCAGAAATGGAATTAGCACTTCAAACCAGATATACTTTATCTGATATGCAGAAAAAAATTCTAATTGAGGAAAAAGATTTAATTTTAGATGGGATAGAAGAATGGGGTACTATCACAGGAGCTCTTAAACATAACCCAAAAATTACTTCTAAAGCTTCAACTATTATGATGTATTGCCAGAAATTCCCCGAATTTGGACAAGCCATTGAAGTATCTAAGACTATTTTTAAAGATAAAGTAGATAGTACCCTTATTGACAGAGCTATTGAAGGTACAGAAAACCCACAATTCTTTAAAGGGGAACACGTAGGTGACTATAAAATTAAAAACGATAAACTTATATTAGAAATTGCAAAAGCAAAGATTCCTGAACAATATAATAAAAAATCTACCGAAAATACCAAAGCTCAACAGGTAAATAATATTTCTATTACTTCTTTTGCCAATATTAATGAAGCTGACTTAGGATTTAAAAAGAATGTAGGTGTTGTTTATGATGTAGATGATACAGGTAAAGTAGAAAGAATTACCACTGATGATTCATCTGTAGTAGATAAAATGGAAAGATTAAAACAACAAGAAAAGATGGTAGCTTTCTATAAGAAAAAAGAAGGAGCTTTAATTATAGACAAAACATCTTCCGATAAGCCAGAGGTGGGGACCGGGGAGGAGAGTATTGACAAATGAAGAATATACTTTTAAATTAAAATAAGGAGGAAATAAAATGGAACCATTTGATAGTTTTGACGAATTTGATGAACCTAAAAAAGTAGTAATTAAAAAAGAAAAAGTACAACCTAAAAAAGCAAAACCTAAAGCAACTAAAACTACTACTTTACAAAAATCAAAAAAGAATAATAAATAAAAACAAATAAAAGGAGGATTATAGCAATGAGCCAGGACACTGCTATTCAAGAAGAAGGCATTAAATTTGATGCCGATAAACCACGTTTAGGTGAAATGTTTTTAGATTTTAATATATCTTTAGAAATGGTGGCTAGAGTTTGGGAATTTGGTGTAAAAAAATACGGCAAAGGAAATTGGAAATATGTCGTAGATGCCCGTAATAGATATACGAATGCATTATTAAGACACCTTGCTAAAGAAGTAGATAGCGAATGGGATGAAGAAACTCATTTATTCCATGCTGCACATGTCGCATGGAATGCTTTAGCACGGCTATATTTTATTATTAAAAACACTAATGAAAAAGATTATATAAAATTTTTAAAGAAACAAGATAACAAAGAAGTAGATATGACACCTGTATCACTTCCTCTTGAAAGCAATAGAGATATTTTAGATTCTTTAGTTATGGAAAAAGATCCGGAAGATAGCATTGAACAGTTAAAACTGGATTTAGATTACGGGAAATCAATAGAATGAAAAAAGAACAGATAACAGAAGAAACTATAACACTACCTTATAAGTTTATACCACGTGAATATCAATATCCTTTCTTACGCTATTTTGATCAAACACCATCAAGACAGAGAGCTTTCTTACTTGCTCACAGACGTACAGGAAAAGATTTACTTGCGTGGAATAATTTAATAAAAGAATCACAAAAAAGAGTTGGCACATACTGGCATGTGCTCCCATTATTGAATCAAGCGAGAAAAATCATTTGGACTGGTAGCACAAAAGACGGTATTCCCTTTTTAGACTTTATTCCACCTCCTTTGATAAAATCTAAAAGAGATGATGATATGTCTATCAGGTTGAAGAATGGCTCGCTTATTCAATTAGTGGGTGCTGATAGGTTTGATTCATTAGTAGGTGCTAACCCTATAGGAATTAACTTTTCTGAGTTTGCTCTAATGAAGCCTGCAATCTGGGATTATCTTTCACCTATACTAAATGAAAACGATGGATGGGCATGTTTCATTACTACTCCTCGTGGACGTAACCATGCATTTGATTTATTTAAATCTATGGTAAATGCAAAGAAGAATGGAGCTAATTATTTTGTTCAAGTTCTTACCGTAGATGATACACAAAAAACTTTAACAGATATAAAAGGCAAACCTATTCTGGATAAGAAAGGTAATCGTATATTAGTTCCCGTTATTCCACCGGAAGCAATTCAAGAGCAGCGTGACCTTAATGTACCTGAAGAACGTATTCAACAAGAATACTATTGTTCATTTGAAGCAGGTCTAGTTGGTTCTTATTATGGTCAGGCTATGAGAAAACTTGAATCGGAAGGTCGTTCACTTCCTAACAAACAACTATGGGATCCTAAGCAACCTGTATATACAGCGTGGGACTTGGGTATTTCAGATTTTATGGCTATTTGGTATTTTCAATACGATCAACCTAATAACAAAATAAAAGTAATTGAATATAATGAATTTGCAGAACGTTCTGTA
>CACYCX010000050.1 GCA_902772975.1 uncultured Spirochaetaceae bacterium
CATTTCCTGTTGCGTTTTTTCATAAACATCATTGCAAAGGTCGTCATCAACGAGTTGCGGCAATTGCCTATGGTCACCCACAAGAATAATACGTTTTACAGCTTTGCACATCGGGATAAGCAAATCGGGAGGAGTCGCTCTAGCCGCTTCATCCACAATAACGGTATCATACAATTTGATATAGGAACTATTCGCCTGTTCAACAGATTTCTTTTGCTTCGTTATATCCTTTCCAACAGACTGCTGGCTTGTCGCTGCATAAACATAATCACATTCCTTCAATGTTCGAGCAAACGCCTGATGCCCCGAACGAAGAGCGTCAACCCAATCTGCAATAATCTGATCCTTTTTACTTTTTTTGCTATGGAGCGACATCAAGAAAACGACAACCTTATTGCATAAGGACATAACCTCGTCATCAACCTCAAAAGCAAAATATGCAGGTCTTGGTGAAAATTTCTCAAGCAAAATTGATTTCAATTCAGCAAGTTTTTGAAGCTGTTCTGTCGATGGCGAAGCGTTTCCAACAATCAAATCCATTAAAAACGATTCCCATTCTTGATGCCTAGGCAGCCAAATACTTTCAAGCGCAAAATACAATTCTTCTACACGCTTTTGTCCATCATCAGAATACGTTTTTTCAGAAGTTCTGATGGAAAGGATTTTTCTAAATAAAGCCTTATCCACAGAAGAAACAGCCTTATCTTTTCGCAACAAGAGATTTCTCGCTTCAGAAGCAAGCTTTTCTGACACAGGGAGCAAAGCAACATATTCAAGCAAGCTCTCTTTATTTTCTGGTAACGGAGATATTCTATATTCGGCAATTTTATCTGCAAAGATTTCTTCGCTATGAGAAATTTCAATATTCGGATGAAGCGAAAGGACTCTTTCTTCAATTTCTTTACACCAAGAATCTATATGTTCGTTGTAGCTTCCATGAGCGTCACGACGCTTTCCATATTTCCAAGTCGGCAGAGAATTGATGCGAATTCGCTCAATCATGTTTTCTACAGCGTCATGCTGATACGACGTTGCAAGGACACGACCCGCAGTGACACCGCGTTTATCCTGCATTTCATTCAAAAGTTCAAGAACAGCCGTAATGACTGTAGTCTTGCCAGTGCCAGGAGGCCCCTGCACAAGAGCAATTTCAGGAGTAGTCAGAGCCACGTCAATCGCTTCAAGCTGTCGATCTGTTGGCGGATTCCTAAATATTTTCTCTTGCACACGATTTGAAATATGCATCTTGGAAGGATTCTTACCAAATGACATAAAATCAAAACTGCCTTCCAAAATATTTCCCAAAAAATTGATGCCCGCACGTCCCGTAGATATCATATTCCAGGCATCCTGCTGTCGATTGATTTGGCTCTCTTCGCCAGTCATGGACATCCAAATACAGCCTTTCTGAGGAATGTTTGAAATTGTCGGAGCATTTTTATCAGTCGGGAGCGTAAGTTGAATCCAATTACCTTCATAATCGGCAACATCACATACAACTTCTTCTTGAACTACTTTCTTTTTTGCTTGATTCTCATTTGCTTCTTTCGCCTTGCGTTCCTTCGCAGCGAGACTCTTCTTTTCGCAATATTCAAGGAAATCGCATTTTATATCCTGCATAAAAAGAGGCTGTTCCACATTATTGAAGCAAAGGACCGCTTCTTCGACCGAAGATTCCTTCATTTTTTTAGAAATATTTTCCTTAAAATAAAGCTTTATGCAGTCTTCTGAAACAGGAGTACAACGTTCATAATGCAATACACCGAACTTTCGAGCCTGTTCAAGAATACGATTTCCACGAGCCGCAGTATATTCGCGCCAAGCCTTTAAATAACTGCCGCTTTTTTCAATCAGATTTTTAAGTTTTTCAAGATTGTATTCAGAAGCCTTTGTTTTCTGATCCGAAAAAGAAATGTTCGCCTTTACCAAGTGAAAATTGCAAGCAGGACGAATATTTTTACGCAAAACCGTACCGGTTACCATAAAATACTTTTCCGTTCCGGTCGATGTTAAATTTTTCTGTTGCACCTTTATAGCAAAACATTTACCAAAATGACTGCACAGAATTGAAAAAGCGCTACCAATTTCTGTTTTTTCCGGTTCATCTGAATCATCGGTATTATCCTCCTGTTCATCATTTGGAGTTTCGTAATCCCCTTGCATGATAAAATAAGATTCACCATCAAGCATCACCATGCAATCTTCAGCAAGCCTCTTTCGGAATTCTTCAACATCTTTGCCTTTTTTATCCTGCAGTTTGCCAAATTTTTCCATTTCTGCAAGAATAGCAACATCGCCAAATTCTACAACAGCCCCCGCAAACACATAAAAATCAAAAATAAATTCACCGTCTTTGGAGACCGACTTTACTTCGCATATATGC
>CACYCX010000051.1 GCA_902772975.1 uncultured Spirochaetaceae bacterium
CTTTATTGTCTGGCTTCTTGTTGGACAGACCGTTGGTTACGCTGTGGCACGCGCAGTTTCTGTTCTGGTAATCAGCTGCCCTTGTGCGCTTGGACTTGCGACTCCTGTTGCGATTATGGTTGGAAACGGAATCGGCGCAAAATCGGGAATTTTATTTAAGACATCGGCAGCGCTTGAACAGGCGGGCCGTACTCAGATTGTGGTTCTTGATAAAACAGGCACCATAACAACAGGCGTAATGAAAGTGACAGACGTTGTCGCCGCGGATGGTGTGAGCGAGGCGGAACTTATTTCGGTTGCGTATTCACTTGAAGCAAAAAGCGAGCATCCGATTTCCAAGGCGATTGTAGCATATGGAAAAGAAAGCGGTGCGTTGTTAAAAGAAGCTTGTGATTTTGAAACCTCTTCCGGAAACGGACTTAAGGCCCGCCTGGATGGGGAAGTGATTTACGGTGGGAATGCAGGCTATATAGAAAAAACATGCGCAGTAACTACTGGCGCTCTGGATTCGTCAATTGCCAGGTTTTCTTCGGAAGGGAAAACACCGGTTCTGTTTGCGAAGGAAGGCAAGATGCTTGGAATAATTGCAGTTGCAGATACAATCAAGGAAGATTCGCCGGCTGCAATCAGTCAGCTCAAGAAAATGGGGCTTAAGGTTGTAATGCTTACAGGCGACAACGAAATTACAGCGCGGGAAATCGGGCATCAGGCTGGAGTTGATGAAGTAATAGCTTCCGTTAAGCCTGATGGAAAGGAAGAAGTAATCCGCCGCCTTATGGAAAGCGGAAAAGTCATGATGGTAGGCGACGGCATAAACGATGCGCCTGCCCTTACCAGGTCGGATCTGGGAATTGCAATTGGAGCGGGAACAGATATCGCAATCGATGCCGCCGATGTTGTTCTTATGAAAAGCACATTGATGGATGTTGCGGCTGCAATACGCATTTCAAAAGCGACATTACGCAATATTTACGAAAACCTGTTCTGGGCATTTTTCTACAATGTAATCGGAATTCCGCTTGCGGCCGGTTGTTATGTTGCGGCTTTTGGCTGGACATTAAATCCGATGTTTGGTGCGGCGGCGATGGGGCTTTCAAGCTTCTGCGTAGTCACAAATGCATTGCGGTTAAATTTTGTTAAGCCATACGAAGCAAGGCATGATAAATCAGTGAAACATCCCGTAAAGGGAAATCTTATAAACAAAGAGGTGAATACTATGAAAATTTCTGTAAAAGGAATGATGTGCGGTCATTGCGAGGCACATGTAAAAAAGGCACTTGAAGCAATCGATGGAATTACATCTGCTACAGCTTCACACGAAAGCGGCACTGTAACAATCGAAACTTCAAAGGAAGTAGGCGAAGATGCTATCAAAGCCGCAGTAACGGATGCAGGTTACGAATACTGCGGAAAGTGCTAAGGCTTCAGTTTAAAGCATCTTTAAATTGTTTGCTTGAATATCCTGAAATTGCTGTCATCGCGCGGAGAACAGTATACTGCAAATTCTATGATTTCAAATGCATTCTGGAATTCGCTTATTAACTGCTTGTATGCCTTTGCGACAATTTCAGGCTTATTCATAAAAGCACCGCATCCAAAAGCGCCGAGAATCAGAACCTGATTTTTATTTGCTGCGGCTGCTTCCATGATTTTTCGCCCGCGCTTAATGTGAATCTTTTCCAGTTCATCATCAGTAATTTTTACTGAATTATTTCCATCGCCTGAATTGTAAGAATTGCTCGGGCGTTCCCTGAGATTTGGTGCGGCGCATGTAATGACGTTCACCTTTTTCCATTTGTCTTCACTTAAAAGCTCTGGATATGAGGTATCGGATTTAAAAATTACGACATCGGGTGTGTAAATCAAATCATCATTGTGAATTGGATTTGCGACCTTTCTGTGCGGAATGTAAAAATGTTTCCACATAAAGTCTTCGGTCAAATTGTAGTAGAGCGAGGAGCAGCGGCAAAGGCATTCTTCCTGAGCAGACGAACCGTTTACGACTCCGCCGCCCGGATTGCTTGCCGAAGCGAAATTTAAAACCGCAACTTTTTTTCCGGAATATTCCATTGCGGCTTCAAAAGTTCTTTTTGCCGAGACAATTATTTGTGCCGGTTTTTCATAAAGATTTTTTTCACATTCAATCGATTCGTTTTCCAAAATCAATTTCTGATTTTTTGAGGATTCCTTCCATGCTTGAATCAGTAAAGGATTTGTCATTAGAAGCTTTTCGGTGTCTTTGAATATTTCAACATTATCTTCTCTGCTCATTTTTCTTCCTCATCCTGTATGAGTTCCTCTCCGTCATCGCCTGTCAATTCAAGTATTTCGTTGACGGTGGAAACGATCCGGCTTGCTGTATTTGAGCCCCAGTATCCTGACAGAAGTTCTTCACCTGTTTCGATATGAGGAAAAGCGGCATTTGTTCCCGCCAATAATTGCCCGATGTAAAATTGACGCAGTGTAAGCGATTTCATAATGTCACCTCCAGTTTTTCATAAAATTTAGCACAGTTCATCATATTTTTCCAGTTTTTATTCCACACATATTCATAAATTAAGGTTGATAGATTTTATGTAACATGTGTGCTATTTTATTAGGAGAAGGAAAATTTCATTGAAACGAAAAAGTCTGATTATCTTTTTATTATCCATGGTCTCTTTTTATCTTTTAGGACAAGAAAACAATTCAAAAAGAATTCTTTCTGTTACTTCTCCAAGAATTTATGGAAAAGATGTTATTTATGTTCAGGAACAATTAATGAAAATGGGTTTTTCTGAAATTGGTGCAACAGATGGTTATTATGGGCCGAAAACAGAAAAAGCCATAAAGGAACTGCAAGAATTAGTTGGTTTGGAATCAACTGGTATTGTAACTCAAAAAGAATATGATTTTTTTGAAAGCAAGATTTCAGATTTAATTATACCTGCAATTTATAAATACAAGAACATTAAGCACCCTGTAATTCCTAAAGGGGAAAAATATAAAATGCCCGGACATCGAGACGGAATCCTTTTTGATATTTCAAAGGATAATAAATTTTCAGCTTATTGTTTTTCCATAGTCGATGATTATTGTTCGGAAGAATTTTTAATAATCAAAATAAATGAAACATCGTATTTCATCGTTTACGAAGAAACTTATCAGCAAAACGAAAATGACAGTCCTTATAAATTCAAAAAAGCACATTTCTATAATGAAAATGCGTTATATATCTTACAAGATGGAAAATTAAAGGAAGAAAAAAATATAAACATTGAAGCTCTAATTCAATGTTGCGAGAAAAAATTCAGAGTAAATAAATAAAAAGAGGTTTATATGTTCTGGGACAAAGTATCTGGCTTATATGATTTATTTGAAAATATTTACAACAGGAAGGTCTACACCGGCACCGGAAAGAAGGTCGCTGAATATATAGGCGTTCAGGATGAGGTCTTGGAATGTGCCTGCGGAACTGGAGCAATCAGCATTTATATCGCAGAGAAATGCAAAAAGCTTGTCGCAACTGATTTTTCAGAGGGAATGCTCAAACAGGCTTCCAAAAAATGCCGCCATCTTAATACAGTAACTTTTCAGAAGGCCGATATCACGCATCTTGAATTTGCGGATGCAAGCTTTGATAAAGTCGTAGCCGGAAATGTAATTCACCTTCTTCCTGAACCGGGAAAGGCGCTTAGTGAACTTAAACGCGTTACAAAGCCGGGCGGAACAATCATTATTCCTACGTACATCAACATGTCAAAAGGAACTGGCACTTTTGCAGTAAGATTTATTGAAATGCTCGGCGCAAACTTTAAACGCCAGTTTGATTTTGATTCATACAAAAAGTTTTTTTCCGACATGGGATATTCCAACATCGAATACGAGATTGTTGATGGAAGAATGCCATGCGCCGTGGCGATTATTAAAAACTGACTATGAAAATTTCCAATCTCAAAAACGGCGACCTGCTTTTTATCAGTGACAATTCTGATTTTTCAAAAGCGATTATCGAATCTACGGCAGCTTATAGCCATGTGGGAATTTTTTTTGACGGAATGATTTATCATGCGTCCCGAAAGCTGGGAGTTGCAAAACAGAATCTTGAAGAATATCTTTTGGAAGAAAAAAAAGATGTTTTTGTTTACCGCTATTTTAAAATTGATGAGAAAATCACAAAAGAGCGGGCAGAAAAATATCTGGGCCTAGCGTATAATCACAGTTTTTATCCAGATAACGGTACATTTTACTGCTCCCAGTATATCGCAGAAATTCTTCCAATTTTCGATTCAATCCCAATGAAATTTTGTGACGGTGAAAATAAAATTTCTGACTACTGGAAAAAGTATTTTGAAGAACTCGATGTGCCGGTTCCTGTTAATCAGCCTGGAACAAATCCCGGACAGCTTGCTGAATGTAACAAACTTAAATTCTTAGGAAAGCTGGATTTTTCTGAATATGTTAATTGACTATAAGAAATTACCTTGCTACTATATTCCCATTCAAAATATAGGCAAATAAAAAATTAAAAAAGGCAGGCATAAAATGTTAAATGAAAAGGTTTTTGATTTTCTAAACAAGAAAGGATTTGCGGAAAGAATCCACGAGCACAATGAGACAATCGATACAGTTGAACATGCAGCACAACAGCTTGGATGTTCAGAAGCAGAAATTGCAAAGACGCTTTCGTTCATTGTTGACGAAAAGCCTGTTATCGTTGTGATGGCTGGTGACGGTCGTGTAAACAGTTCCAAATTCAAGGCGCAGTTTCACACAAAGCCGAGCATGATAGCGCGCGATCAGGTAGAAGCTATAACCGGATTTGCTCCCGGCGGAGTTTGCCCTTTCAATGTTCCAAAAGAAATCCCCGTATGGCTCGATGTTTCAATGAAGAGGTTTGAATACATTCATCCAGCAGGCGGAAATTCATTTACTTCGGTAAAACTCACTCCCTCTGAACTGGAAGAAGTATCAGGCGCAACCGGCTGGTGTGATGTCTGCAAGGGCTGGGAAGAATAGTTTCGGACTTGGAGTTTCCGCATTTGATTTTTTAGCAGAATGATTTTCTACTCCCGAAATTTCTGGGAGTAATTCCCCTACAAAACCATTCCTTTTTCATAGTATACTTATGCTTATGAGAAAAAGCATACTTCTTGTTGATGATCACGCACTCTTACTGAACGGAATTAAAAACTGGATAGAAAATCATTCGGATTATAAAGTTGAATTTCAGGCAAGTAACGTTAATGACTGTAAGGAAATCCAGAATCAGTTTGAAGAAGGAAGCCTTAAGGCTGACGAATTTCTCGCGGTCGTTGATATTTCATTTAAGACTGTAGATTCTCAGATGGAAAATTCCGGTTTTGACATCATCAAAGAATTTTCCAGGCTGGGCATTCCCTGTATTGCCTATTCAAGCCACGATTCGGGCGGCTTTGTTGAACATGCGACAAGCCCTGCTGTGGGGGCAAAAGGCTTTGTCTCAAAAACGGCAGATGAATCCATTCTGCTAGCAGCAATCAATTCGGTGGCAAATGGCGGAACTTATATTCAGGCTGAGCTTGTAACCGGGCTTCTGGAAGTACGCGACATCACACAGACCTTCACTAAAAAGGAAAAGCTCGTCGCCGACACGCTGACTATCCACAACACAAATGCCGAAGTTGCCGCCGCCCTGGGAATTGCGGAAAAAACTGTCGTAAATTATCTGACAATTTTGTATGATAAGGCAGGAGTAGAAAATAAACTCCAGTTTCTTGAAAAAATGGGAAGATTATGAAATCCAAAAAGATTGCATTCACAGGACTTTTATGTCTCCTTGCCCTTTTATTAAATATTGCAAGCGCAATGCTGGCCTCCGCCCTCAAGCTCCCGGCCTTTTTAGACACAATTTTTACCGTCGCAATCACCTTTTATTCAGGTCTGATTCCCGGAATCATCGTAGCGGCTCTTTTTAACCCGGCTATGACACTTATCCGCTGCGCAATGACCGGCAGCGAAATCTTCCTGTATGATTTTTTGTACGGAATCTGCGGAATCCTGATTGTAATAGCCAGCTGGCTTTTCAGCCGCAACAAAAAGGAATTTCATTTTAACCGCCGCGTTACGCTTCTTTACCTTTTGATAATCGTTTTCTTCTCAACCTTTCTAAGCTCATTTTCTGCAAGCGCACTGGACACCTTTATCCGCCCGCTTTTTGAAAAAGCATCGGGCTTTTCGGCAATCGACGACATTTCC
>CACYCX010000052.1 GCA_902772975.1 uncultured Spirochaetaceae bacterium
ACGACCAGAGTAAATACCTGCAACAAAAGGATCTCCCTGCTTGAGGGTACCGCGCTGTACAACTACTGTTAAAACAACACCACGTCCCTGGTCTACGCGAGATTCAAGAATCTTACCTTCTGCACGGCATTCATATACAGTCTTAAGCTCAAGCATTTCTGCCTGAAGTAAAATCGCGTCAAGAAGATCGTCAATTCCCTCGCCCTTAAGCGCGCTTATGTGAACATACTGTGTATCGCCACCCCAGTCTTCCGGAGTAAGTCCGAGTTCAGTAAGCTGAGTCTTTACCCTGTCAGGATTTGCCTCAGGCTTATCAACCTTGTTTACTGCAACAATAATCGGAACCTTTGCATCCTTAGCATGGTTAATGGCTTCGAGTGTCTGAGGCATAACACCGTCGTCTGCCGCAACAACAAGAACAACGATATCCGTAATCTGGGCACCGCGCGCGCGCATCATCGTAAATGCTTCGTGTCCCGGTGTATCAAGGAATGTAATCGTTCCCTTTTCTGTTGTTACCGAATAAGCACCGATTGACTGAGTAATTCCTCCGGCTTCTCCTGCAACAACATTTGCATGGCGGATAGCATCAAGAGTTTTTGTCTTACCGTGGTCAACATGTCCCATGACCGTAACAATCGGTGGACGCGGCTTCTGATTATCAGCGTTAGAATCATCACTCTGGATGACTGTCTCGTCATAAAGGCTTACGATATGAACTTCGCAATTGTATTCTGCGGCAAGAATTGTTGCCGTATCAGAATCGATGCTCTGCGTAATCGTAACCATCATTCCAAGAGACATGAGCTTTGCAATGATTTCAGAAGCCTTGAGGTTCATCTTGCGTGCAAGGTCAGAAACGGAAATTGTTTCCATAATATCAATTCTTGATGGAACTGCGCTTGCCGGAGTATCAACCTTTTTCTTTGATTCAAAGAACTTGTCTTCGTCAAAAATCTCTTCTTTATCCTTGCGGTTATAAATAGGCTTTTTGCCTTTAAATGCTTTCTTAGATGGAGTCTTGTTTGCTGCAAGCGGATCCGGAGCGGCAAAACCACCGCCGGCACCCGGTCTTGAAAAACCTCCGCCATTTCTGTTCTGGAAGTTTCCCGGACGTCCGCCCTGTCCCTGACCGCCAAAGCCGCCGTTTCGATTCTGGAAACCGCCGCGGTTCTGGCCCTGTCCGTTCGGAGCGCCGTTTCGATTCTGGAAGCCACCGCGGTTCTGGCCCTGTCCGCCAAAGCCGCCGCTACGGTTCTGGAATCCGCCCTGACGGTTCTGGCCCTGTCCGCCAAAGCCGCCGTGATTGTCGCGCTCACGGTTCTGATATCCCTGTCTTGCCTGAGCTCCTGTAAATCCAGAACCTCTGTTCTGGTATGAGCCGCGCTGTCCGTAAGGACGGCTCGACGCGTGGTCAGAAAGGTTACCGGCCTTTACATTCGGGCGTGCTGAATTGAGCTCGAACGGAGCTTTTTTTGGAGGTTCTGAGCGTGGAGCCTTTTCTGCGTCAGCAGAAACTGGCGCGGCGGGCTTTTTATTCTCGTCAGCAGTCGAGGCGGGCTTAGCATTCTGCGATGAATCTTTATCAGACGAGGAAGCCTTTACTACAACCACCTTTTTCTTTACGACAACGACCTTCTTCTTTTCTTGTGCCGGTGTCTGATTTGCCGAAGCCTGAGGCGCAGCTGGTGCTTCTGCTGGCGCAGGAGCTGCCGGAGCCGCCGACTTCTTGTGCAAAATCACTTCAGGTTTTTTCTTGTTTTCTTCTGCCATATAAAATTACTATTCCTCGTCCTCTTCAAATTCAATCTCAGCATGGCACTTTGGACACTGTGTCATATCAAGAGTTATTTCACAACCGCAGTTCGGACAGTAATATTTTTCTTCCTCTTCTGCAGCATTATTTTCTTCAGAAGCATCTCCAGCCGGAGCTTCAGAGCCGCCTTTCTCAACTGTTTCTTCAACAGTTTCCTCAACAAACTCAACAGTCTCATCGATAATCTTGTTTACTTTTTCGATGTCTTCTTTTGTTACGCCTTCAATATTATCAAGAGCTCCGTCTTCGTATGCGTCAATGAACTGCTGGATGTCTTCAATTCCTGCATTCTTGAGCGCCTCAGCTACATTCTGGTCAACTCCAGGAAGCTGTGCAACTGTCTGAATGTCGTCTGTCTCTTCTTCATCCCTGAACAGGGCGCGTGCATTCTGGCGTGAAACAACTTCGCTCAAATCCATTTCAGCAGCCTGCTCTTCAGTCTTAACATCGATGCTCCAGTCACAGAGGCGGTTTGCAAGGCGAACATTCTGTCCCTGCTTTCCGATTGCAAGGGAGAACTGAGAATCAGGAACGATTGCCAGAGCTTCCTTCTTTGTTTCATCAAGAATAATTACGCGGCTAACTTCAGCAGGAGAAAGTGCGTTTTTGATGAACACAGTTGGGTTTGAATCATACTTAAGCACGTCAACCTTTTCGCCGTAAAGCTCGTGAATTACATTTGTAATTCGGCTTCCCTTAAGGCCGACACATGCGCCAACCGGATCAACATCCTCGCGTACTGAAGAAACGGCGATCTTTGTCCTGTAACCAGCCTCGCGGACTACCTTGTAAATTTCAACTGTCCTGTCTGAAATTTCAGGAACTTCGATTTCCATTATAGAGCGGACAAGCTCCGGATCAGAGCGTGAAAGCACAAGCTGAATGCCCTGATTTGTCTTTTTAATGTCAACGATAAGTGCCTTGATTCTGTCATCCTGCTCGTATTCCTCGCGCGGTGACTGGAATCTCTTCGGGAGAAGACCTTCAAGTCCTTCAACATTTCCGAGGTTTACATAAATATTTCCGTTTCTTTCGTGGCGGTAAATACCGATGATTACCTCGCCTATTTTGTCTTTATATTCATTGTAAAGAGTGTTGCTGCGGTTATCGCGGAAGCCCTGATGAGCAGTCTGCTTTCCCTGAGTTACGGCCGAACGGTCAAAGGTTTTTGGATCAAGAAGGATGTCAAGCTCATCGCCTTCCTCGCAGGACGGAGCATATTCGCGTGCCTCCTCAAGCTCGATTTCCGTTACAGGATCGTATACACCGTCGATTACCTGCTTGCGCGCATAGATGCGTACATCCGAAAGATCATCTTCAAAAACTACGATTGCGTTGTCAGCAGTTCCAAAAGTTTTCTTATATGCAGCTTTAAGGGCGTTCTCGACTGTAATCTTTGCCGCTTCCTCTGAAATTCCGTTCTGTTCGATAAGTTCACGCATTGCTGCGCCGATTTCTGATGCCATTTTTTGCATGCCTCCAATTATATGTGAATAAATTTTGCCTTTGCTATATTTTCAAAAAGAAAGCTTTTATCGCCTTCTTCCGTCTCAAGCGTAACTGATTTTTCATCTGCGGATTTTATAACGCCTGACTTCCAGTCTGAAGCTTCCTTATCCCAGACGCGTACTTCCCTTCCGGCAAAAATACCGAACTCGGCCGCATTCTTAAAATTGCGCTCAGTACCAGGCGATGTTACTTCCATATAAGTGTCGTCTGTCTTTAAAAGCGCCTCAAGACGCGGTAAGAGAGCGTGATGAACTTTTGAGCAGTCATCAACTCCAATTCCTTTTGAAGGGTCTTTTGAAGCAATTACCGCACTGATTTTTGTAGTAGTCTTTTGCGGAATGATTTTGAGGTCAACGAGAACATAGCCTAATGCACTGACAAGCGGCTCTGATTCCGGGTAAAGATAAAGGGATGATAATGGAATGTATTCCAAGTCTTCTCCAATAAAAAGCCAAGAAGATTGTTTTAACAATCGATTGACTTTTTAAGCCGCTTCGCAATGAAATGAGAAGTGGCAATTTATAAAAAGTTTGCAACGCAAACTTGTAAAAGATAAAAACCTTCGCTATTTCAGGCAGTTTTTATCATTTACTTCTATAAAATAAAAAAGACCCGTTTTTGAACGAGTCCACTTTAAAAGGATATTAAAATGTACGGTAAAAATATAGTATATTCAACAATTATTGTCAATAGCTTAGCGTAGTGCGTAGAGCGCTGCATTTATCCCCAAACAGGCCTTTTTTCTGCTCTACGGTAGCGTCCAGAGGATGCGATACTACCGCTCGAAAAATACGCAATTATTTTTAAAAAGCAAAAAACATGAGCGGTTTTTGCATGATTTTTCACCAATCAGC
>CACYCX010000053.1 GCA_902772975.1 uncultured Spirochaetaceae bacterium
GCTGGAATTTACCGCGACATGTGACACAGCTAACAGTGATATTGCAAAAAAGTATGAGGACAAAATCATCTTCAATTATCCGCTTTCTGCCTTTAAGAATGACAGATTTTCAAAAGACATCTACTCTGTCCGAAGCGACTTTGAGCAGGATGATGACGGAAGATTTTTGCGATGTTTACAGGCACTTCTTTTGAGCCAATGGCGGCAGAAGATTTTCAATGACAATAAGATTTTTGCAAAACCTGTCGTACTATTCAAAAGCAAGACTATAAAAGAAAGCCAGAATTTCAAAGAGTATTTTTACAGCCGATTGAAGAATCTTAACGAAAAGGATATTCAAAGAATTAAAGACGGAACGGTTTCAAGTCCGCTCATAAAAAAGATGTTCGAATACTTTGCAGAAAAAGGTTTGTCAGAAGAAATGCTTTGTGACGAGCTGAAGCTTGCATTTGCAAAAGAAGCAAGTATCGATGTGAACGATGGAACAGAAGCGGAGAAAAATCAGCTTGCAGTCAATTCTCTTGAAGATGAAAATAATCCGTATCGCCTGATTTTTGAAGTTGAAAAGCTTGATGAAGGCTGGGATTGTCTGAACCTATTTGATATTGTTCGACTTTACGAAACCCGTGATTCAAAAGGCGACAAGCCTGGAAAATCCACGGTGCGGGAAGCTCAACTGATTGGAAGGGGCGCAAGGTATTTTCCGTTTTCAGTCGAAAACGAAACTGATAATCTCTCAAAATACATGCGGAAATTTGACTACGACGAAGAAAATCCTCTGAGAATCTGTGAACAACTTTTCTATCATTGTCAGAATAACTCAAAGTACATCACTGAATTGAATTATGCTCTTAAAGCTATCGGTTTGAGCCAGGACGACAAAGTTTTGCGTCATAATGACATCAAGAGCGATTTTCTGGAAGATGAACTTTATTTGAACGGCGTGGTGTTTTTGAACCGTCAGGAAGAAAAGAGTTATGAATCAATAAAAGAGATTTCAGATATTAAAAACTCATATTCTTACTCTTTTGCAAGCGGATCTGTTTCTCAAACACAGATGCTTGATGATGTGCCGTATGCAGAAAACTTCATACTTGCTTCATCTGATGCTGAAAAAAATCAGCCACAAGTTACTGTAATGAAGACGATTTCAAAAATCATCTCAGAATACGGCTACAATGTTGTTTACTTCAATGCGTCAAAATTTCCATTCTTTAATTTTGAGAATGTCAAACGCTTGTTCCCTGAATGTAAGTCGATGAAAGAATTTTTAACCTCGCAAAAATATCTTGGAAATATCAGCGTTTCAATTTCGTTTTATGGCGAAAGTTTTTCCTTTGAGCAGTTGAATATCGCCCTTCGGTCGGTTTTATGTAAGATTGCAGGTCAACTCCAAATTCAAAAATTCAGCTCGAAAGGCTCTAAGCTGTTTTACCCGACACCTCTCAAAAAGATTTTCACACAAAAAGGCACGGACAGATTCTACACCGCTCCGCATGGAGACGGCGAGGCCATATCTCAAAAAGACTGCTCGCCAGAACTGCAGCTTGATACAGAAAACGAAAACTGGTATGTCTACAAAAACAATTACGGTACTACCGAAGAAAAGAAATTCGTAAAACACTTCAAGCAATTCTATCTACCGAAACTTGAAGAAAAGTATTCCAAAATCAAGCTCATCAGGAATGAATGTCAGGCTTCGCTTTTCGCATTCAATGATGGATCAAGATTTGAACCTGATTTTCTCTTATTCCTGAAAAATGCAGAGTCCAATGAGTATGAATATACACAAGTTTTCATAGAACCAAAAGGTCGTCAGCTTTTGCTACAAGACAGCTGGAAGGAGGAATTTCTATTACAGCTAAAAGAATTGGCAAAACCTGTCGTTCAATTCAAATCTGATGAAAAATATGACATCTGGGGACTACACTTTTTCTGCTCACCGGAGCGTGATAAAGATATTCTTGCAGATGTGGAAAGATTGTGTGAATAAAATTTCACTATTTTAGGGATTACAAAAACTCTACTGGAATTGCCAATGCAGAAACTTCAGCTTTTTGGACAGAGAGCACCTTTTCGGTATTGCAGAGAATTATATTTTGGCCAATCTGAACATTTTTAAGTCGGCTTGTAATGAATAAATTTTTTGCGTCATCTGAATTTGGGGAGGCAGTTTTTTTTATTTCAACAGGATAAAGTGTATTATTTTCCTCTATAAGCAAATCTATCTCAATTTTGTCTTTGTCTCTATAAAAATACAGAGGCGGTTCTTCACCATTGTTGGCAAATGATTTGATTATTTCACTTACAACATAAGTTTCAAAGAAGGCACCGGCCATTGCTCCATTTTGCATGACTTCTGGATTTGTCCAGCGAGTAAGAAATGCAGCAAGTCCTGTATCCATAAAGTAAAGCTTTGGAGTTTTTATAACGCGTTTTTCAACATTTGCAGCATAAGGTTTTAAAAGATAGACAAGGCCACTTGTAACCAGCAGCGATAACCATTTTTTTGCAGTAATCTCACTGATTCCGCTGTCTTTAGCCATATCCTTGCAATTTAATAGCTGACTTGTTCGGGCGGCAACTACGGTCATAAATTGAAAGAACTGAGTTTCATCTGCAACCTGTGTAAGTTTTCGGATGTCGCGTTCAATATAAGTTTTAAGGTAATTTGAATAATAATCCTTTGGAGTCACGTTTCCTTTGATTACTTCCGGATAGCCTCCAAGAAAAATCCTGTTCCAGGTGTCCTGTACGGAATATTTTGTTTTATTCAAAGCTTTATTCCGTTCAAGAATATAATCTTTTGTAGGGATAAAATTGTCACGAAATTTGTCGCCACGAATTTCTCTTGCCGAAAGAGGATACAATTGTACAATGCCAATACGACCAGAAAGACTTTCTGTAGCTTTTTCCATAAGTGCAAACTGCTGACTTCCTGTAAGGAAAAACATTTCATTGTGACGGTTTTTATCTATTTCGATTTTAAGATATCGGAATAAATCAGGAACATACTGAACTTCATCAAACATGCAAGGCGAATGATGCAACTCCATAAAAGTTTTTGGATCAGTTTTTGCAGAGGCTTCTTCCATTGGATCGTCAAAAGTGATATATGGAATTTTACGGGCATCTGTAATTTTTCGCAAAAGAGTTGTTTTTCCTGTTTGTCTGGCACCGGTTACAAGAATTGCCGGATAAGATTTTGAGAGTCTTTTAATTGTTTGTTCTGCATGTCGATTAAAATAATTCATTTTATTAAGCCCTTAATATGTGGGATAATCCAAACTGTAATTATATTTTATCCCATGTTAAATAAAAGTCAATATAAAGATTTTATACATTATTTTTTTTACACCCTTTAAAATCCGTACTATATTATCATTATGAGAATTGATATTGACGAATGGCATAAAGGCAAAAATCCGCCTGAGAAAATTAATTACGATTTGATTTATGATTCAGTTCAATTTGATATTACAAAACTGATTATGTTGTCTTTCCTGAAACTGTAAAAAAAATAGAAGACTGTCTTTTTGGTATTTTATGGCCAACAGTTATTTTTGTTCAGGAAAATTCTGACGTTGAAACTTCTGTAAAAAAGCATTGTTCAAAAATGACTCATATTGAATACGGTGAAAAGCCGAATATTCAGGGCGATTATCTTCTTTCGAATGACGGAAAAAAACTTTTGCTATGCCTGAGCTTTGAACCAAAAACAGAAATTCCTGAATGCATACAGCGGATTGATTCATGTGCCTTCAGGGGGTGCAAAAATCTGTGCATTGTTGATTTTTCGAGCACGGTTCGTGAAATCGGGATTTTTGCATTTGATAATTGCTATGAGCTCAAAGAGATAGAAATTCCTTCCACAGTTGGAGTTGTCGGGGGACAGGACTTTTCATTTTCAGGACTGGAAAAAGTTAAAATTGATAAGGAAAAAACTAAAGTTTTATATCACGCATTTTTGAGCTGCAGAATAGAATAATTCCTGCTTCAAATTCTTACTTGTTTTTTTAGAAAACATAGTATACAATAAATAAATTATGGACGAACTTAAGCAGCAAATTAAGGAATTAATAATCAGCTCCCTTGAACTTGAAGACATCAAGCCGCAAGACATAAAGGACGACGAGCCTATTTTTGGAACTGGTTTGGGACTTGATTCTATCGATGCACTTGAACTTGGCGTTGCATTAAAAAAGAAGTTTGATGTAAAGCTTTCTGCAGAAAATGAAGACAGCAAGAAACATTTTGCTTCTGTAAATGCATTGGCAGAGTATATCAACGCAGAGAAATCCAAAAAGTAACTTTGGTTTCGTAACCATAAATCAACATAATAGGAGATTAAGATGACAAAGGAAGAGATTTTTGCAAAGATTCAGGATGTTCTTGAAAGCGAATTTGAAGTTGAAAAATCATCTGTTCAGATGAGCTCAAAGCTTTTTGAGGACCTCGATCTTGATTCAATCGATGCTGTTGACCTCGTTGTAAAAATGAAGCAGCACATTCCTGGAAAAATCGATCCGGAAATGTTCAAGAGCGCAAAGACTATCGAGAATGTTGTTGATATTCTTTACCCGCTCGCTCAGAGTAAATGAGACCATTTCTAAAGATTTTAGTTTCTATACTTACCTTTTTATACCCTGTACTGGTTTTTATGTTCCTTGTGGTGCTTAAAGTTCCAGTCAGGGTTATTTCTTTATGCGTTATTACGCTCGCTCTGGTTTTTTTCCTGGCCGCTACGGGTTCATCCAAAGAAAAATCCGCTGAAACAAATCCTAAATCCAAATCAGGCCGCAAGCTTAACCCCAAGCCGCTTTTATCATCCGCGCTCTTTCTTGCCGCAGGAATCGCATGCTTTGTTTCAAACAGCGCCCTTTTCTTAAAATTCTACCCGATTGCAGTATGCGCGTCATTTTTGTTCGTATTCGCCCTGAGTTTAGTGTCGCCGCCGCCTATTGTGTTCAGGTTTGCGACGCTTCAGGATAAATCGATAAAGGGCTCGATTAACGAAGCGCGGATTAAAAATTACTGCAAAAAAGTCACTATTGTATGGTGCGTCTTTTTTGTGGCGAACATGCTTGTTTCGGGCTACACCGCGATTTTCTGCTCGGAGGCGGTTTGGTCTATCTACAACGGCGGGATTTCGTATATAATAATGGGACTGATATTTTCAATAGAATTTATTATAAGGAGAGTTGTTAATAAAAAAATGCCGCAGCTTTACACGATTACAAAATTTACAGCCGATTCAAGAAAGGATGATTTTATAATGTGCTTTGATGATGTCTGGTCAAAAGGCATCTATAAGACATGGAAGGATTTTTTAACTGATACTGCAAAAATGCGCGCATTCATTTCAAAAAATCCTGCACAGAACTGGATACTTCACTGCAACGATTACTGGTACTTCCTTGTAACATTCGTTGCGCTTTTACAATGCCAGAAAGAAATATCGCTTACTGCAAATATCTCGCCTTCTTTTATAAAAGAAATGCGCACGCCTGGCACGGAATTTTTATCTGACTCAAAGGAAACCGCCGGAGCCACCGATATCCCTTCCATAATCGCCGCCGCGTCAGAGCCGGACGAAAAGGATGTGCGCACCACGCCAAAAATCAATGCTGATGATACAAAAATCCACATGTTCACATCAGGCAGCACAGGGAAGCCTAAGGCAGTCCTGCAGCGTATGACCGAATTTGAGCTTGATAACGAATTTGTATTTTCTAAATGGGGCGATGAATTTTTAAAACGCAAGAATGTTGCTACAGTAAGCCAGCACCACATATACGGATTTTTGTTTACAATCTCGCTTCCCTTTGCTGCCGGCGTTCCGTTCAGGAGAAAGCGTATCGAGTTCCCTACTGAATTTGAAAAGCTTGATGATACAGAA
>CACYCX010000054.1 GCA_902772975.1 uncultured Spirochaetaceae bacterium
ATTGAAAATCATTTTGAAAATCAAATCAATGTTAACCGAGATGAATTGAAAAAAGCGGAGGACGCTGCAATTGAATTTGAAAATTACGGCGGCCCGTGGGCACAAATCGATTCTGTTCAGGCAATCCGCGGTATCGGAACAAATCTTGGAGACATCGTAGCGCAGAACCCCGCAGCAAGCACGATTGTAAATCCCGAAGCAAAATATACGATGATTCACGCTCTCGGCGGCCTTGACCAGAACGGCACGCAAAAGCTTTCCGCTGATATTCTTCTATTGAATTCAAATGCAGGCGTCGACCATATCAGAAACCTTCGCCTTATCATAAGCGGTTATCTCGAAGCTGCCTATAATTATGACCGAAGTGATGCAGAAACCCTTGCAATTTTCATAACTGTTTACAATGCAGTTTACCGCGACAAATTTGAAAATTTCAGTGAAAATTATTCCGAGGAAGTCTTAAAAAATCTTTCACCCGAAAAAGCCGGTTTGAGCACCAACTGGGAAAATTGGGCGGGCAATTCGCAGATTGTAATTCCACTTGGAGAATTCATAGATGGAATTTCACCGGTAGAAACATCTACGATAAGCGATGACAATGTAATTGAAGCAATCAGAAATGATGAAAGCATGGGAATTGAAGAACGCGAAAAGCTTGTCGAAATAAAGGACCGCGAATCAACATCCGCAACAGAAAAAGCCAGAGCCGCCCAAAAGGATGCGACCCAGCAGCGTAAGCAGGGCAACACTCAAAAAGCGGAAAAGTCTGCGCGGACATCAAGCGCCCAACAGAAAATCGCTGACCGTAAATCAACTGAGTCAAAAAAAGAAAAGTCTGAAATCAGCAAAGACAAAAAAACAGTGGCAGAAAAAAAAGAAAAGGAAAAAGAGGAAAAAATTGCTGCCGCGCAGCCTGATAATGTAAACGAAGTAACCGGGCTTTTTCTTGTTGACGAAAAAACGCCGCTTTACCGATTGGTAACCGTTAACGCCGATACGGGAAAGGTTGTGCGTAAGTCGCCTGTAAATCAGGTACGAAGCCATGTTGTATATGCAGTAGATAATGTCACAATTACAGATGCAAATGGCACTGAAACCTATCCGCTATTGTACATAGCAGTCTGCGGCGTAAATAACGGAAAGTCTGCCGTCCGCCTGTGCCTTATAGATCCGGTTTCGCTTGAGATAAAAAAGCAGAGTCAGGAATTGATTGCGGACGGCGCGGAATTTATCCAGCTTTCCGGAGATTTTGTAACAGTAATTGATGACGGCAAAAACTGTTACGCCGCGATTTACGATAAGAGCCTTAATCTCAAATGCAAAAGCTCAGTCGCTGTAAAGGGTGCAACACCGCTTAACCTTAATACGCACGGCCTTCTTGTAACGGATTCAAGCGGAAATCCGCTTTTGCTTAATCCATCAAATTTATCTGATGTCTGGGCAGAAAAGCCTGAACGCAAGACAAATGTGAACAAAAAATAAATTTATCTTTGCTAAAATTCCATAAGTTTGTGTTTCTTTAGAGCCGTTTAGTTGTTAAATTTAAAGTTACATTAATAGTTAGCAACTAAAAAAACACGCCGTGAAATTTTTACGGCTGGAGGCTTAAAAATGAAGACAAATAATTATTCTCGAAAATCGATTGCTGCATTTGTTTCTTTAATTGCAATTGCAGCTGTTTCCTTTATGTTTTTTTCATGCTCCAAATCGGGACGCGCAAAGAAAAGTGCGCGTGAGCCGGCCGGCGGCGTGGTGCAAAGCGCAAGGCTTTCAAAAAGCAAGTCTTTTGCATCGGAGGCACTTTTTGAAGCAGATTCCATGCAGGTAAATTATGACACCGCCGAAGCATATGAAGCAGAATCAGTCGGCAATATGAATACCGGAAGCGACGATAATGCCCAGGTTGAGCGAAAGCTTATCAAAACAGGAGATATTTCGGTTGAAGTTCAGGCGCTTTCCGGAATTGAGGTGCAGGCCGAGCAATTTGCAAAAAATTTCGGCGGTTATATTACAAACTCTTCGTTAAGCGAAAGAAACTTTTATTGTACGGTAAAAGTGCCTTGCGGCCGCTTTGACGACGCCATGAAAGCCGCCGGCGATTTTGGACGCCTTCTTAATCGGAGCGAAAATAGCCGTGATGTTACGGACGAATTTTATGATCTGGAATCTAGGATTAATACAAAGCGTATTCTTAAAAACAAGCTTGAAGGCTATTTGTCATCGGCAAAGGACATCAAGGATTTGCTTCAGATAGAAAAGCAGCTTAACAGCACGATAAGCGACCTTGAATCAATGGAAGGCAAAATGAAACGTCTTTCAAATCAAATCGATTTTTCTACAATCAATCTTTCTGCCGAGCTTCCTACAGGCAAAACTGAAACTGGCTTTGACTGGCCGGATTTAGGTGAAGATTTCCGTGAATTCCTTACGAATACGGCGTCGTTCTTTGCAGGATTTTTGCTTTTGCTTTTCTATCTTGCAGTTTACGGCATTCCGATTGTGGCTCTTATTGCGTTCCTGTTCTGGCTTTTGTTCGGTCGTCTGGGGCTTCTCATAAAGCTTTTTAAGTGGCTTAAGTGGAAGTAATTTTGAAAGTATAACAATCTATTTTTGCAAAATATCCAACATTGTAGGAAAAGCAGCTTTAGATTCTTCTGATAAATTTTAAGCCACCGACACAGGCCTGCGTACATTGAATACAAATACAATAAACTACGAAGATACATTCTTTCTTTAGACAAGATGGATTTAAGCCATGATGGTATTGAACATTTAAATATTGTAGATTTTTTGCTGCATAAGGTTAGTTTGCATTTATCGTAGAAATTTTTCCTAAAATTTCCTTGCCGAGCGCTAAAATTCACTATATACTGATAGTGTGTCGGTATTGTATATAGTAGGAACGCCTATAGGTAATCTGGGTGACATAACTTTCAGGGCTTTGGAAACATTCAAATCTGTGGATGTTGTCGCTGCGGAGGATACGAGGCATACTCTTGAGCTTCTGACGCATTTTGAGATAAGAAAGCCGCTTATTTCGTGCCGTTCGCAGAATGAATCTGTTGCGGCAGACAAAATAATCAGGCTTTTGGACGAAGGGCAGACGGTTGCATACGCAAGTGATGCGGGAATGCCTGGAATCAGTGATCCGGGGTCGGTGCTGGCGTACAAAGTGCGTCAGGCAGGGCATACGGTAACACCGATTCCAGGACCAAGTGCATTTGCTACACTGGTCAGCGTGGCGGGTCCGGGTGGAAAAACCCTTGTTTTTGAAGGATTTCTTTCGCCCAGTCCGGGGAAAAGGCGCAAGCGTCTGCGTGAACTGATGGCAAGCGGAAATGCATTCGTTTTATACGAATCTCCGTTCAGAATCGTTAAGCTTTTAAACGATATTGCCGATATTGAAATAGACCGGCGAATTGTAGTTGGTCGTGAGTTGACTAAATTGCATGAAGAGATTGTCGATGGTTCGTGCGGAGAGGTAAGAGATGACTTTGCGGCAAGACAAACCATTAAAGGTGAGTTTGCTGTCTTCATTTCCGGCACTAATAGTGCTAAACTTTCGCAGGAAGATGCCGATAATTAACGTATAGGGGCAGACAAAATGAGAATAGACCAGATTGGAGGAGTAAATCCTCTTAACAACATTCAGAACACAAAGCGTACTCAGAGCACAGACAGCTATAAGTCGGCATCTGATTCAATCAGCGTTTCTGATGATGCAAAAGTAATGGCCGAAGCATATTACCTTAAGGGTATTGCAGACGAGACACCAGATGTTCGCATGGATCTCGTTGCCCAGATTAAGGAAAAGATTAAAGACCCGAATTATTTGAGTCAGCAGGTTTTAAGCTCGACAGCAGATAAGATTCTTGCGGCTTACGGACTTTAAGCGGTTACTTTTGATCAAATTATAATTTTGCTTGCTTGCAGAAAGACGGATTAACTTCCGTCTTTTTTTGTAGTGTGATATATTTACTATATTAAATAAAAAAACGGAGATTTCTATGGCCGATTTTATTTTCAGGATTTCACCTAACATTATTCTTGGTTCACATACAGTAACGCGCCTGGGTCAGTTTGCATCTGATTACGGTTCAAAATATATGGTTATTGTTGACCCGATGGTTCGCGAGGTTGGAATTTCGGAAAAAATCACCCAGTCACTTGCTGACAGAAAGCTTGAATTCTTTGTTTTTGAGGAAATCAGTGAAGGAGCTACGACAAAGGCAATTGATGAAGCGATGCAGCTTGCCCGTCAGGCTCATATTCACGGAGTAATTGCGGTTGGCGGCTCAAAGGCAATCAATGTTGCAAAGGCTGTTGCCTCTCTTTATTACGAGTCGCATGATTTGTACGATTTTGTTGAAGGCGCTTCTCCTTCCGTTGCACCGCTCCCGCTTATCTGCGTTCCTACGACTATCCGTGACGCGTTCCTGTTTTCGCATTTCACGCCTGTAACCGATTCCAGAAACGCCCGCGCCCGCGTTCTAAAAAGCCAGAACGGTTTGTGCCGCCTTGTTCTCTTTGATCCGAACTTAAATTTAACGCTTACCGAAAATCAGATTTCGTCAATGGCGATAGAAGCGATTTGTCTTGCCGTAGAAGCATATGTAAGCCCGAAAGCAACCTTTTTCAGCGATATGATTGTAGAAAAGGCGGTAGAGCTTATCGGTTATGCTCGTGACGGTGCAGATTCACTTATGGTAACGACACCGTCGGAAGTGCTCTTGTCACAAGGCGGCTGTATGTCCTCTTTGGCTTGCTCGATGGCGTCTCCGGGCGCGGCTACTGTGCTTGCACTTACGGTTAACGGAAGATTTAAGGCATCGCGCTCGCTTGTTTCTTCAATCCTGCTCCCATACATCATAGAAGACAGTGCTAAGTTTAAAGGCGAAAGAATCGCTAAGCTTGCCAAAATATTGCGTGCAGCTTCTGAGGAAGCAACGCAGGAGGAAGCGTGCGCCGCTTTTGCCGAGAATATCCGCCAGCGTCTTGCAAAGGCAAATTTACCGGCAAGGCTTAAGGATTTGTCAGTTTCAATCGAGCAGCTTGCACTTGCAGCAGAGGACGCAGGCGGACTTGAGCTTACCGATTATCTTCCGCGCAGCATGAACAGCGATGATTTGTTTGATTTAATCAAGCAGGCGTTCTAGCCTGAAGAATTTGCGTTTGCAGAATATTCATAGAAAATGATAGAACCTTCAAAATTATTTCAGCTTTCAGGCGGGCAAAAGCGCCGTAAACTTGCCCTGACATTCGGGGCATTGGAGCGCGATATAGCCGGAATCGCCGAAAAGGGAAACGAATACAATTTTAAGGAAATGAGCCGCGCCGATTATGTAAAGGCGGTTACAAAAATCCTGATACAAGACCCTAAGCTGCCTCCTGATGCGGCGCTTGAGCTTGAGGCGCTTTTAAATGCCGTTCCGTTTGACGAGCGGCGCATTTGTAATGTAGCACGAAATCATTTGCTTTCGGTAATCGGAACATTTCCCGCCGAGTGGGATTTGGTAATAGCGCCGCATAAGACGAATAATGTTCCGGATGACTTATCACATAATCCGGGTGGCATTCCGGGAAGTGATGCTGATAACACGATAGCGGCTTCCGGGATTACGGTAACAGAGTGGCGCAATTTCTATAAGGGAATGTGCATTTACGCGGAAGACATCCGCTCGCCTTTTAATTTAGGCTCGATATTCAGGACAGCCGAGGGCATGGGCGCGGAAAAAGTATATATTTCGCCATTCTGTACCGACCCGAATCATCCGCGCGCAATCAGAAGCGGAATGGGCTGCATAGAAACTATGGGCTTTACGAGGTGCCCTCTTAACGAGCTTCCTTCTGACAAGCCGGTTTTTGTCCTTGAAACAGGCGGCACTCCGATAGAAGAGTTTGAATTTCCCAAAGAGGGCATTTGCATAATCGGGTCGGAGGAGCTTGGAGCAAGCCCCGAGGCGTTAAAGAGAGCGACATACGGCCGCGTAACGATTCCGATGATAGGGTTAAAGGCGAGCTTAAATGTTGGTGTTGCGCTCGGGATTCTGATGCAGAAATGGGTGGAAGCCGTAAGCCGTCAATAAAACGGCAAGCGCGGATAATTGTCTTGATTCGTGCGGATTTACGAGCGCTTTTTTACGATTCCTGCTTTTTGAATGCTTCCAGAAGGCTTGTAGAAATCTTATTCAGCTGTGCTTCTGTCGTAATCCTGAACATTGCAAGAATTTCCGGATCAAACTGATAGAACTGAACCTGGTTCAGCTGGTAGTATGTAAGTAAATCTGCAACATGGATTACGCACGAAAGTTTTCTTACTTCTTCAGGGGCGCTTAGCGGATCGTGGTGGAATCTGATTACATTTGAAATCACGTCAGGGAAATTCCATTTTTCAGAAACGGCGGCTCCGATTTCGGCATGGTTTACGCCGGCAACAAGCTTTTCGAACAATTCAACCGGGATTCCCTTTTCCTGACATATTTTCTTAACCTTGCCCAAGATGTCCGGATGCGAGGTAGCAAAAATAATTTTTCCCATATCATGCAGAAGTCCGCAGACATATGAATCTTCGATTATAGAGCGTTCTTTTCCGCAGAAATTGCGCGCGATGTTGTATGAATAGAATGCAACCTGATAGGCGTGTTCCCAAAGCTGAACCTTGTCGCCCGGAACCTGCTGGAACGATTGAATCGAACCGATTGAAAAAAGCAGGTTTTTGATTCCGCGGAAGCCGACAAGCTTAACTGCATCCGAAATGCTGTGGCATGGAGAAGCAAGCGCAAATGCGGCAGAGTTTACCATCTTTAAAAGCTCGCCCGTAAGCGAAACATCATTTGAAATCTGCGTTGCGATATCAGACATCTTTGAGTTGGGATCACTTAAAAGGCGGTTGATTGTCGTAATGTTTTCCGGGAACTGCGGAAGCTTTTCGATAAGCTTTACGAATTCATCGGAAATCATGTTGATGGAAGCCTGAGTCTTTTCGCTGAGCGGGAGGATGATACGTGTAATTGTCTCGCCGTTTTCACAAAGCGTCTGGAAATTTTCTTCTGTAAGGCCGATTTTCTGGAGCATAAGAATCATGATTACGATTCCAAGTCCCGCGCCTTCTGAATCATCGAGAATCTGAGTAAGCGCCTGTTCAACCGAAGTATACTGCTGTGAGCGAGAAAGCTTATCGTGAATGCGCTTGTATTCAAAAACTGTAAGCTCGCTGTTGTTGCGGACTTCGATTTTGATTTTATTATTTCTGAACTGAAGTATGAGCTTTACATAAAGGCCGGCTTTTTTCTGAAGACCAAGATAATAATTTATATCGTTCAAGGTATCTTCCTTGAAAGTCTTCATGCCAAGCTCGTAATCTTTCTGGTTTGTGATATCAAGCTTTTTCTGCTTAAAGTAAATGCGTTTTGTATTTGCTTTTTTGGCGTTTGTTATAAGTTCGTTAAGGCAGTAAGTCAGATACTCGGTCATGTGGTTCTGATCGAGATTTGCGAGAAAAGTAGTGAGCACTTCATTCATGTAGATTTCCATCTCATGCGGAAGCGTGTATGTCGTAATCGAAAGAGGAATTCCTGCCTTGATGGCTGTTTCAACTTTGGCGCTGTCTACTTCAATTTTCTTTTGCACTGCCATATCTCTATATTATAAAGTATGATTTAAAAAAAATGAATACCTTTTTTTTAATTGAAGGAATAAGCCTTTTTCGCTAAAATTAAGGCATGTTAAATCTGATGCTCAATTCAATTCCATATACAGGCGAAATCCTTATACTTGTAATCCTTGTTTTATTGAACGGACGAATTTTTTTTACGAATACGCGAATTGACTCGTTTGTAATCATGTCGCCGCTTACGGTTGTGATTACGATTCTTCATATATTATCATGGGGCGCAGATTTTACGAATGTTACAATCCTTGTGCTTGCAGTTGTGTCGCTGATTATAAATTACCGCTCATTCCTTAAATTTTTGAATCACCTTTATGTTGATCAGTTCCATCCGGTCTTTATCGTTTTTTCTTCAATAATGCTTTTGATTTGCACGGGTTTTCTGGCATTTAAAATCTGGCAGCGTCCTGTTTTTATAAATGAAGCCAAATTCAACGTTGAGACAAAAAAGCTTTATTACACGACAAAAGATGATGATACGGACATTGCTGAAGGCGAGCTTGTTGAAGCAGTTAATTTTTCGGATAGGAAAAGAATTACGCTTGAAGTTTTTTCGTGCGCCGATAAAGATGCGGAAAAGGATTGCGCGGTTTTGCTTGTGCCTGATATTAAGGCAGGCGCGCGAAATTACCGGCCACTGGCTGTGCTTTTGGCGAGAAACGGCTATACCGTTTATACGGCTCAGATTGACCAGCGGTACGAAACCGGGTCCAATGCGTTTGTTGACAGCGTTTATATCAGGGGATTTGTTGAGATGTTAAAATGGTGCATTTCGCGCGCCGATGGCCCCGCCCGTCCGGTTTACTATGAAAATTACTGCAAGGCGCTTTACAGGGCCGCAAGGCAGAGTGCGGATGAGGGAACTTATTTCTTTTTTGTGACTGACGGCGAGGCAAACCAGGCATTTCGTTTGAGTCAGGAAAGCCGGCTGGATAGAGAAGAATTCGGGGATGTCGCAGGAATTTTAGGAAGCGATTTTGTAACGGGAAGCTTCAGCTTGAATTCAGTTAAGGAATATAAAGAAAGCCCGCTTGGATTTATAAGGCAGACCGAGCCGGCTGTTTCTTATCTAGTTTTTGGAAGGGGACGCGACTTGAGTTTGTTCGAGCCGAGCTATTGCGCTTATCTTATTCGTCAGGAAATTCAAAAGGCAATGGAAAGAAAATTCCGTGAGGCTTCAGAAATAGAGGCTGACGCTCAGAATTCAATAAATGGGAATGGAAAATGACATTACGAGAGCTTGATTTTTATTTTAATTCGTTTTTAAAGAAAGAAGAATTTTCAGCCGATCCGTCACGGAATGGAATTCAAATTGAAAACAGCGCGCCGGATGAAAAGCAGATTACAAAGGTTGCTTTTGCTGTTGACGCAATCCTAGATACTGTAAACGCCGCCGCACAAAACGGAGCGCAGGTGCTTTTTGTTCATCACGGATTATTCTGGGGCGGCTGCGAAACAATTACCGGCGTTCACTATAAGCGAATCGCCGCCTTTGTTAAAAATGACATTGCGCTTTGTGCGTATCACATTCCGCTTGATGCCAACCGCGAAGTGGGAAACAATTACGGACTTGCTATGCGGCTTGGACTTTTGGACAAGCAGGATTTTGCTTCATGGCGCGGAATGGTGCTTGGCTGCAAGGGGCGGCTTCCTGTTCCGATGACGCTTGACGAACTTCAGAAGGCAGCCTTCGGTTTAAATAAAGTGAGCGCGGTTTTACCGTTTGGCAAAAACAAAATCGAGACTGTTGGAATTGCTTCCGGCGGCTCCGGTGAAGATCATGTAATGGCAGCGCGGGAAGGACTGGACGCTTTTATTACGGGCGAAGTCGGACACGAAGATTTCAATCCGATAAAGGAAGAAGGTCTCAATGTAATTGCTGGCGGACATTATCAGACGGAAACAATCGGCGTTCAGCTTGTGATGAAAAAATTAATGGAAGAGAAAGGGATAGAGGGAATTTATCTAGACTTTCCAAGCGGACTTTGATAAAATACTAAAAAATTTAGCTAGAAAAAAGCGAGGATAAAAAGAATGCTGAAAGGGCGTCATGTAATCGAACCCGAAAATTTGTCAGTTGCAGAAATTGACGAAATCTGTTCATTAGCAGAGCAGATTATTGTTGACCCAGTTTCATTTCAAGATGTGTGCCGCGGGAAAATTCTTGCGGCACTTTTTTTTGAGCCGAGCACCAGAACGAGGCTTTCGTTTGAAGCGGCAATGTTAAGGCTTGGCGGAACAGTTGAGGGTTTTGCTGATGCTTCTTACACTTCCACGACAAAAGGCGAAACGCTTGCGGATACAATCAGGGTTGTTTCTTCATACGCCGATGTAATTGCAATGCGAAGTCCTAAGGAAGGTGCGGCGCTGCTTGCTTCACAATATTCAGCCTGTCCGATTATCAATGCCGGTGACGGCGGACATTCTCATCCGACACAGACGCTTACTGACCTTCTTACAATCAGGCAGCTTAGAGGCGGTTTTGAAAACCACACAATCGGATTTGTCGGAGATTTGAAATTCGGACGAACAGTTCACTCGCTTACACAGGCAATGTGCCGCTATCCTGGAAACAAGTTTATTTTTGTAAGTCCAAAAGAGCTTTGCATTCCGGATTATATGGTTGAAAATCTTTTAAAGCCGAACAACATTCAGTATGAAACTGCTGAGCGCATGGAAGATGTAATCGACCAGCTTGATATTCTTTATATGACTCGCGTTCAGAAAGAAAGATTCTTTAATGAACAGGATTATATCCGCTTGAAGGACAGCTACATTCTTGATAAGGAAAAAATGCGCCTTGCACGTAAGGATATGATTGTTCTTCATCCTCTTCCGCGTGTAAATGAAATTCAGCCTGATGTTGATGACGATCCGCGTGCTGCATATTTCAAGCAGGTTAAATACGGAATGTATGCGCGAATGAGTCTTATAGCTAAGCTCACAGGTTCCCTGTAAGCTTAGCTATAAGAACGAGTTTTTACTTTGCCGCGGCGGCGGCAATTTTCGTGAGCGAAAACCGTTAAAACTCGCAAAAAAATTTTTGGAGGAATAGAATGCTTAATGTAGATACGATAAAAAACGGTCTTGTAATCGACCATATTTGCGCGGGCTTCGGTCCCAGAATTTTCCGCTGGCTTGGACTTGAAAAGGTTAAGTACACTGCCGCTCTTGTAATGAATGTTGCATCAAAAAAAATGGGTCGCAAGGACATCATCAAAATTGATAACATCATCAACATTGATTATTCAGTTCTTGGCTTTATCGACCCGAACATTACAGTGAATGTAATCAAGGATGAGAAGAAGGTTAAGAAAATCAACATGGAGCTTCCGAACAAGGTTGTGGGCGTTATCAAATGCAAGAACCCGCGCTGCATTACGGCAACTGAATCTTATGCAACACAGTCGTTTACTCTTGTTGACAGAACAAAAGCGCTTTACAGCTGCGATTATTGCGACACATTGTACAAAGCCGGCCCTAACGGCGAAGCAATGGAATTCGTAAAATGAAAATAATTTACAACGCTTTTCTTGTTGATGAAAATATCTGCACGGCCGGTGCTGTTTTTATAAAAGATAAAACTATTTCCGGTATCGTGCCTGGTCAGTTCCCTTCTAAAATCTCAGTCACTTCCGATTCCCGGGCCGCCGCGTTAGTTGCAGAAAATGGCGGACGGTTTGAGGATGTTGAATTTATCGACGCTGAGCGCCTTACGGTCATGCCGGCTTTTATCGACATGCACGCACATTTCAGGTTTCCGGGACAGACACAAAAAGAAGATTTGGATTCTGCGTTAAACGCTGCAATAGCCGGCGGTTTTGGAACGCTTGTTTTGATGCCGAACACATCACCGGTTATTTCTTCAAGGAAAGCGGCGCTCGATGTTAACGAGCAAGCGGCGGCCCGGATTAAGTCACGCGTCTTTCAATCGGTAAGCATTACTGATTCTTTTAAGGGAACTGATACGTCGCATCTTGCCGAGCTGAACCGGAACGAAATTCCTGTTGTTACGGAAGACGGGCACGATGTTGATGATGCAGCCGTAATGCTTGAAGGAATGAAGCGCGCTGCGGAAAAAGGAATTATTGTAAGCTGTCACAGCGAGGATATTCCGCTTTCTGTAAAGGCAAAAAAATTCAGGACACGCGCCCTTGAATTGATGAAGGAGCAGCATATTCCGGCATGGGGCGTTTTTGACCAGGCCAGTTTGGAAAATGTTCCGCGCGATGTCCTTAATGAAATAAAGGAAAATATTACTGAAGCAAATTCGCTTTTGGAGCTTGCAGAAGATATTGCGACTGAGCGGAACATTACGATTGCCCAGAAGGCGGGTGTGCATGTTCATATTGCTCATGTTAGTACCGTAAAAAGCATGAAGGCAGTGCGCCTTGCAAAAAAAGCTTTAAGTGACGGCGAGCTTTGCGATAATGGATTTAAAATCAGCTGTGAGGTTACGCCGCATCATCTGGCGCTCTGCGGTACGGAAGAGCCAAAGATTTTTGCGTTCGTAAACCCGCCGCTTCGCTCGGAACGAGACCGCCGCTATTTAATCGAAGCGCTCAGGGATGGGACGGCCGATGTGATTTCTACTGACCATGCGCCGCATACTGCTGAGGATAAGGCGGGCGGGTCGCCGGGATTTACGGGGCTGGAAACTGCATACGCCGTATGTAATTCAATTCTTGTTGAGCAGGAAGGATTTTCAAAAAGCAGGCTTTCTTCGCTCATGTCGGCTAATCCGGCGCGCCTGTTGCAGTTAAACAAAGGGCTTTTGCAAAAGGGAATGGATGCGGATATCGTTTTTGTAAATCCGGAAGAAAAATGGATTGTAAAAGCGGCGGACTTTTGGAGCAAGGGAAAGGCAAGTCCGTTTGAAGGCCAGACGCTAACCGGCCGCGTAAAAAAAATCTTTATCGGCGGGGAAGAAAAAAAGCTGCCCGAGTAAGCTGTGTGCTTGTTTCGGACAGCCGTAATTTTTCAGGAAGGATTTTTATTTACCTGATTTTTTTGCAGCCGGTCTTTTGGCTGGTGTCTTCTTTGTATTTGCAGCTTTTGCTGGTTTTGCAGAAGCCTGCTTTTTTGCTGCAGAAGCCGGAGTTTTTTTAGCTGCTGCCTTTTTTACCGGTGCAGCGGCTTTTGGCTTAGCGGTTGTTTTTGCTTTTGATGCCGGCTTAGCTTTTGTCTCTGCCTTTGGTTTTGCGGAAGCCGTTTTCGCTGTTTTTGCTGCGGCTGGCTTTTTGGCTGCAGCTTTTTTTGCCGGGCTCTTCTTTGCTTTTATCGGCTTAAGTGCCGGCTCTGATTCAACTGCGGCAGGAAGCTCTTCAAGCTCTTTTTTATTAACGGCGGCGCGCTTGATTTTGCGTGTCGTTGTCATTTCAAGCGGTTCAGTCAGGATTGTAACTTTTGAAATCTTTGCGTATGACGGCTGATTTCTGTTCACCTTTTCTACAATCTGATTGATTTCAGCAAGGATAACATCTTTTGAATACGGATCAGTGCGTGATGTTATGTTGTGGCGCTTCAAAAGATCATCGGCCGGATAAATGAGTGCTTCAATCTGCTCTGATTTTGTTCCTGCATTTGCGATATATCCGCGTACCATAATCTGTTCAACATCATAGAAAAGCTGGAAGGCGTCTTCAATTTCTTCAGGATAAACATTCTTTCCGCCTTCTGTAACGATAAGGTTTTTGGCGCGGCCTGAAAGCATGACAAAGTGCTCGTCGTCCATCCATCCGATATCGCCTGTTTTAAGGAAGCCGTCCTCCGTAAACATTGCGGCAGTTTCTTCCGGCATATTGTAGTAACCCTGCATTACCATCGGGCCCTTAACTGCGATTTCTCCAATGCCCTTTGCATCAGGATTTAAAATCTTGATTTCTTCATACGGAGAGAAGTCCATTCCGACGCTTTCGATTTTAAAATGCTCAATCGGGTTAAGCGTAATGATTGGCGAAGTTTCTGTAAGTCCGTAGCCCTGAATAAAATCGATTCCCATTGCGTTGTATCCGCGGAATACACTTGCGGCTAACGGACCGCCTCCACAGATTGCAACACGCAGAGTAGAAAGGTTTGCTGCATCCAGGATTGCTTTTAAAAGAACGCGTCCTGTATTTTTTCCGGTAAGCTTGCGCCAGATAAAACTGATGTTCATAATCAGCTTGACTGCAAGTGAAGCGATCACACCCTTTTCTGCAATGCCCTTCATAATTCCAGAATAAAGCTTGTTGTACAAAAGCGGAACGCCGAGCATTACAGTGATTTTGCCTTCGCGCAGCTCGCGCATAAGCTTTGAGACTGCCATACTCTTTCCGAATACGATAGAAGAACCGCATGCAAGCGGAACGATAAGCGCGGCCTGCATTGTGTATGCGTGATGAACCGGAAGCAGCTGGTAGAAAACATCAGTGCTGTAAATATAAAGATTCTGCTGCGCGATTAATCCGTCGCAGACAAGATTCTGGTGGCTTAACATTACGCCCTTTGGCGTTCCGGTTGTTCCCGAAGTAAAGAGAATTGTTGCGGTATCTTTTTCAGTAACTTCAGGGAACGGCTTTTCTTTTTTATCTGACTTGAGGTTATAAACAAAGATGTTGCTGTGCTTTCTTGAAAGCGAATAAATCTTTGGTCCTTTTTTTGCTTTCTGGAAGTGCCCGATTTTTTCTTCATCAACAAAGAATAATTTTGGCTTTGAAGCATTAAGAAGATTATCCATTTCAGATTCGTGAAGTGCGTAATCAATCGGGATTGCAATTCCGCCAGCGAGCATTGAGGCAATAAAAACTGTTGCCCATTCAGGTGAATTTTTTCCGCTTACGGCAATGTGGTCGCCTTTTTTAATTCCTATAGACATCATCCACTGCGCAAGCTGAGTTATATTGTTAAGAACCTGAGTGTAATCAAGAACCTGCTTTGTGCCGCCTTTTCCGTCAAAATCGACGAAACAAGGATTGGTTGGATACCTCAACTGCGAAATTTTAAAAAGCTCCGGCAATGTAGGCCAGGTTCCCTTAAACTCTTTTCCGCGGAAATCGTCAAGATATTTCCAGGCAACTTCAGTTCTAATCGGCTTCATTTTTTCCCTCGAAAAGTAAGATTATTTTTATCTATATATTGTAGCACAATAGGTCAAAATTGACAAATTATATATATCGATGTAAACTAATGAGCGTTAGTTATGGCAAAAAAGTTAATCTCGCCGGAAAAAATAATCGAGGCGTCCCTCGTTTCTTCATTTAAAAAAGGAATGGGTGCAACTTCGCTTTCTGATATTTCCGACGCACTTGGAATAAAAAAAGCGTCTCTCTACAATCATTTTGCAAGCAAGGAAGAAATGCTCAATGCTATTTATCTTTACTGCTCTGATTATTCTGCAAAGATAAATTTTTTTTCCGAAGAAGATTTTTCCAAGGTGAATTCAAAAAATGCCGTCCAGCTTTTTTCGAAGGCGGCGTCCGATTATGTAAAAAAGCACGAAGCTGAACCGCTTTTCCAGATTTATACGCTTGTTAATTCCGAAAAATATTTTACAAAGGAATGCCTTGATATTTTTGAAAAACAGCGCGCCAAAGTTGAAACACAGATTTTTCTTTTCTTAAAAATTATTGCTGACAAAAATATTCATACTGATGAATTTCTGCGAAAGGAAGCGGGATATTTTATTTCGTCATTTTTGTTTATGATGGATATGTATCTTGCAAAGAAAAAGGAGACAATCAGGCAGAATCCCGAATGTGATGCGGGAAGTCTTTTTGCGCTTCCGACTGATGAAAAATCACTTGCGCTGATTTCAAAATTTGCGCAGGGTTTTATACAGGCGTTTGTAAAAAACTAACGCGGAGTTATTAAGGGAGGTGTGATAAAAATGAACAATCAGAATTATTATCTTGCCATGGCACTTGCGATTATCGGAGTGCTTCTGTTGGTTGCGGCGGAACCGTTGATTGGTGCGCTTGTTATGATTTTTGGAATTTATACAATCTTTACGAGCGCGTATGCCTTGTTTTTCTTTTCGCGCCTTATTGATGACAGGGCTTTTAAAATCGAAAGCTTTGTGCGCGGTGCGGCGGGTCTTATCATAGGAATCCTTTGTGTTGTCCTTCCGGTTGCCGTTGCAGAATTTGCATGGATGGCAATCGTTTATGTGCTTTCGTTTTATGTTCTTGCTTCAGGAATCACTGAGCTTGTCGGCGTTTTTCAGATGAAAAAATATGGAATTGAAACAAAGCATTATCTGGGCGAAGCTCTTGTTCACATTGCGATGGCAGTTATCCTTTTTATGCTCCCGAGCGATTTTGGATTTAAGATTATCAGAATCGGCGGCGCGCTCTTAATTATTGTGGCGGCTGTTCTTGCTGTGAACACAATGATTAACAATAAAAATGAAATTATTGTCGATGCAGAAGAGGTTGAATAATTTTTCTGAATTCGATATATTCAATTTAATCTTAATGCGGATCGTTCTGGTCCGCTAATTCTATTCGCTAGCGCGAAAATTCTGGAGGTCAGCCATGTTCGTAGTTTCTATTCTTTCAATCACAACAAATCTTAAGGAAGCAATGGCTGCCCTCGCTTAATGAATTTACAAGTCTGATATTTTAAAATCTTAAAATTCACTTCACTTAAAAATTCACATCTCAAAAGGCAGTCTCTGTTTCCGTAAATTTTATTGAAATTTTTCAAAAGGAATTTTATGGAAATTATCAAAGGAAAATTCTCTGAAGCAATTGTGTTCAGTAAAACAGCTGAACCGTATGCATTGGTGCAGGTAAAAAATATCTGCGATAACAGAGTCTCGCAAGGAAGCAAAATCCGCGTAATGCCTGACGTTCACCCTGGAATGGTTTGTCCGATTGGATTAACGATGACCGTAACGGACCGCATTCTGCCGTATCTTGTTGGAATCGATATCGGCTGCGGAATGACGACGGCAAAAATCTTAAAGCATCGCGGCATGGAATTTAAAAAGCTCGACAGCGTAATACGGGATGGCGTTCCGGGCGGCTTTTGCCTTAGAAAAAACGCGCACAGATTTTCAAACGATTTTGATTTTTCAAAACTGGAATGCGCCGCGCACGTTTACAAAGATAAGGCGGTTAAAAGTCTATGTACGCTTGGCGGCGGAAATCACTTTATCGAAATAGACCGCGATGATGATGACTTTTACTATATAACCGTCCATTCGGGAAGCAGGCATCTTGGAAAAGAAGTCGCGGATTTTTATCTTAACGAAGGGCATAAGATAATTCAGGCGCGCGGCGAAGATGTGCCGTACGAGCTTACTTATCTTGAAGGCGATTTGATGGCATCGTACTTAAACGATGTCGTTATGGCGCAGGAATTTGCATCGCTGAACAGGCTTGCGATAATCGATGAAGTAGCAAAGGGCATGAAATGGAAAATCGATGAGCCGCGTTCGTGCATCCATAATTATGTGGATATGCGGCCTGATTTACCGGTGCCGCCTGATACCGCAATGCAGCCGGATTGTGGAAAGCCTGAGTATCGTGCAAAGCCGTCTGATGGCAAAATCAGGCCGGATAAAAATCCGCTCTTGCGAAAAGGCGCGGTCAGTGCGCGGCTTGGTGAACCGGTAATAATTCCTGTTAATATGCGCGACGGAATTATAATTGGTGAGGGAAAAGGAAACGCAGACTGGAATTATTCTGCGCCGCACGGTTCAGGAAGAATTATGAAGCGTGAAGACGTCAAGAATAAATTTACCGTAAGTGCATTTAAAAGTGCAATGAAAGGAATTTATTCTTCATGTATTTCTAAGGGAACTCTAGATGAAGCGCCGTTTGCATATCGCGGAATAGAAGAAATACTTGAAGCGATTGAGCCGACAGTTAGCGTAAAGAAGATTATTAAGCCTGTCTATAATTTTAAGGCAGAAGATTTATCAGAGTAGTAAGGTTTCAAAAGGAAAGTATGATTATACAGATATCGTCAGGGCAGGGGCCCGTTGAATGTGAGATAGCGGTGCGGCTTTTGTTTGAGTCGCTTGAAAAAGAATTCTGCGGAGGGGCACAGGGCAGTGGAGCATCCTGCGCGTTTGAGCAAACAGGCGTGATTGGAAAATCTAAAGGCAGTGGAACATCCGGCGCGTTTAAAATCCTTAACGTGAATAAATCAAAATGGTGCGACGGATATGCTTCGATTGTTTTTTCTACAGAATGTGATTTGTCGTATCTTGAAGGAAGCGTTGAATGGCAGTGCGAAAGCTTTATGCGTCCGGGGCACAAGCGGAAGAACTGGTTTATTGATGTTACAATTTTGCCAGATTGTGAACAGGAGCTTGCAGGCAGTAAAATCCAGTGGCAGTTTTTTAGATGCGGCGGAAACGGCGGCCAGAATGTAAACAAGGTCGAAACCGGAGTGCGCCTGATACACGAACAGACTGGCATTACGGTAACATGCACGGAAGAAAGGTCGCAGGCGCTAAACCGTAAGCGCGCATTGGAAAAGCTGAATGATTTGCTCGAAAAGGAAAAGGCTGCCGGTCGCTCCAAGGCAAAATCTGATTTGTGGATGGCAAGCAAGCGACTGGTGCGCGGAAATCCGGTTCGCGTTTATATGGGGAAGGAGTTTTTGATGAAGGAATAAAATAAATGCACAGGCTGTAGATTTACATGATTTCTATGCCTTAATTGTGATTTCTTCAAAACATGCCCATCCTGCCGGATACCAGGCTCCGTCTTCGTTATGCTCATAAACTATAACAACAGGAGTATATGTTTTGTAAAAAAGGGTTTTAGGAATTAAATCTACAGTCTTATCATTAGAGGCATGTTTAGCCGAACCCATAAAAGAAATGCTTTCTCCTGCATTAATGCCTTCATGTACAAGAGGATTAGATTCAGCTAATTTAAAACCATCTACAGAATAGCCCCCGGTATACTTTTCTTTAGAAAGCCAGAGTTCAGCTTTAAGCTCACCTGTTCCCCAATCTGATTTATTTGTAATATTTTTTATTTGGAATTCCGGAATTCCTGTATGCTCATAATTCATGCCTACATGGTCAAGTGTGTATGTACAATTAAAACTTACTTTTGACGGTTTACCTTTCCGTAGTTTACAGGCATGGCAGATATCATATAATTCATCTGCTCTTTTTTTTGCCATGTAGTGTCCCTGCTTAGCTGCTTTAACATACCATTCGCGTGCTTTTTTATAATCTTTGTTTACGCCTATACCATTATCATAGCATTGACCCAAATAAAATTGTGCCATTGCGTATTCTCGTTCGGCTGCTTTCTGATACCATGAAACGGCTTCTTTTTCATTTTTTTCAATACCTTTTCCCAATTTATAACAAGAGCCCAGCGCACAAAAAGCAATTCCCCTGCTATTATTCTGAGCAGGAATTGTGTCATCGGCTTCTATCATTTCAACTACCTTGCGTACTAATTGAAGTCCCTTATCAGCATTTTCTTCACAGCCAATTCCGTATATATATTTTGAGCCAAGCAACGCCATGCCTTCAATGCAGTTTTGCGCTGCACTTTTTTCTGCCCACATGAATGAGGTTTTCGAATCATTTTTTTCATCATAATATTTCTGGCTTAAAGCGGCCTGTACTATTGGATTATGAAACCAGTTTTCTGCTTCAAGCAACTTCTCAATTGTTGTTTCTTCAGAGAAAAATGCATACATTGAAGCACACTTTTTTTTATTTTCTTCCAGACGCTCCTTTTCTTTTTTGGCAAGCTCTATACCTTTATCAGCGGCTTTTTCATAATAAGAAAGAGCCTTTGGCAAATCTTTTTCTGTACCAAAACCTTTTTCGTAACATGAAGCAACATTAAAAAAACCGCTTTTGTAATTTTGATCAGCGGCTTTTTTGTAATAGTTAAAAGCAGAATTTTTATTTTGTTCCACACCTGTGCCGTTTTCATAACAGCTTCCAAGAACTACACAAGCGCTTGGATTTCCTGTTTCTGCTGCCTGGCGGGCAAGTAAAAATCCTTTTTCCATATCTTTCTGGCAGCCTTTTCCATGAAGGTAACACCATGCCAGTCGCGCCTTTCCATCAGCAAAGTTTTGTGCAGCGCTTTTTTCTGCCCATGAAAAGCACGCGTCATAGTCCTTTTTTTCATCACGGAACTTTGAGCTTAACAGATATTGTACTTTAGGGTCGTGCGTCCTGCTTTCTAATTCAAGCAGATCTTCAATGGAAGCATCTTCGTTGTCTTCTACAGAGGTATTCTGAATTACTGTAAGCCGTTCTTCCTTGTCTGCGGAGGCCTTTCTGCAGGCTTCTTCGTATTCGTCCGGGCATTCGCGCTTAAAGGCGGCTTTGTGTCCTATGCAGCAAAAAGTAAGCGCGCTTTCTTTGTCAAAAACGACACCTTCGTTAAAATCTTTGCCGCAATAATCGCAGCGGTATGTGTTTACTGGAGTTTGAGGTATAACTGGGTATGCAGGCTGTGAAGTTGGAACAGGTGCTGCTTTAGCTGAAGTATTTGAATAACCGTTTGCTTCTTCGTAACATTTCCGGCTGCAATAGATTACATTGGGATCTTCATAATCTTTGCATTTATTGCCCCATTTGTCATAGCCTGTCCGTACATCAAATGTTCTTCCGCAATGTTCGCATTCTATCTGAAGGCTATCATGCATAGCAGCTTCCCAGCAGGCTGGAGAGCATACCCAGTCTCCCATTCCAAGTTCGCACGCATATTCACTTTCCGTATTAAAATAGTGTCCGCAGATTACACATTTTTCTGTTGCCATATTTTTACCTCAGTGTGATTATGAAAAAATTCCTGATTATATTCAATATAATTGCTTTGCGTCATTAACGATTCCATTTCTGTAAACATAGCGGGATTTTTGAAAGCGTCAAATGAATTTTCAAGTTTTAATTTATTTTTTTTGACAGATTAAAATTCCCGTGTTATTATACATAGAAACAACACAAAAAACCGCAGGCGCGGCGTTGTTTTTAGAAACTATACTATAGGAGATAAGATAAAAAGCCGTCTATAATTGCGCCGTCTTTTTATCTGTCCAGGTTTGCGTTGCAAACATGATAATTAACTGCTGCTCCTCATTAAATTGCGGAACAGCGTAAAAAAGCCAATCGATTGTTGACACAATCTTCTTGACTTTTTATAGGAGAAAAAAATGAGTGAAAAAATTCCTTACAAAATTTATCTTGATGAATCAGAGCTTCCTGCATCATGGTATAACGTCCGCTCTGACATGAAAACAAAACCGGCTCCTCTTTTAAATCCGGCAAACGGAAAGCCACTTGCTTACGATGACCTGCGCCCGATTTTCTGCGATGAACTTGTAAAGCAGGAGCTTGATAACGATACGCCTTACATTCCGATTCCGGACGAAATCCGCGAATTTTACAAAATGTATCGTCCGTCTCCTCTTGTACGCGCATATTGCCTTGAAAAAAAGCTTGGAACTCCGGCAAAAATCTACTACAAGTTTGAAGGCAATAACACAAGCGGAAGCCATAAGCTTAATTCTGCTATTGCACAGGCATACTACGCAAAAAAGCAGGGCCTCAAGGGCGTAACGACAGAAACCGGAGCCGGACAATGGGGAACTGCGCTTTCGATGGCATGTTCATATCTCGGACTTGACTGTCAGGTTTATATGGTAAAGGTTTCGTATGAGCAGAAGCCGTTCAGGCGCGAAGTTATGCGGACTGATGGCGCGAATGTAACTCCGTCTCCGAGTGAAACGACAGAAGTCGGACGCAAAATCCTTGCTGAATTCCCGGGAACAGGCGGAAGCCTTGGATGTGCAATTTCTGAGGCAGTCGAAGCCGCCACAAAGCAGGAAGGATACCGCTATGTACTTGGCAGTGTTTTAAATCAGGTTCTTTTGCACCAGACGGTAATTGGTCTTGAAACGATGACTGCAATGGACAAATATGGAATCAAACCGGATGTGATTATCGGTTGTGCGGGAGGCGGCTCAAATCTTGGCGGTCTTATTTCTCCGTTTATGGGAAGAAAGCTTCGCGGCGAATCAGACTATCAGTTTATCGCAGTTGAACCGGCAAGCTGTCCTTCATTTACACGCGGAAAATTTGTCTATGATTTCTGCGATACAGGCCATGTTTGTCCGCTTGCAAAAATGTATACTCTTGGAAGCGAATTCATGCCGTCGCCGAATCATGCCGGAGGATTGCGTTATCACGGAATGAGTTCAATTCTTTCACAGCTGTATGATGACAAATTGATAGAAGCGCGCTCTGTTGAACAGACATCTGTATTTGAAGCGGCGCAGCAGTTTGCCCGTGTTGAAGGAATTTTACCTGCACCGGAATCAAGCCACGCAATCCGTGTTGCGATTGATGAAGCCCTTAAGTGCAAGGAGACAGGCGAAGAAAAGACAATTCTGTTCGGACTTACAGGAACGGGATACTTCGACATGTACGCATACAAGGCATACAACG
>CACYCX010000055.1 GCA_902772975.1 uncultured Spirochaetaceae bacterium
ACGCCTAACCTTCCTGACTGGGCAGACAGCGTAATCAATAAAAAGGCACTCGGAATCATCCTTGAAACAGCCGATCCTGCAAAATTCGGTGCTACAGTGCATGAAGCCATCGGCCGCGATCCTGAAATGCCGGAGCGTCTTGCAAAAGTACTCAGGCTTCCTGACAATGCCATCCCAATGGAAAACAATTATGAGCTTTTCAAGGCATGGCTGATGGAAAATCTATAAAAAATAGACAAAATAGAAGACAATTTCAATTTTTTTACTATTTCAATTGGATTTTCTTCTATACTTATGTTACAATTTTAATTGGGAATTTAATCCAAAAAGTAAAATACTTGCCTTTCGTGTACTATTCATTGTTACGCGAAAAGAGGTAATAAAAAATGGGAAAAGAAAAAAAGCAGGAAACTGGCAGCTTTAGGGTCCGTCATGCGCTGGGCTTTAAGCTTGCTCTCATCATCGGACTGACAGTCGTAATTGCATTGGGTTCACTTACATTCCTTGTAAGTTATTTCGTCAGCGCTAATAACCGGGTAACGGCTGAAGACAACAACCTTACCTTGAACACTCGTTCAGCAAGTGCTGTTGAAAATGAACTATCTACAATCCGTTCAAATGTATTCCAGCTTCTGGACTTGCTGAACGTCGTTGGAAACGGACATAACGCGGCCCTTTTTAATCAGGCAGAAGCATTCTTCTTTGAGCGTAACGCAAACATCGCGGCAATCGTTCTTACAGATAAAAGCATGAACCTCAGCTTTTCAGGAAACAAAAGGCTTGAAAACAACAGGTTCTTCATGTCAAACGAAATCGAAAGCACAGTAATCGATGAATTTCTTTCCCAGCAGGCAGATACGGTCGAGAGATCTTGTAACGGCGAATCAGTTGCACAGAACGCATCTCCTGTAGCAGGCATTTCAATGATGGCACTCTTCTTCCCATGGAGTGACGGCGGACTTGAACAGACCTGTGTTATTCTTTTCTCAATTGATGCGCTTACTGACACGCTTTCCCTTGGTTCAAAATCAATGAACCAGACATTCATGGTAAACGATGCAGGCGATTTGCTTTTGCACAGCGATTCAGCGCTCGTAAAATCAGGCGGCAACTTCTCGAACTACCCGCTTGTTAAGGCAATGCGCGACAACAACGATCAGGACCGCCAGATTCTTTATGAGGCAGACGGCGAAAAGTTCTTTGGTGCATACCATAAGCTTGCGCTTGCCGATATCGGTATCCTTACAATCGTTCCTACAGAAACAGTTTTTGAAGCAATCAACCAGACTACAAGAAACAACATTTACCTTACTCTTATAGTTCTGTTCTTCTCAATCATGTTCATCCTGATATTCTCCCACATCGTAATTTCAAAGCCTCTTAAGCTCCTTAAGAAGGCGGTTGAGGAAATTACGGCAGGCAACTTTGAAAATCCGTACATCGGACTTCTCAACATCAAGCGAAAGGACGAAATCGGTGTTCTTAACAAAGGTACCCGTGACGAGCAGGAATTCCTGAACATGTTCTCTAAGTTTACTAACAAGGCTGTTGCCAAAGCAATTGCACGAAAAGAAATTGACTTTGACCCGCACCTTAAAGACCTTACGATTTTCTTCAGTGATATCCGCGGATTTACCGCTATTTCAGACGGATTTAAAAACAGGTTTGGAGAGGAAAGTGCCGCAGAAATCATCGGCTTCTTGAATGACTACATGAGCCGCATGGTAAACTGCGTTACATTAAGCCACGGAAACATCGATAAGTTTGAAGGTGACGCCATCATGGGCTTGTGGGGAATCATGCGTGATGATGACCTTCACTTTGAAGAGCTCCCTGATTCAAATCCGGAGAAGCAGAAGCTTGCAAAAGAACACACTTCTCATGTTATGGAAGATGCAATCAACTGTATCAAGGGTATTATCGCGATGCGTTATGCCCTTATGGAATATAACAAGGCCGCGGAAGCATTTACAAAGGAACATGCAAACGAGCCTAAGGCAAAATACAAGCCGCACATCAGGATTGGATGCGGTATCAATACAGGCCGCGTAACTGCCGGTATCATGGGTAGTGACGACAAGATGGAATATACGGCTATCGGAGACGCCGTTAACTTTGCAAGCCGTACCGAAGCTTCAAACAAGCCTTGTGGTACTGATATTCTTCTTACAGAGGATACATATAACCTTCTTAAAAAGGATTTCATCCGCTGTCAGGAAAACAACTTTACTATTCCAAAAGAAAATGAAGAAAACGAAATTATCGCTGAGATGATTCCGGTTTCTTTTGAAGTAAAAGGAAAAGGCGAGCAGCATTTCTACGGTGTAGTTAACATGCCTCGTTTTGATATTGAAAAATTCTTTATGCAGGGTGACCCGGATTTCAAAGTTGACCCGGATTGTAAGCGCGCTGTAGGACCGACCGGACCTAGAACGATGAAGGAAGTTCGTGAACTGTTAGGAATTCCAACCCCTGATTTCGAAAAGGTGAACCTCAATGAGGAAGAAAACAAGATCCAAGTTAAGCAGTAGCCTTTTTACATTAAGCGAAAAGTTAGTTTACAATTTAACCAATCTCTTCTGTCTTGCCGGTATAGTACTGAACGTCTATCTGTTCTACAAAAGCTACAACATGTCGCTTGTCAAGCTGAATGAAGAACCGATTGCGATCATTACCTTCAAGTACAATACAGCACAGCGCCGTTTTGAAGAGCGTGCAGTCTGGGACCGCCTTAAGCAGGAGTCGCCGATTTATAACGGTGATACAATCCGTACTGCGGCCTTGTCAGAAGCTACGATCCACTTTTCAGACGGAAACGTAATGAACCTGACTGACAATACGATGACTCAGGTTTATCTTAACGAAGACAAGACGCTTGAAGCAAAGCTTTCCGGCGGTAGCATCACAATCGATTCAAGCGGTGCAGAATCAGACGCAGTACTTTCTTACAACGGCGTTACGGTTAAGCTTGAAGCAGGATCTACTTTGAACATGAGCGGAAGCGAAGACGGTGAAGGCTTTGCGGTTCAGGTTTATGAAGGTAACGCGGTTGTTGAATCAGCCGACGGTAATACAACTTCAGTTAAGGAAGGCGACGTTCTTTCTCTTGATGAAAAAGGAACGCGCGTAAAGAAAAACATCATCATAAAAAGTCCGAGAATCCAGGAAAAGATTCTCTATCATACAAAAGAAAATTTAAGCGTTCCGTTTGAATGGCAGCTTGAAAACATTACAAACGATACGCCGCTGGCGCTCGAAATTTACCGCGACAGCAATTTTACAAAGCAGATTGCAACATTTGATGTTACAGGACTTTCTGAATATACTGCCGAGCTCCCGGAAGGAAACTGCTGGTGGCGCATCGTAGCAACAGAAAAGGAAGGGGGCGACGCCTACGCCGTCGCCGGTAAGCTGCAGATTATGCAGTCACTGCCGCCTCGTCCTATTACACCTGTAATGGAATATCAGTATCAGTTCAGGAAGCAGCTTCCCGCAGTGCGCTTCACCTGGAGCGAAGCACGCCATGCCACAAGCTATGAGCTTACTGTAGCATCTAATCCTGACATGAAAAATCCTCAGGTGGTTCAGCGCACTCCCCTTCCGTCAAGCATTATCTCAACGCTTGGCTCGGGCACATGGTACTGGCAGGTAACACCATTCTATTCCGTAAACAATATCGGACTTGAAGCTCCATCTGAAAAAGGAATGTTCGTCATTTCCCGTCAGGGTGAACTTTTACCGCCAAAGCTTCAGTTCCCCGGAAAGAACGCTTTTGTTAATACAAAAACTGCAAGCAAGGCCGTTAACTTCTCATGGAAGACAGAGCGCGAGGCTGTAAGTTATATCTTTACGGTTTCTAAAAACGAAAACATGCGTAATCCTGTAGCCACATTGACTACAAGCAATAACTTTATTCCGATTGATTTTACTTCAGAAGGCGAAAACTCAGTTTCAATTCCGAATGGGCAGTGGTTCTGGAGCATTAAGTCAGTTGATATTGAAGGAAACACTTCTGCTGCTTCAGAGGTACGAAGCTTCTATGCGGTTGACGGTACAATCGTTCAGCGTACCGTTTATCCGCCGGACGGCTATTCTGTTTCACAGAACCTCTTGAGCGACATGCGCTTTACATGGAAGACAAACATTCCGTCAGACAACTACATGGAAATCAGTACGACGGAAAACTTCTCTAAGATTGCGTGGTCTGCACTTTCCGGCGATGAAGTTCGTTCTGGAGTTCAGCTCCAGCCGGGCGAATATTACTGGAGGATTAAATCTGAAGTTGACGGACGTCCGTTGCAGACGCCTCCTAAAAAGCTTACGGTTCTCGAACCGTTACCGGCTCCTGGGTGCATAGCTCCGTCTGTTGTATCAAAAGCGCTTGTTCGACCGGGAACACCGTTTGTATTCAAATGGTCAGAAGTTGAGGGTGCAAATTACTATAAGATTGTGCTTTCACGCTCAGGTGAAAACGAAATATTGTACGAAGAAAACCTTATCGAAGGAACAGAGCGCTCAATCACGCTTGAAAACTTTGATGAAGGCCTCTATACATGGAAAATTCAGGCATTTGCTTTTGAAACGCCGCTTTCTTCACGACGTTCAGGTAAATTGGGTGAGGCTCAGTTTGAGCTTAGGAAAATTCATCCTGTTGAGCTTATGGAGCCTAAGAACAAGGCGCGGCTTCCGGGTGTCCAGGCAATCATGAATCCTGGCAAAGCTCAATGGAATACAAAGGATCGCGTTGGAAACAGCAAGCTTGTTATCGAACGAATCGATACAAACGAAACTGTACTTTCAATGCCGAATCCGCCAAAATCAGTACGCCTTCCGCGCCTGCATTCAGGTCAGTACAAGTGGACCGTTCATGCAATGTCTACGGACGGCTACGATTTGAGCCCGGAAAAACCGCATTACTTTACGGTTCTTCCAATTGAGCCGCTTGAAAATGTACGCGGACTTGTTCCTGAGAAGAAGCACAAATTTGATGTTCAGTACTTTGTTGAAAACAAGTTCATCAAGTTTAAGTGGGAACCTGTAAAGGACGCTACAGGTTATATGTTCACCCTCTACGATAAGGGCGGTAAAATATTAAAGAAAGAAAGACTCGATAAGACAGAATATACGTTCGATGATATTTCAAAGCTTGGACGCGGTTCATTTAAGTGGAGTGTACAGGCTTTCAATACGATTCATGACGGAACTATCTTGCAGGAAAGTCCGCTTGCCCAGCAGGAGTTTATTATCAACTTGCCGGAATTGAAAGATACGCGGCTGCAGAACAGGACGCTTTATGGTCGCTAAAAAGTTTTTGTTCATATTCGCCTTGATATTCATAACATTCTCATTGTACGCACAGTCTGATTCAAGCGATGTAGACTTCTTTGATGACGGACACGCATTTGAAGGAACTGCATCTGGACTTGCTTCAAGCGAAAATAATGGAGAAGATTATTACATTATTGAAACTGATCATGGAATGGAATTTGTCCAGAAGCTCAAATGGGATAGTTCAGGTTATGTAACAAAATACGAAATCAGAATCGAAAAGAAGGATGAAAAGGCAGAGGGCGGCTATACTGAAGTAATTCATCAGGAATGTACTACAAACTCACTTGAAGTACGCCTTGCCGCCGGCTTGTACCGCTACAGGATTTCTGCATACAACATTCTCGGTCAGCTTGAAATTGAAACACAATGGAGCGACCTTGAAATCGCGCTTGCATACCAACCGAGCGTTAACAATGTTACTCCTGGTTCTGTCTTCATCGAAGAAAAGCCGGACGGCGTGTTCAACCTTGGCGGCCGCCAGATTCAGCAGAATGCAGAAATTACACTTTCCAAAGCCGTAAAGGGAAAAGGAAAGACTAAAAAGAATGCAAAAGGCGGTAAGGGCGGCTATGTTCCAGAAACTACGGAAATCAATACGCGCGGAAACAGGGCACGCCTTAAATTCAATATTGACGAAGTTGAGCCGGGTAAATATCAGATTTTGATTACAAACCCTGGTGGACTTTCCGCACGAAGTGATACGATTACAATCCGCTATAAAAAGCCTGTCGACTTTGATGTATCTGTAGGCTATCCGGTTCACATTATTCTTTTTGACGATACATTCGAAAAATACATGAAGAGTAACGTTTACTTCCTTGGTGCCGCGGCTAAGGCAAACTTTATGTTCCTTAAGAGGCGTGGTGGCTACTGGGGAATAGGCGCCATGGCAAGCTATACAAGAATGGAAGCGCAGTTTCCGACATATAAGATTACCGGTAACTTTATGAGCGGACATGCAAATGCCGTATATCAGCTTCCGCTTTTTGAACGCCGCTTGATTCTTGAGGCATTTATTGGCGGCGGCGTAATTATGACGCAGGACTTTGAATTTGAGTTTAAGAATAACTTAAAGAGCCCTAAGTTCAATTCATTGTACATATCAGCCGACGCTGGTATTGCCTTTGATATTTACATTACAAAAAGATTGTTCGTTGATGTAACAGGCCAGTTTGTCTATGCATTCATGCCGGACATTTCTTTTGGAATGGTAAATCCGTCACTTTCAATCGGTTGGCAGTTCTAGAAACATCTGGCAATGCTAAAAATCAAACTCATATAAAAAGGGCATGTCGATTTTTGAACCGGCATGCCTTTATCTTTTTAAGCTGTTCCTTACATGTTCGAATATGTCTGCACGCTGTCTTCAAGATGCTCAATCTGAATACCGGCGGCCTTAAACATCTCAAGCGAATCCTGTTCGTCGTGATAATGCTTTTCGCACACTACCCTTTTTATTCCGCAGTTTATTATGAGCATGGCACAAGTTCTGCATGGAGTCATACGGCAGTATACAGTCGCGCCATCAATTGATATTCCGCGTTTGGCCGCCTGACAGATGGCATTCTGCTCAGCGTGTACTGTTCGTACGCAATGCTGCGTGATTGATCCATCCTGATGAATCATTTTTCGCATCATATGACCGACATCATCACAATGCGGAAGACCGGCCGGAGAACCGACATAGCCTGTAACAAGAATCTGATTGTCGCGCGCAATTACACAGCCGCTTCTCCCCCTGTCGCAGGTGGCGCGTTTTGCAATTGTCCTTGCGACTTCCATAAAATATTCATCCCATGTAGGCCTTACATATTTTTCTTCACTTTCACTCATAACTATATTATTAAAATATTTTGAAAAAAAAATCAATTTTTTTGCGCTTTTTAATGATTTTTATGTGCTTTTCTTCGCTTAATCGTATATTCTTAAGACATGAATATAAATCATAAAAAAAATTTCTTCATGGTGCTCTCTTTAATTCTCTGCATAAACTTATATGCTTTGCCAAAAAAAATGAGCACGGAGGATTTTAATAACGCATTAAAAGAATACAGGGAATTTTCCAATGAAGATCTGACAATAGAAGAACTGAGCACATTCTGCAATGAACATCCGGATTTTGCCTTGTGCTTAGCAGATACGGCAAGGGCTTATTTTAACCGGAAAGAAATTCAGGCCGGGAAAAAGTATCTTTTAAGATCTGAAAAGCTTTTGCGTTATCTTCCGGAAAACAGTGAAGCAAATTTCATCAAAGCTTACTGTTTCAGAGTTCATGCTGAATATTCATACTTTATAAATGGCAATATCAGGAACATGGAAAAGTATGCCTTAAAATGTGAGGAAGCAAGCCCCAAAGAGTCCATTCCGCTTCTTTACCTTGCAGGCAGAATTTTTTATTCAAACAAGGATTATCAGCGGGCAATTAAATATTACAAGAAGGCTTTCAATTATGATTTTGAATTTCAAGAATGTAATACACAGGATATTCATAATTATCTTGAACTGATGTTTACTGCTAACGATGAATATGATCCTCCGCTTCTTGAAAAATATATTCAGAAACCTGACTGCATCTGGATAAATGACCTTGATAAAAAGCTTACGCTATTATATGAAGAAAAGCAAAAATATGAGCTTGCAATGCTGACTTCATTTCTTTCGTACGAGCTGTATTCTTGCTATTTTGAGAGGAAGAACGAAGATTTTATGAATATGCAGCGCTCCTTTGCAGCAGAAATAAATGATAAATACAACAGGGATTTGTCCTTCATAATCGATTTTTTTGAAAAGTATTTTGATGATGGGAAGACTCTAACTTTTGATGATGTCCAAAAGCTTCCTGAGGAATGCAGGAATTATTTTCCAGTAAGATTCATGCTTTGTACAAAATCACAGATGACACAAAATATTGCTGAAAAGGATTTTCTTCCGATGTCCGCTTTTTTCAGGCAGTTTCCTTCATTTTACTACCACTTGTATAATTCAAAAAAATCCTCGGAAGAGCTTAAAAAAATATGCATAAGGAATTTGATTAATGTTGATAAGATTAACGGCATCTGTGATGCAAGCGGGATGCCTCTCCATAACACATACTACAAAGAATTGAAATTAGACGGTTACAATCTGAACGATTAGATCAATAAAAAAAATCAATAGAAATTAATTCTACAAAAAAACAGAAGCGCCGTTTATGACACTTCTGTTTTATATTCAGAGTTACCTCTTAAAAATTATTCCTTATACAGGATTTCAGAAAACCTATTCTTCCCTGCGAACCGGAATAATAAGGTTAAGGATAATTCCTACTACAGTTGCAAGGGCTACGCCGCCAAGGGCAAACTTAAAGTCATTTCCAATCTTAAACTCAAGGAGCCCGCCACCGATTCCCAGTACGAGGATTACTGAAGAAATCGTAAGGTTTCTCTTATCCTTGTAATCAACTCCGCTTTCTACGATTGTGCGAAGTCCGCTTGAAGCAATAAGTCCGTAAAGCAGGATACAGATACCGCCGAGAACAGGACCTGGAATTGTTTGAATAAGAGCGCCGAATTTAGGGCAGAATGAAAGTACTACTGCAATTACGGCTGCTCCACCGATGACCCATACTGAATAAACTTTAGT
>CACYCX010000056.1 GCA_902772975.1 uncultured Spirochaetaceae bacterium
GAATGCTATCCTGAACCCACTTGTGATTTTCACAGCGGAAGCGGTAGCCCAGCATATAGTAGATTTCGCCTTCAATCGATTTCGTGCAAGCGTGGAGATTACAGATTTCTTCATTTGTGGCCTTGCGCCAGCCTTCGCCTTCATATACATAGTAGGCCGGATACGGCTTGTCGTCGTTCACCAAGCATTTCTTCGACAAAAGACTACGCGCTTTGGTGGTATCCTTGGAAAAACGAGCAATGGCGAAGGAACCTTCGGGAGCTTTGCCTAGACCAACCGTATCCGCCACAGAGTCGGGAAGCACATGCCAGTACCCATCAGTACAGCGGTAGTAACCGTAACTCGAATACCCCGGCAGTCTCTCGTCATAAAGAATGGTTCCTTCTTTTGCCGCTGTACAAGAAGCAAAGACAGAATCACGGGCATCCGTTATATAGTGGAATATCTCATGATCCAATGCGTTTTCGTTCCATGCTTTAAACGGGTTTTCTTCGTCCCTTTCTCCAATGAAGAAATTACGCATGGAGTACCACTCTCCATTGACACAAACCAATGTATCCTGCTTCTTTGAATCATAAATACCCATCCCTTGAGTCTCTGCAGTACAATCCTTGTTATAATTGGCAACAAAGTCTTCAATCCATAAAGTTCCGGAACATTTAAGGAATCTATCGAAGGACTCTACATAGCCTGTTTTATCGGACAAGGATTTGTCGCAGGCAGGGAGATCCGAATATTGATGGAATGATCCTAGGCAACCATATTTTCCTTCGCAAACGGAGGCACTATCGCTGCCAGAAATTCTGCTGGAACTGGACGATCTCACGCTGGAACTAGATTTTTCAGAAGAGCTGGATTTTGCCGAAGAACTCGAATTTGTAGAGGAGCTAGACTTTGCAGACGAGCTTGATTTTGTTGATGAACTGGACTTTTCAGCCCATTCAGAATATTCAATCCAGCGTTTGGAATGGCAGACCATCCTTTCTTCATCTTCGGAAAGGAATATGATAAAGCCTTCTCTTGCACTGGTACATTCGTAATCGTCCAGGTCTTCCAAAGTCCTAACGTATTCTTGAGATGTCGTAGTATTTTCTGAAGAGGCCGAATCATCTCCACATCCAAGGAAAATCAAAGGAAGGGTAAACAGAACAGTAATATGCAAGGCGTTGATTATGTTAAGGATTTTCATTATTCATCCTCCTCTGCCACGACAGCGCTTTTTACGCAACGCAAATTGCAATAATCGTAAGAAGATGTGCTAACTTTTGTAGAAGACGATTGGAAAGGCTCCATTATCGCATAATAACGGTTACCGCGCGCTGCAGAAGCGATGCAGAATTGAGTTGAGCTATTCCAAAAGATATTGATATACAGGCGCCCGGCCAAAGCGGTAAATCCCGAAGTATTCATTTCAGAATCAAACGAATGAGCATCATCAACAAAAGTCCAAGCCGACGGAGAATAAAGATCTGCGGAATGGTTTTTGAACAGATTCTGGAAGAGTGTGGTATCCGGGACTTCCCAGCCTTCAGGACAAATGCCATGATTTGTAAGTGCGTCACCGGAATCCGCCGCGTTCATGAAGTCAGCCCATTTGTAGAAGCGTCCGGTGATTTCGCAGTTTGCAGGATCATCTTTGTAGCAAGCGCCAACTTCTTTGTCACCGCCCTTGTAGTTCAAATTCTCAGCCATCCATGTGACACCGTCAATTTCAACGGTCCTGTATACATGACCATCGCGTTCATCAGTCAAAGAGCCAAATTCAACATCCTCATTGAAAAAATTAACGTTTTTTAGTTTAAGAACGTCCGATTCAGCCCATCCATCCACAGAACAGATGTACCAATAGCCCTTAAAATTATACAGGGAACCGCGATTTACGATAGAGCACATTTTTCCGAAACAGGTTTCCAAATCACCTGCCAATCTCCAGATTCCATCCATCACATACTGTTCGCCACCTGGAACTTCATTACTGCAATAAGCCGACATTTTATTTTTCTTTGCTTTTTTCGTCGGGTACACCGCTTCAGCAAAGGTTCCATCAGGAGCATCACCAAGCGCAACCCCATTCGCCCCCTGATACGTCAACGCAACCCAGACATGATTCTTGCAATAGTAAAAATTGTCTGACGAAACTTTGATAACCCCTGCGGAATCTACGAAAACCTTGCCATCCTTGCTGTCGTCGCATTTACCAAAAAGACTGTCAGCCTTAAAAATCTCGGGAAGTTCGACCATGGTCATGCTAGAGCTGCTATGAGCAACGGTATCCTTGTAGACATCAAAGTAATTTGACAAATCGCTAATGCCAGTCTGATTATTTGAATCCGCTACGACTGTTGAAGAACTGGACTTGTGAACAGGAGGCTTGAATTCTTTCCACTCATCATCACTGCAAACTAGGTAAGCACTCAAGGAAATGACAAAAACATACTTGCCTTCGTGAGAACTATTGCAATCATTCAAATACTTGAGAGAAAACAGAGTGTCGTCGGCGGCAACATAGAGCGAATCAAGGCTTTCGGGATTATGCACATAAGAAGAACTGCTCTCGGATTTGCCTTCATCAGAGGAACTACTTTTATCATCAGATCCTTTTTCGGAGCCATTGTCTTTTTTGGAACTTGACGAGCTCTTACCGTCGGAACGGGATTCCGTTTCAGAGTTTGTAAACTCCATCCAGAATCCATCCTGGCATGTCATGTAGACATCCATACTTTTTACATAGACAGAATCATCCTGATGATCTTTATCGCAATCCTCTAAAGAAGAAACGCTTTCGTAATGCTCGCTGGCATTGGACGAAGAATCACCTCCGCATCCCGCAATCAAAAGCATCATGGATAGGAGGACAAAATAAGCCTTTATCATTTCCTTAACCCTAATTAAATTTTTTACATATATAGAAAATACTGGTTCGTAAACAGCAACAGTCCCGAAACAAAGATAATGACACCGCCTGCGAGCGTCGCGACGGTGTATATTTTTGTCGCGATACGGGTGTGGGCACTCCCCTTGTCGATTCCCTTGCGGAAAGCGACCGCAGCAATACCGAAGGCAACATTCGTAATCGTCATGCCGATGCAAATGACAAGCGCACCCAGGAGCGAAAGCGCCACCATCGAATTCAGCAGGCAGAAAAGCACAATCAGCGCCACAGCCGGACAAGGCACAATTCCCGTAACGGCGGC
>CACYCX010000057.1 GCA_902772975.1 uncultured Spirochaetaceae bacterium
CCTGACAGAAATCCGAATAACCCGGAAGCTGCAAAGCGAAAGGCTCAGATTAATTCAGCCTACGAAGTAATCGGAGATGAAAAAAAGCGTGCCCAGTTCGATGCTGCCGGCTCAAATCCGTTTACATCATCATACCAGTCATACGCAAATCAGGGCGACGGCGAAACTTACGATCCGTTTGAGCAGTGGAGAAAAGCCGCATATCAGAATTACAGCAGGCATTACGAAAAATCATACAGCACGTATTCAAATCACCGCGAGGAATACAGGATGAGCCGTCCTGAGGCATTTGTTCATGTAATTAAGTCCGCCGTAATCGGAATGCTCGGATTGATTGCAATGCCATATTCAATTTTCATTTTCCCTATAGGTCCTATTATGAGCATAGCGGCCATCGTAAAAGGTGCCACCGGCGTTATATACGGCATTTCGCGCCTTTTTTCTGCCGATTCAGCAGAGTAGAAATTTTTTTAAGGAAAATCGTTTTAAAATAAATTTGCTTTAAAATAAAAAAAGGACTGCAGTCAGCAGCAGCCCTTAACGCGCCGTTGATTTTTTAGCGCTGTCGGAAAATAATCCGGCCCTTGTCGAGGTCGTATGGTGAAAGCGCAACTTTTACGCTGTCTCCCGGAACGATTCTGATGTAATGCTTGCGCATTTTTCCGGAAAGATGTGCCATAATGATGTGTCCGTTCTTGAGTTCTACGCGGAACATTGTATTTGGCAGCGCTTCTTTTACCAATCCTTCGACTTCAATCGCTTCTTCTTTAGCCACATTTCCTCCAAAGTGAAAAAAAACGCAATTTTATATGCGAAAAAAGTTGTTTTTTTGTCGATTTCTGCTTATATTAGTATCTACAAAAGACAATAAATTGTCAACATACTACATTCGGGGTAAACCTGAGTTTTTGAGGGGAAACAATGAAACAAGAATTTATTAATAAGATGAAGAAAAATCTTCTTGAGGAAAGAGCATCTATCCTTGCTTCACTGGAACGACAGCGTGATGAATTTAAGAGCCTTATTTCGAGCGTTGAGGCCGGAGATGAGGCAGATATAGCTTCTGATGCAGAAGGACGCCACCTTCTTGATTCTCTTGGCGAACAGGCTGCTCAGCGCCTCCAGCTTATCAACAACGCCCTTACACGCATTCAGGAGGGAAAATACGGTGTATGCCTTTCTTGCGGCAAGGATATTCCGCAGGCCAGACTTGAACGTATTCCTTACGCTTTTATGTGCGTTGACTGCATGGAAAAAGCTGAGCGCAATCAGAGATAATTAAATTGCGTATTAAAGCTTCTGCATTTTAATGCCGGTTTCATCAAGGTACGCAAGTTCCGTGTAGCCGGCATTGAAAGCGCTTTTTTCGGCTCTGTCAAATGCAAAGTCGATTGTGCTGACTGAATGAGAATCAGACGAAATTGTTACCGGTACTGAATATTCATGAAGCAGCGCAAGAAATTCATCCGACGGATAAAGCTCATCAATGCTTTTTCTGGCAATGCCGCCGGTGTTTATTTCCGCAATTACTCCCGCCTTTGAAATTGCTTTTGCCGTAAGCCTAAGTTCTTTTCTGTACCAGCTTTCATTCGGATTAAAAAAGTTGAGGCTTACATTCCGGATTTTTACAAGGTCAGGGTGCCCGATAATTTCAAAGCCTCCCTTGCTTAACATTTCGCGCTCAAGAAAAAAATATTCCTGCACTGCCTTTTTGCCGTTTCCGTTAAAAAGCTTTTTTATTCCGGCGGCAACGTTTTCCGCTTTTTCGTCTACCGTAAAAAATCCTTTTTCCGTTGCAATATAGTGAACCGAGCCAATCAGGTAATCAGGCTTGAACTCGCTTTTAACAACCGAATACTCATCGGCAAAGCAGGTTATGTAGTCTGCTTCAAGGCCTGATAGAATCTTAATCCTGTCACGGTATTTTTCGGAGAGCGATTTTATTTCTGCAAAATAAGCGGCGTGGTTTTTTACCGGGATATGCCAGTCGGCGGCGTGCGGATACATGCTGTGCCCTGAAAATCCTAAAATCGAAAATCCTTTTTCGAGCGCAGCCTGAATCATTTCTTCTGGAGAATTTTTTCCGTCACAGAAAGTCGTGTGCGTATGATAGTTCGTCTTTATCTTCATTTTCTTTCTCCCATTTTTTGAACGCCTTGCAGAATTTCTTGAACTCTGATTTTAAGTGCGATTCGTGTTCTTTTATTTTATCTTAAGAGTCTTCGTGCGCCGCCTTGTTCAAGGCGCCGGCATATTTAGAAAGCGTGATTGCAGAAATTGAAGCCGCGCTTCCTTTTATCGTGTGCCCGATCTGCCGAAGCTCATACCAGTTTTTCTGCTTGAGTAAATCAGGAATTTTTTTAATCAGGCTTTCAGTCTGCGGAATAAAATCATTTACGAGCTGGCAGCCCATCTCAAAATTATTTTCGATTGTGTCAGCAAAATCGCTTTCGTCCCAGACGATATCGATGTCGGGAGCTTCGGCTTTTTGTACAGCCTCGACCGGAATGAGCGAAGCAGAAAAAGCGTTGTTCCATTTTTCAAGTATGTTCTTGATGTCAGCGCTTTTAAACGGCTTTGCGATTATATCGTTCATGCCGGCTTTTTTGTAGGCTTCAAAATCAGAGGCGTCGTTGTTTGCAGTGCAGGCAACGATTACTCCGTTGTAGCCGCTTTTTCTGATTTCGATTGCGGCATCGATTCCGTTCATTTCAGGCATCTGGATGTCCATAAAGATTATGTCCAGCGCCGGATTTGCCAGTGTCTTTTCAACTGCTTTCTTTCCGTCTTCCGCTTCGTAAACTTCACCGCCGAATTTTTTAAGGAAAGTCGTAATGAGCTTTCTGTTTACGGAATGATCTTCTGCAACAAGAATCTTTACTCCGCGGGCTATTTCTGAATCAGGATTTTCTTCTTTAACCGGCGCCTGATTTTCGACCTGCTCCACAATCTCGAGTGTTTCCGGTTCCGAGAACGCGGCGGACAATACCTCGATTAATTTCTGACGCTTAACCGGTTTGTAAAGGTAACCGTTAAACCAGTTGAGCATCTTCATCTTTGCCTCGCCACCCATCTGTCCTTCCGGAACAACAAGAAACAATTTTGAATCGTTAATTTTTTTGTCTGCGTTTATGTCCGCCGCAAGATGCCAGCCGTCGATTCCGGGCATAATCATATCGATAAAGCAGATTGTGTACGGATTTTTTTCTCTGGCAGCAGTCCGCATTTTTTCAAGGGCAAGCTCGCCGCTGGAAACTGAGTCAATCGACTTAAGTCCCAGATTTCGAAGCTTCTGCTCAAAGCTGTTTCGTGCAAGAAAATTATCGTCTACTACAAGAATGCGCGTGTTGTCCGGAATCTCGAAATCTGGAATTGAGATAAGCTCAAACTGTTCCGGATTTTTTTTGCACGGAAGCGTAAACCAGAAAATCGAACCGCCGGTCGGATTCTGACTTACCCCGATGTTTCCTTTCATTGCAGTTACAAGTGACTTGCAGATTGAAAGTCCAAGTCCAGTTCCGCCGTACTTTCTTGTAGTGGAAGCGTCAACCTGATAAAAATCCTTGAAAAGCTTGTGGCGCGATTCTTCCGGGATTCCGATTCCGCTGTCAATTACCCTGAATAAAAGCGAGTCCTCTTCCTGACATTCAACCGTGATGTGGATGTAGCCTGTGTCAGTAAACTTTACTGCATTCTTTAAAAGGTTGAGGATTATCTGCTGAACGCGGGTTGGGTCGCCGTTGACTTCCTTTGGAACAGACGGAAAAATATCTGTTACGATTTCGAGGCCTTTGTTGAATGCCTCAACGCTTATCAAATCAGTTACCTGTTCTACAATCTGCGTTACATTGTACGGAATTGATTCAAGCTTGAATTCAGCAGAACGGATTTTTGTAAAATCGAGGACGTCGTTTGCTAAAGTCAAAAGTACATTTGCGCTGAACTGAATCTGGCGCGCGTATTCAAGCTGCTCCTTGTTAAGAGGCGTTGTTGAAAGCAGTTCCAGTGAACCTATTATAGTCTGGATTGGCGTGCGCATCTCATGGAGCGTACTTGCTAAAAAGCGGCTTGATTGAAGAACAGTCTGCTCTTCGGAATTATTGGAGTTTGTCATGCAGAACTTCCAGTGCCTTGTGAATAATTACCTCGGGCTTCTGCGGCTTAACAAGATAGCCCTTTGCTCCAAGGCTCAAGGCATTTATTACATATTCTTTCTGCGTTGCCTGTGAATAGACAATTGAAGGAATCGGCTTTGATCTGTTAATCAGTTTTGTAAGTACATCGAAGCCTGAAAGTCCCGGCATAAAGATGTCTACAACTGCAAGGTCAAAATCTTCTGTCTCAATTGCCTGAAGGAATTTTTCACCAGTTTCAAAGATTATTGACTCTGCTCCGATTGAAGAAAATGTCTGCTCCAAAAGTTTTCTGATAACTTCATCATCATCAACGATTGCAATTTTAAGAAGTACGCCCTCGTTCTTTGCTGATTCAGCAGTCTGTCCCGAATCCGAAAGAAAGCGCATTTCAACTGAACCAGTCCTGTCCTCATCATCAGAAGACAAGAGCGTGTCGGCAATAACATCGGCGGCACTTGAATTCTGGTTTGTGTTGTCAACGATTGTATTGAGCGCGTCTGCAAGATTTTTAATTACCTTGATGCCGGCGTATTCAGGATGTCCGTCAATTAAATCCTTTACGAATTCGTCGAGCGAAAGAACCTTTACATTGCGCTTTTGAATTTTATCGTTTGAAGTGACGGTATCAAGGAGAAGCTCAACATTGATTCCGTCTACAAAAGAAAGCGAAAGATTCGTCATCATCAGAACCACCTTAGGATTCTGCATGTTGTTTGAATCAATCATTTCCGTGATTTTATATTTTAGGAGTGCGATTTTTTCGCGGTTAAGTCCCTGCGCAATTTCGATAAAAATAACGTTTCCGCTGTGATGAATTTCAAGCACGCATGGAGTTGAATCAAGCGAAAAATTTGCACGGAGAATTTTTCCGATTGCCTCAAAGAAAATGTCAAATTTAATCGGCTTGTGGAAATATTTTACGATGCCAAACTGAACGAGCATCGCAAGCTTTGATTTTTCAAGCTCAGGACCTGAAATAATGATAGGAATGCGCTTGGCGTTAGGATCGTTGTATTTTTTCTGAAGAAAATCCATAAGGTCAGCAAAGGATTCTTCAACATCGATTATAACGAGATCCGGGAGAATATTGATTAATTTTGTAAAGGCGTCACGCTTTCCAGCTGCTGTCTCAACATGGACATTTTCAAGGGAAAGCTTTTCCTTTAGGAATTCCCTGAAAAGCGGGGAGGCGTCTATGATTAATACTTCTTTCTGCTGCGGACCTTTTCTTAATTCCATATATCTATTTTATAGACAATTGTTCAATATTGCAACATACTTATTATTACAAGGATACAAAATGAAGCCATGGGACTTGTTTAACGAAATAAAAAATATTGAGTACACAAAAAGCGGTGATTGCGTTGACTGGGCGGTTAAGGTTTATCCGGATGAAAAAATCGTGCGCCTTTTGTTTGACGGAAGCTCTGACGGACGCGACTGGATCAACAATTTTTCTTTTCCGGCAAAGCCATATAAGAAGCAGCAGAATACCTTGTGGTTTGCGAGCGGATGGGGGAATGCATATACTTCGTGCAATGATGAGGTTATGGCAAAGCTGATTGAAACTTACACTGACGCCTTGAAAGATGACGGCTACAAAGTTGAAATATGCGGCTGGAGTTATGGCGGCGCGCTTTCTGTTCTTGCGGCAGAGGATTTTAATTTCCGCACAGGCAATAAGGCTGGCGTAGTGACTTTTGGTGCGCCAAAGCCTTTGTGGGGAAAAAAGACTTATGATTATGTAAGCGGCTGTATTGATTACGCTTTTCAGTATGCTCATGTAAATGATGTGATAACGCTGTGCGTTCCGTTTCCCGGCTACAGAATGTTGAACAAAGTTTCAGTAGGAAGCGGCTTTTGTATTTTAAAGCTTTTTAATACAAACAAATATCATTGTATTTATGGAGAGAAAGAGATTTATGGAGCTGAATGAAATAATGAATCAGTCGGTGTTTGCCGTTGCAGGTGACACGCTGAATCCTGAAAAGTATGCATACAAAATAAAGCACGGCCTTTTGGAGCATGGTTACACTGTTCATGCAGTAGGAAAGGAACTTGCTGATTTTGATTCAGTCCCGGAAAAGATAGATATAATTGATTTATGCATTAATCCGGTAAAAGGACTGGAGCTGATCAAGAAATGCAAAAAATCCTATAAGTGCATTGTAATCCAGCCCGGAGCAGAAAGTGAAGAACTGCTTTCTTATCTCAAAGAAAATAATTTAGCATATATTCAAGGCTGCCTTCTTGTAGGCTTAAGCCTTTATGCAAAGAAAAATGAAAAATAGAAAAAAATGTATTCTTACATTCAGTAGTGTGACATTAATAAATCTATTACTCGCTTTGACATATTATCTCATAGAAATAAAGCAAAATGAGAAAACTGAACTAACTGATATTGTAGTTCTGTTCTTTTTTTCAATAATAGTTTTTTGCTTCTTTTTGTTTTTTTCTATTTGCAGTGAATCACTAAAAAAATATAGTCTTTCAAGTATTCCTGCACTTTTTTTTTCAGGATTAGCAATTATTGTTTTTATAATACACATAAGAAAAGAACCTTTTATAATTCTTCCGTTGATGTCTGCAAATTCATTATTTGCTGTTTCATTGTATTGGGAATTTTTAAGAAAGAAATAGAAAATTGAAAATGAAAAAAAAGTCAACTCTCCAAACAGAATAATGCCGAATCGCCAATTATAATAAAGCCAAAACGCCAAATGAAAACTTGCCAAAGCGCCAAATACAATATACAATAAAAGCATGGAAAATTATAGACCGCGAATTGCAGATAAGACTCTTGAACGCAAATTAAAAGGAAAGGGAGCTGTTCTTATACAGGGACCAAAATGGTGTGGTAAGACGACTACTGCAGAGCAGATGGCGAAAAGCATTTTGTATATGTCTAAGCCGGAAGATGTAAAAGCAAATCTTATTGCAGCTGATATTAATCCTTCTAAACTGCTTGAGGGTGAAACGCCCCGTTTGATTGATGAGTGGCAGATTGCGCCAAAGCTTTGGGATGCTGTTCGATTTGAGGTTGATCATAGGAAAGGTATGGGGCAGTTTATTCTGACTGGTTCTGCTGTTCCTCCTGAAGATGATGAAATTTTTCATAGCGGAACCGGCCGTTTTGCATGGATAAAAATGCGGCCTATGTCGCTGTTTGAATCTGGTGAATCAACGGGCGAAATTAGTCTTAAAGCTTTATTTGAACAGCCGGAACAAATTCTGGCGGAAAACAAAATAGATGATATTGATAAACTTGCTTTTTTAATTTGTCGTGGCGGCTGGCCTGGAGCCGTAGATATGGAGCCAGAAATTGCTCTGGATCAGGCTTTTGATTATTTTGATGCAATTGTAAATACAGATATTTCCAGGGTTGATAATGTAAAACGCGATTCAGAGCGTGCCAAGAGATTGATGAAATCGTATGCAAGAAATCAGGGAACTCAAGCTGCATACACAGTTCTTCGTGATGACATTCTTGCAAACGATGCTGAAAGTCTTACTGAGGATACTGTTTATTCATATACAAACGCTCTTAGAAAGATTTTTGTAATTGAAGACATGCACGCATGGAATCCAAATCTACGCCCTAAAACTGCTATCAGAACTTCGGATACGCGCTACTTTAGTGACCCTTCTATTGCAACTGCAAGTCTGGGCCTGGGCCCTGCTGACCTGGTAAAAGACCTGGAAACGATGGGCTTATTCTTTGAAACTATGTGTGTCCGTGACTTGCGAGTCTACGCAGAAAGTCTTGATGGTGAAGTATACCATTACAGAGATAAGTCCGGACTTGAATGCGATGCCGTTATTCATTTACGAAATGGCTCCTTTGGTTTGATTGAAATAAAACTCGGTGGTGACCATCTTATTGAAGAAGGTACTGCAAACCTCAAAACTTTCAGTAAAAAGATTGATACAAAGAAGATGAAGAAACCAGCTTTCATGATGGTTCTGACAGGAACCGGAAA
>CACYCX010000058.1 GCA_902772975.1 uncultured Spirochaetaceae bacterium
ATAGTAAATAATGGAGCTGTCTTTTTAAAATTGAAAAACCTTCTCATAATGTTAAATACTAACACGCATATAGAAAAAATACTATTATAATGTCCTAAAAAGCGTTATTTATCGCGGTTTTTTTTGGATTTTTTCGACCTTGATACATGCGCCTTTAAAGTGATATTATGCTAAATTATGACAGTTAAAATTTTATTGCTTGTTATCTTTTTTGCTGTTTTCATTTTTGTAGGCGTAAAATGCCGCTCTGTAAGCAAAAATGTAAACGGTTATGTTCTTGGCGGCCGTACAGTCGGTCCGTGGCTCACGGCTTTTGCATACGGTACATCGTACTTTTCTGCGGTTATTTTTGTAGGATATGCAGGTCAGTTCGGATGGAATTTCGGAATTGCTTCAACATGGATTGGACTGGGAAATGCCTTTATCGGATCTCTTCTTGCATGGGCAATTTTGGGCCGCCGTACAAGAATTATGACGCAGCACCTTGGCTCAAAGACAATGCCTGAATTTTTTGGACAGCGCTTTGAGTCATCGGGATTGAAAATCGTCGCTTCGGTAATCACGTTCTTATTCCTGATTCCGTACACGGCCTCCCTTTTTAACGGTCTTTCGCGCCTTTTTAAGATGGCATTTAATATTGACTATTCAGTGTGTGTTATCGTAATGGCCGTGCTTACTGCGATTTATGTAATTATCGGCGGATATATGGCGACGGCAGTCAACGATTTTATTCAGGGAATAATCATGCTGATTGGAATCGTGGCTGTTATTGCGGCTGTCCTTGCTAAAAACGGCGGCTTTATGGAGTCAATCGCGCTTATGTCTGAAATCGAATCTCCTGTAATGCGCGGAGCATACACCTCGTTTTTCGGGCCGGCGCCATTTTATCTTCTGATTGTAGTCCTGCTTACTTCACTTGGAACCTGGGGACTTCCGCAGATGGTCGGAAAATTCTATGCAATCAAGAACGAGGAATCGATTAAGATTGGAACTGTAATCTCGACATTCTTTGCCGTAATCGTAGCGGGCGGCTGTTATTTCCTCGGCGGTTTCGGACGGCTTTTTACGACTCAGGAAGCGGTAAAGGCACAGGGTTTTGACAGCGTAATTCCTACGATGCTTTCGGGATTGAGCGATTTCCTTATTGCGGTAGTTCTGATTCTTGTTCTTTCTGCGTCAATGTCAACTCTTTCTTCGCTTGTATTGACTTCAAGCTCTACGCTTACACTTGATTTTATAGATTCACTTAAAAAGAAAAAGCTTACTGAAAAGCAGAATATGTTCGTGCTCCGTCTTTTTGTTGCGGTGTTCATCGTGCTTTCGGCCGTGATTGCAATCGTTCAGGCTAAGTCACGCGTAACGTTCATCGCTCAGCTTATGGGAATTTCGTGGGGCGCGCTTTCAGGCTCATTCCTTGCGCCGTTCCTTTACGGACTATACTGGAAGAAGGTTACTAAGCCTGCCGTTGCCGTTTCATTCTGCTTCGGGTCGTTACTGATGATTGTGCAGCTTCTTATTTCGATGAAAATAATTTCTGTTTCAGGCGTGTTCCTTCAGGGCGTCTTCAAGAATTCACTTTACTCGGGCGTATTCTCAATGGTTTCTTCACTTGTAATCGTGCCGCTTGTAAGCATCTTTACTCAGAAGGGCGTTCCGGAGAAGACTGACGAAATGTTTGCCTGCTACGACGCAACTGTTATGGTTCCGGTAAAGCAGGTTTTGACTGATTCAGAATCAGATAATTAATTATGGACGAAAATAATACAAAATTGCTTCCAGAAAGCTTTAACGGCGTAAAGGTTCACTTTGTTGGAATCAAGGGAACCGGAATGGCGGCCCTTGTTGAAATCCTTTTTGCGCAGGGAGCCGTGATTACGGGAAGCGATGTTTCTGAAAGATTTTACACAGATGAGATTCTCGAAAAGCTTGGTATAAAGGCGCTTCCTTTTTCTGAAGAAAACATCTGTGATGATACGGCGCTTGTAATTTATTCAAGTGCGTACAATGCAGAAAAAAATCCAGACCTTGCACAGGCGAAGAAGAAAAACATACCGATGCTTTTGTACAGCGAGGCGCTTGGATTAATAAGTGAAAGATCTTACAGCGCAGGCGTTTGCGGCGTTCACGGAAAGACGACTACGACTGGTCTTGTGGGAACGCTTTTGAAAAATGTCGATATTCCGGCGCAGGTGCTTGCAGGCTCCATTATTTCGTCATTCGGAAATCACTGCACGATGACAAACGGTGTCGTATCTGACGGCGTTCCGGTATCCGCCGGCAAAAAATATTTTGTCGCAGAAACATGCGAGTATCAGCGCCATTTTATGGCATTCTGTCCTAAAAAAATCATCCTTACGAGCGTAGAAAGCGACCATCAGGATTATTATCCGACGTTCGAGGATATTCAGAACGCCTTTATCGATTACATCTGCAAGCTCCCGGAAGGCGCAGACCTTATTTACTGCGCTGACGATAATGGCGCTTTACAAACAAGCCGCCTTGCACAATCCCGGCGGCCTGATCTCAATTTAATTCCGTATGGCTTTAATGCACAGGGTGATTTTAAGATTACGCTTTCAAAATCAGAATCCGGCATACAGAAGTTTACCGTGTCTTCAATCGGGGAGTGCGCGCTTAGAGTTCCCGGCCTTCATAACGTAAAAAATGCAACGGCCGCCTTAGCGCTTGTGTCACGCCTTTTGATTGATGCAGGAAAGTCGCCGTCTGATTATTGCAAGGTTCTTAAAGATTCACTGCTGGAGTTTGCCGGCGGAAAAAGGCGCAGCGAAATTACCGGAAGAGCAAAAACGCCGCTTGGTCAGGAAGTAATCTTTATAGATGATTACGGCCACCATCCGACGGCAATTAATACGACGCTTCAGGGATACCGTGAATTTTACAGCGGCCATAAGATTATCGTAGATTTTATGAGCCATACATATACGCGCACTCAGGCATTGCTTGAGGAATTTGCTTCAAGCTTTAATAGCGCAGACAGCGTAATTATAAATAAAATTTACGGAAGCGCGCGTGAGGATGCTTCAAGTGCAGCTGTAACCGGAGAGATACTTTCAGAGCACGCAAAAAAACATCACGGCGATGTTTATTACCGCAAGGAATTTGACGAGGCCGCTGATTTAGGATACGAGCTTTTGTCAAAGTCAAGCGGTGATAAATATCCTGACGGTTATCTTTTTGTTACGATGGGAGCAGGCGATAACTGGAAGGTCGGAAAACTTCTTTTGGAAAAACTTGAAAAATAGCAGGAAATAATATGAACAGCATGACAGGCTACGGCTTTAAGGAAGTCGTTACAGATTCAACTCAAATAAGCGTGGAAATAAAATCAGTCAATTCACGCTTCCTTGATTTAAGCGTAAATCTTCCGTCTTTTTTAAATCCGCTTGAATCAAGGATAAAGGCGCTTGTTACTGAAAAGGTTCAGCGCGGAAAGGTTGAAGTAAATTTACGCATTCATGATGAAAACTCAAATTCAAAAATTTCGATAGATCATAATGCGGCAAAAATGTATTACGATTCTTTTGTCGATCTTGCAAAGGAACTCGGGCTTTCAGAGCAGTCTATAACACTTCCGCTGATTGTAAGTCAGGACGGAGTGCTTAACGTTACGCATGAATATGATGCTGAAATTTACTGGAAAAAAATCGAGCCTGTTTTTGATGAAGTGCTGGAGCAGTTTATTTGTGACAGGAAGAGGGAAGGAGAAAACCTCAAAAAGGATCTCCTTTCTAAAATCGAAATCCTTGAAAAGTGTGCTGACTTCTTTAAGGAATGGCAGCCTCAGATGGAAGGCAAATTCAAAGAGCAGATTACTTCAAGGTTCAATGAGCTTTTAGGCGACCATGCCGATGAAAACCGCATAATGACTGAAGTTGCGGCAATGCTTGTTAAGTACACGATTAATGAAGAAATCGTACGGCTTCAAAGTCATCTTCTTGCACTCAAAAAAGAAATTACGGAAAATCCTGTTCCGGGAAAAAAGCTTGATTTTATCTGTCAGGAAGCAAACCGCGAAATCAATACAATCGGAAGCAAGAACCAGTTTACGGAAGTCGGCGCGATGGTTGTATCTGCAAAGGATGCTCTTGAAAATATACGCGAACAGAGTAAGAATGTAGAATAAAGTAATGTAGAAAAAATATGGGAGAATAATTATGGCCAGATATTTTATTCCGGAAGGAAAAGAACTTCGTATTGCAATCAGCGGAAAGTCAGGATGCGGAAACACGACTGTAAGCACTCTGCTTTCAAAGACTCTTGGTGTAACCCTTATTAATTTTACATTCAGGCAGCTTGCAGCAGAAAAAAATCTTACGCTTGCCCAGGTTATTGAAAACGCAAAAACTGATGACAGCTACGATGTTGAAGTTGATACAAGGCAGGTTGAGCTTGCAAAAAAAGAAAGCTGTGTTCTTGGAAGCCGTCTTGCAATCTGGATGCTCAAGGAAGCTGATTTAAAAGTTTACCTTTCTGCTGATGATGATGTCCGTGCTTCAAGAATCTTAAACCGTGAAGGCGGTGATATCGAAGAAATCAAGCGGTTTACCTCAATGCGTGACAGCGAGGATTCCAAGCGCTACAAAAAGCTTTATAATATTGACAACAATGAATATTCATTCTGTGATTTAATCATAGATACTGCAAAATATAATCCTGAGCAGATTGTTGAATTGATTCTTGAAAAGCTTAATTCACTTTCACTTATAAAAAAGGAATCAGATTAATTTGCCGCATCAAGTACGGTAAACGTTCTGACTCTTTTTGTTCCGTAGGAATCGGTAATCGTAAGGACATGATCGCCGGTTCCGGGACTGACTTTCATCTGGTGAATTCCGCATGTTTGTCCAAGATAATTTCCGTCTATATCCCAGTAAATCACAGTCGTTTTTTCGCGGGCGGCTGCTTCCATAATTATGCTTCCTTCCTGTCCGTCAATTTCAACCGGAACTACGACGTTAGAGCCTTGAAGCGGGAACACAATATTTAAATCTTCCTTTTTTGCCTGATTGTGCCACGGAACGTAAGGCGGAAGTTTTTTATAGGAAAGTGACTGCTTTGTAAAATAATATTCGATGTATGGCGGAAGTACAAAGCGGCTTTCAAGTTTAGGAAAGCTTCCTGCATATTCATTTATGAGCTCTTCAGCGGAAGCAAGATATTTTCCGTCCGGCGTAAAGGAATAAATTTTACAGTAAGGGCAGAGCGGTGAAAGAGGACTGTTTTTAGGTTTGTACGCTTCCTTTTTATGCTCGCAGTTACTGCTTGCGATGTAGCCTGATTTTGAACATACTTCTACAATTTCAAGCTCGTCTTCCGGAAATGAAGGCCATGAAGCTTCCTTCAATATCGAAAACAAATCGAACATAAGAGGAGCGCTTGTAGTACTGCTCGTAAGGTACATGTTCCCTTGTCCTTCCGCATTCCCCACCCAGACGCCTACCGTATATCTGCCGTTCGTGCCAATGCACCATGCGTCCCTGTGTCCGTTACTTGTTCCTGTTTTCCATGCGATTTTTTTTGCCTTTGAATAGCTTTCCCAGAATGCTTCATCGGCGGGACGCGTACCGTGTGCAAGAGCTTCGACTGTAAGGTATGAAGCGCCTTGTGAATACGGAGCCTTGTTTTCGATGCCGCAGGCGCCCTGCATTAGTGTTGCGTAAGCCATTGCCGTTTCGTAAAGGGAAATTTCTCCGCCGCCTAAAATAAGTGCAAGTCCGTAATCGTCGGCGCTGCGGTCAAGTGTAGTAAATCCGCACTGCTTTAAATACGAAAGGAAGGCGCTTATGCCGTATTCCCGTAAGGCACGAACGGCAGGAATGTTAAGCGAGCGTGATAGTGCCTCCGAAGCTTTAACCGCGCCTGCGTACTGTTTGGTGTTGTTTTCAGGTTTGTAGCTTCCGATTCTTATAGGAATATCAAGCACAAGCTGATCGCCGAGTACAAGTCCTGAATCAAGACAGGCGGCATACAGGAACGGTTTTAAAAGGCTTCCTGAGCTGCGGCGTGATTGTATTATGTCTACGTCCTTTGTCTTTAAATTTCTTCCGTAGCGGCCGGTGTTACCGACATATGCAATTATTTCTTTTGTTCGCGTATCCAAAATGATTGAAGCGGCGTTCTGAATCCCGATTGAAGAAAATTTTTCCGACCATTTTTCGGTGATTGCCTGCGCCGGTTTTTGAACGGAATAATCTAGCGTCGAATAAAATTTATTTTGTCGTGGATTTTTGTTTTTCAGGAAATTCAGGTAATGGGGCGAAAGCTGCGGAATTGCAAAAGGGCGGGGCGGAAGCTCTTCTGCAAGCGAAAGCAAATATGTTTCATCATCAATTTTTTTTGAATCAAGTAATTTTTTTAAAAGCCTGTTTCTCTTTTCAAGAAGAATGTCACGGTTTTCGCCCGGATTAACAAGAGAAGGCTGGTTTGGTAAGACGGCAAGCGTTGAAGCTTCCGCCCATGTAAGATCTTCAGGCGAGCGTCCGAAATACCGCCAGGAAGCCGCTTCAAGACCAACGACATTACCGCCGAATGGTGCAGCCGCTGAATACAATTCGAGTATCTGTTTTTTCGTGTAGCGTATTTCAAAAATCACCGAAATTAGCGCTTCCTTGATTTTCTGGAAAAGCGTACGGCGCGGATTTTTTTCCAGAATGCGGACAGTCTGCATTGTTATTGTTGATGCACCGGAGACAATTCTCTTTTGACTGATGTTTGATTTTATGGCACGCAGCACAGAAACAAAATCAATTCCCGGATGAAAATAAAAGCGTCTGTCTTCAACTAAAATAAGCGCCGTCAAAAATCTTTTGTTTGGCGTCGATTTTTCAAAGCGCCACTGTCCGTCTTCTGCAACGGTAGCGCCTAAAAGAAGTCCGTTCTTATCGTACAATACGGCAGAGTACGGACCGCTTTTTTTTGTAAGCGAATGAGGAATAAAAAATACTGCAAAAATTAAAAGGCAGAAGACACCTGATATAAGCGCAATCTGCCTTTTAGAAATTTTATTCAGTAACATGAACTGCAGAAATTATTGCCGCATAATTACTGTCATACATCGCTTCTGCTTTTATTGCCGGTATGTAGTAATCTCCGCGGTAAGCAACAGTTCCGTTAAACTCATACGATACTTCCTGCCTGTCCTTGAGGTCGAAGTAAGTATAAATTACATCATCACGGATGTCCTGATAAGTATAAAAGTCAGAATCTGAAGAACGCGCGCTTCCTTCCATTCCGGCAGAAATTCTGTCATTGCTGAAATCCCAGCCGGTCGGAATCGGAAGCGTCAATGCAAGGTTTTCAACTGAGTCTGATTTCTTTTTAAGCGACACTGTAATCTTTACCTTGAATGAATCGCCAAGCTTAAGGTGAGCAGGTGAAACTGCATTGTCGTATTCATCATAATAGCTTACCTTAAGGTTGATGCCTGTGCTGTAAGAAACTTCTTTTCCCGGAGCAAGAAGACCTGTTGCAATAAGGGAACCGTAAAGCGCCTTAGAGCTTTGATTCTTTACTGTTGTCTTCTGAACCGGTTCATCGTTTGCCTCAAGAGAAATTACTGTAATCTTTTCGTTGAACTCGCCTTTTGTTTCTATGCCGCCAGTCGTAACTGTGTAGCCGATTTTTTCCGTTTCAGCATTTTTATAGTACGGGAAGAGGGCAAGCAGGCTCCATGCAATTTCCTGAGTGCTCATCCATTCATGCTTTGAAAGATTTTCACAAAGCTGCTTTGTTGTCTGCAATGCACCCGTCAGGTCTTCAGAATAATTTTCTGCCATAAGCTTCAACGCATTTGTACGCTTTTGTGAGCTGAACGTTCCGTATGAGTAATGATCATCAGCAGTTACATTCTTTAAAAGCTCGCGCGCAACATCCTTGTGTCCGCTTAAGGCATATGCACAAGAAAGAAGATATCCTGCTGACTCCATCGTGCATACTCCGCGAAGCCTGTTCATTGCAGAAATGTTCGGCTTACCTGCAAGTGCCAGAACAAAGAGCCTGTATGCCTGAGTTTCGTATGCACTTGAATAAGAGTTGTAGCCGTAAGGATCTCCTGAACCCCATGCCGCAGCTTCACCTGAAATAAAATTCAAAAGCGATGTAAGCATTGTATCAGGAACCGTATATCCGTTTTTCTTTGCCTCAAGAAGGAAGTGAGCGCCGTAACATGTTCCCCAGCACTGAGGATCCGTGTTTCCAGGCCAGTATGCAAATGCACCTGTCGGAATCTGATACTGATTATAGCGCTCAATTACCGAAGTGATGTTTGTCTTGATTGTCTCAACCTGTTCCGGAGTAAGCTTCATAAAATCCTTCAGGTAAAGCTGCGGGAATGCACCCGAAGTAATCTGCTCGATACAGCCGTGCGGATAGTTAATCAGGTGAGAAAGCCTTTCTTCAAGATTAAGCTGCGGAATGGAAGAGAGTTCAAGTGTGAGTTTTGTAGTTCCCGGTATTCCAGGAGAATCTACAGAAACGCTTTCGCTTGATTTTCCCTTTACGCTGAAATTAGTTCTATATGTAAATTCAGAGCCGCGTGATTTTACGGCAAGGTCCACTTTTTCTTTTGCAGTAACGGAGCCTGCTGTTGCGGTTGCTGAAAGTTCCGCATTTCCAAGCTTCTTTGCGGTGTAATCAAAGTAGACGATTTTTTCGCTTAAAGAATCAATCTGAACCTGCTGCTCAAAGCTTCCGTCCGGTGTCTTGAAGTTTACCTTTACATTCTGATTTCTTTCAGTATTGTTGAATACAGTAACAGGAACTTTAAGCTTTTCGTCCAGCCCCATAGTTTTTGGAAGTGACATCTGGACCATCAGGTCAGATTTTACTGTAGCACTTTTTTCTGCAACACCGAACGACATCTTGTCGGCGGCGACAACCATTGCCCTTACTGCACCGACATAATAAGGCATGTCAAAACGGATTGCTTTTTTCTCTCCGGCTTTAAGCTCGTATGGTCCAAAGAATTTTACTACAGGAGCAAATCTGTTTGTCTTTGATCCTTCCTTCATGTCGATGTCGTCGCCGCCACCAAGCGCAAGGATTGTTTCAAGCTTACCGCTGTACGCATTCATTACAAACGAATACAAATCAAAGCTCAGAATCTGCGAGGCTTCCTTCTTGTAGAATTCAGACCAAACATCAGGAACATGATATGAATTGATTCCCAAAAGTCCTTCGTCAACAACAGCAAGCGTATAAGTCATTGCGCGGCCGTTCTGTTCAGAAACGGAAATTACGCATTCCTTATTCGGCTCGTAAGAACTCTGCATCGTAAGCACAGGATTAAGCTTTGTAGCCGGATTTTCGACCATGACAGGCACGACGCCGTAAAGCCTTATCGGAAGGCTGTTTTGTGTCTGAAGGTGCTCCTGCAAAAGAGTGATGTGAACATAAGCGTTCGGCGCCATCTGCTCCGTTGTCTTTAAGCTGAACACAGTCGTGCCGTCCTTTGTGTCAAGCCAGCTCTGGCTTAATACGGAGCCGTTCTTTTCTACGGTAATAAGGGCGCGCTGTCCTTTTGTGGAGGCAAATGAAATTTCTGCCGTTTCGCCGGCACTATAATTTTTCTTGTTGCATACAAGTGGAAGCATTGTGGCACTTCCGCCGCCTGCTTCCTGAGAGCGTCCTGCCCAGCCCGGCCAGTCAATGTAAACGATTTTTCCGGCGCTGTGAGCAGAACTGCTTTCGTGATTTTCGTTATCATGAACCAGAACAAGATAACGTCCCCACGAAGGATATTTTACTTTGAAGGTAAATGAGCCCTGTCCGTTATTTACCTTGAATTCTCCTGAGTCAATGCGTGAATAAGAATCTGAATCTACATATTTTGCCGCAGAGAAAGCATCTTTTTCCCACCACCATTTCCATTCGATTTTGTAGATTTCAAAACAGCAGTTCTGCTCGCCTGATACCGGTTTTCCGTCCGCATCCACGAGAATTACATCTGCCCTGTGATCAACATCAGTCAAAAGCATTCCGCGTGTCGCATCTCCCTTTGGAAGACGAAGGCCAATATAGCGGTCAAACGGATTATAAGTCATTGTCGAGTATTCGGTAGAAACCGCACCTGACGGTTCGTGGATGCGGCTTATTAATGTCGCGTTTAATTTTCCCGGAGCGCTGTCAGGGCTTTCAATATCTGTTTCAAATCTGACTTCTGAATCGCTTCCGAGATTTCCGTCAAAAATATTTTCGCGGCTGTAATCTACATGGCGGAGCGGATTGATGAAAGAATAATCCTTATAGTCAGCGAATGTAGTGGAGCCCTGAGAAAGAGAAATTGCAACGTCGGCCTGATAGCCTGCAGCGCTTGCTCCGTGAAGCCATGCGCCTTTGAGCGTAAATTTATTTGAGCCGCTTGAAAGATATTTTTTGTCGCACGTAAGATTTACGGAAAGCTTGTTCGGAATAATTGATTCAACTGAAAGGTTCTTTGACCATTTGTTTCCGCCAACGCTGAATTCAGCAGTATAAAGGCCTGTCTTGTCATCAACGTCCGTTTTTGTGGTAAGTGAATAAAAGCCGTTTACTGATTCCTTTAATGTGCGCGTCTCGACAACCTGACCGGTAGGATTTGTAAGCGTGAACACAACCGGAATATCCTTAGGAAGCTTTCCGCTTTCATCAACATGAATAAAGGTAAGGTGAATATTATCGCCCGGTCGCCAAATCCCGCGCTCGCCATATATAAAGCCCTTACAGCCGTTTTTCGTGACCACGCCGCCAGTTTCAAAATGACTTACGCTTTGAGCAAGTCCGTCGGAAATCTTAAGGTACGAAACCTGTTTGTTTGCGCGGACTGTGACAAAATAAGGAACCTTCTGCGAAATCTCACATTCGCAAAGCCCGTTTGAATTTGTCTTTCCTTCCCATGCCTTGATTCCTGCATAAGAATAGAAAACGACTTCCGCATTTGAAAGAGGCTTTGCTGTTTTTAAGTCAGTTGCGGCTGTATAGAATTTTGTTCCGTCCGCAGATTTTTTTACGATGATACCGATGTCGGATACAAGAATATTCCTCCTCGGCTTTGCAGAAGAATTAAAGCGTTTCATGTAATAAGCCGGGTGGCACGGGTCGTATTTGTAATCGTAATATGTCTCGCGCTCTTCCCATGGAAGATCATAAAAATCTTCTGAATAATCCCAATAGCTGCTTTCACCGTCATCAGAATCGCCGCTGTCTTTTATATTGCGCTCAAAATATTTTGAAAAATCCCTGTGGTTCTTTGAGCAGACATATTCAACATCATCTTTTGTAAACGAAAGCTTGAGCGTGAACATTCCGCCCGGATATTTTTTTACGAGTTCTGACAAATCAATTCCGCATTTTATCGTCTTGTTTTTGCTTTGCGGCTTAAAGTCAATGTCAATTTTTTTCTCCCATACTTTTTCGCCTACACGATTAAGCTCCTTGTTGTCATTAAAGCTGTTTATCTGAAGGAACTGAATCATATTTGAATCATAAATTTCATAAGCTGTGATAGTGAGGGAGTGAAGGTTTACTACTTCAATCGGAACTACAGAGCCTTGTGTAGTTGGAAGAATATTTCCGCCTGACGCAAAATTTGCAGTAGGATTTTTCCATGAATCTGAAACGGAAGTAGAAGAGCCCTGCGCAAGAAAATGGCCGTCAATGCTTCTGATTCCGTCGAGGATTGTGATTCCGGTAATGTCGCTGAAATTTGAATCGCTGTAAACATCAACTACATTGTTTGAGATTTTTGCGGTTATATTATTTGATTCACCTTCAGTCATAACATAATCTGCAATGTACTGAGTCGTATCAAGCAGCATTGAAAAGCTTACGGCAATCGAATCCTTTGATTTTTGTGCAATGTCAATAATTGAAAAAATTCCAAGACGCGGAATCGTAAATGTCTTTTTTCCTCTTGTCCAGGCATCGCTTCTTCTTGATAAGCCTATTTTCTTACCGCTCCAGCTTACGACAAGCTTTTTATCTTTTTTGCCGGCCTTGATGTCAGGAATCGTAAAGTTAAAGATTCCTTTTTCAGAAGAATCTTCCCATTTAAGCTTTACGTTTTTTCCGTTGAATTTTGCAGAAACAATTTTTTCAACCTGCTTTACGTCACTGCGGTTTATCTTGATGTTTCCCTTTACGGTATAAGTGTCCGAAGCGCTTTCGTCTTCAATTTTAACTTCGTTAATGGAAACTGAATAATCTTCGCGGCTGATTTCAAATGAACGCTTGAAAACTTCATCGCCTGCAATCTCAATTCCTAAAAGCTCTTTTAAATTTATTGAGACATAAAAGGTGCTGTCTTCCTTATACAGGCCGGACGGCGTAAATGTAATTGTCTTTCCGGAAACGCTCCATTTTCCGTTTACCTTAC
>CACYCX010000059.1 GCA_902772975.1 uncultured Spirochaetaceae bacterium
ATTTACTGGAGCTGAATTTACTGCTGGCGTTGCAGGTTTTGAAGGCGGTAAATTTTTCTGAGGCTGAATTTTATTTTCTTTTGCAGATGAACTTGCCTCAATTTGAGATGCTGTGCTTTCGCTTTTAGCTGTATTTTCAAGAACGCCTGAATCCTTACCACTTATAACTGAGATTTCAATATCCTTTGCATCTATCTTTTCTTCAGAAATTTCTTCCGGGATTTCATCTGGTTCAAACTTTTCTGCTTCAACAACAATTACGTTTTCTTGATTTTCAGAAGCCGCGTCCGCAGCGCCTTCTTTATCAGCGACGCCTTCTGATTCACTTACGCTTTCACTGTCAGAACCGCTTCCCCCATTTACGCCGCCTTCATTATCGGCTACGCCTTCCTGATTGTCTTTGCCTTCGTTATCAAGACTGCGTTCTTTATCGGCTACGCCTTCCTGATTGTCTTTGCCTTCGTTATCAAGACTGCGTTCATTATCAGCGACGCCTTCTGATGCACTTACGCCTTCCGCGTCCAGATTGAGCTCACTATCCGCGCCGCCTTTTGTACCATCCAGCTCGGTTGACTTACATGAGAAAATTGTGATTGCAAATAAACTTAACAGAAGCAGTAAAAATATTTTTTTCACGGTGCCGCTCCTGTAATGTCAGATATTATCGAATCATTTGATTTTTCAAGCATGTCGACGGCGGCGCTGTCCGGAATCGTAAACCATTGCTCGGCTTCTTCCTGCGACCAGTTGTCTTTTTTGCCGCGGCTTACAGTATACGTTGACGGAACAGAAGGACCATCCGGTAATAAAAGAGCCTGATCCGCATTTAACGGTTCCGGCGGCAGCTCCTTAACGGAAGCCGTTTTCTTTCCGTCATCAAAGCTCTGGATTGAAACTATCATTGCTGCGGCAAAAAAGAATACTACAAGAATTGCCGAAATAAGCACCGGCTTTTTTCCCTGTGAGTAAAAATCTTTTATGTTTTCAACAAACTCGCCGAAATCAATCATCAGTTTCCGGCCTCTTCATCATTTTTATTTTCTTTCGTGGAAGCATTTGAGTCAGCCGGTGCCTGCTCCTCAACCTTATTTTCTTCCGGTTTCGGTTCTTCTGCCTTAGGCTGGTCTGCCGGCATCAAGCCCTGCGTATCCTTGCTGCGTCTTGGCGGGCGCGGCGGAATTACGATGCCTTCTTCCGGCGGAACGTCTTCCTCAACAAATTCTTCAGTGTTGTCTGCAACATCCTTTCTGATTTTGTCTATGTCATCATCAAGACGCAGCGCGATAATCTTACTTACGCCTGATTCCTGCATGGTAACGCCAAGCATCGTGCTTGCACCCATAACAGTTTTTTTGTTGTGAGTAATTACGATATACTGGCTGACATTTGCAAATGCCCTCAACGCAGTAACAAAGCTTGATACGTTCTTGTCGTCGAGCGCTGCGTCAATCTCGTCAAGAAGACAGAATGGAGAAGGGCGGACCTGATATGTCGCAAACAAAAGCGCAATCGCCGTCATTGTTTTTTCGCCTCCGGAAAGAAGGGCAATGTTTTCCATTTTCTTTCCAGGCGGCTGTGCCCAGATTTCAATTCCTGTCGTAAGGATGTCTTCCGGATGCTCAAGGCGCAGCTCTGCCTTTCCACCATTAAACAGGCGGCGGAACATATTATGGAAATTGCGCTTGATTTTGTTGTATGTGTCCTGGAACATTTCCGAAGACTTTGCCTTGATTTCAGCATTAACGCGCTCGAGATCAGCAAGCGTCTTTTTTGTATCATCGTAATTTGACTGCTGCCTTTCATAGCGTTCCTTTACTTCCGTAAATTCTTCCGGCGCCATATAATTCAGGCCGCGCGAAAGCTTTTCCATTTCTTCTTTCTGTGTAGAAAGCCGTGATTTTAATTCAGCAGCCGGCGTTGTAATCGTGTACATGCGCTCTTCGTATTCCATCAAATCACGAGAATACATTTCGAGGAAGTTTTGCTTTACATATTTGATTTCAGTATCAATCTGCTTTAACGAATCATTTAACTGCTCAAATTGTGCCTGATATTTCTGCTCAAGCTCAACCTTTTTCTGCCTCTCGCTTTCCTTGCCGGAATTATGCTTGTTGGCTTCCTTGATTGCGTTGTCAAGCTCAGTACACTTTGCGCTGGTTTCGTTTCCCTTGCGTTCAATTTCTGCAAGCTCTTCCTGAACGCTTTCAATTTTTTCTTCGAGTTCTTTCTTTGCCTTTGTCTCTCCGAAAATCTGCTCATTCTTTTCGTCAAGATTCTGCTGCTCGCGCGTAATGTTTCTGCGGATGTCAGCCATTGCGCGGTTTTCGCTTTCAATCTGTTCCTGCATTCGGCCTTCGTTAATCTTAAGGTTCGAAAGGGTAGACTTGTATTCTTCGATTTTTCCGACAAGGTTTGAATTGTCTGTGCGGAGGCTTTCAATCTGCCTGTTGATTTCATCTGCCTTGCCGATGTTTTCTTCAATCTGTTCGTCAATCGTTCGTTTTTGTGTGATGATTCCTTCAGGTGAAAGGAACTCACCGATGAACTGCGGAGAAGATTTTATGTAATCAGTAAGCGCCGCCTGCAATGTGTCAATAAGTGAAAGCGCTTCTGTAAACGCATTGACTGCATCCTTTCCCATTTTTGCGCCGTCATCTGAAGAACGGCAGCCTGTAGAAACAAAGTCAGAGAAAATATTTTTTCTTCCGTCAAGGAAAATCTTAAGGCGGCTTATCGTCTCATCAAGCGTCTGCTTTGCCTGATTCATTGCGTTTGCAGAATATCCTGCATCCTTAAGCTTTGAGTCAAGCTCCGTTACGATGTCTTCCGTAATTTCCGTAAGCTGGTTCTGAAGGTCATCGCGCTTTTTTGCAAGCTCTTCAATCTGAGTCTGCTTCTGCGAAACTGCCATGTCGTTTTCGTTAATCTGAACGCTCGCAGTTTCAATGTTCTTTATAAATGAATCGATGTTTTCCTTAATCTCGTCAAGCTGCTTTTTCTTTTTATGAAGTGAGCTTTCTGCTTCGCCTAATTCTTCGTTGTAATCTTCGATGTTTGATTCAATCGTTTTTTTCTGAACTTCATAAAGCGAAATTTTTTCGTTGATTCCTGCAACCGTAGAATTGTATTCTTTCTGAAGCTCAAGCTTGCCGTTTTTTGCCTGTCCAAGTGAAATCAAGTCAGCCTGCAGTGCGTAAACCCTGTCCTGCATTTCCTTAATCTTGTCGTTGTTCTCGCTTAATGACTGAACGATAACTTCGATTTCCTTGTGAACTTCATCGCGCTTTTTTGCAACCTCGCCGATTGTCTTTTCATTGCGCGCCTTTGTTTCTACAAAGCCCTTTAATTTTAAAAGCTGAATGTCAAGCTGAAGGTCAAATACCTCATCTTTAACTGAACGGTATTTAATTGTCTTTTCAGACTGAATCTTAAGTGAATCGTAACTTCGTTTGATCTCGGCAAGCGCAACTTCTATCTGCTGCAAGTCCTGCTTTGTCTTTTCAATTTCACGCTCTGCTTCTACGCACTGTGCCTTGCTCCGGCTTATACCTGCCGCTTCCTCAAAAAGATAACGGCGGTCTTCCGGCTTGCTCGAAAGAATCTGGTCGATTTTTCCCTGTTCCATAACAGAGTAGGCTGCCTTACCGACCCCAGTATCCATAAAGAGCTTGCGGATTTCTGTTGGACCAACCTGCCTGTTATTTATATAGAAGCTTGATTCACCGGAGCGGAAGAGCCGCCTCTTGATTGCGATTTCGCTTTCCGGTACCTGAAGCAATGAGTTTTCATTTGAAATTGTAAGCGTAACTTCGGCAATGTTAAGGGCAGGACGTGTTTCAGTTCCGTTAAAAATAACGTCTTCCATTTTTTCTGCGCGAAGGTTTTTCGAGCGGTTTTCCGCAAGTACCCACTTCATCGCATCAACTACGTTACTTTTTCCGCAGCCGTTAGGACCCAAAAGAGCCGTAATTCCGTCAGCAAAATCTATATGAGTTCTGTCAGCGAACGATTTAAATCCGAATATGTCAAGACTTTTTAAAAACACATTAACTCCCGTTGCGTCAATTCCTGTTACGCAATCGAAATTTCTTCCAATTTACAGTATCTGTCATTATATCATTTTTGGTAATGTGTTTCAATTATTATCGTGTGAATCGTCTTGTCCGTTATCAGCTGGCGGTGCAACTACTTTTCCTTTGTAAAGCATTTTAGGATAGACTATAAAACCAAGCTTTTTTTCAAGGGCTGAAAGCTTTCGTAATTCGTATTCATCTCCGATTACGACATTAATTCCCTTTTTTCCGGCGCGTGCAGTTCGTCCTGCCCGGTGAACAAAAAAATCATCGTCAGAAGGAACATCCATCTGAATTACATGCGTAATGTCCTGAATATCAAGTCCGCGGCTTGCAAGATCGCTTGTAATAAGCACGCTGCATTTTCCGCTTTTAAATCTGTCGAGCGTAGTTTTTCTGTCCTGATTTTTTGTCTTTGAATTAAGGGCGGCGCAGTTTATTTTTTTGTATGCAAGCTTTGACCTTATGATTTCAACCTGATCAGGCTTTGTCGTAAAAATCAGCGTGCGTAAAGGCTTTTCGGCATTCAGAAAGCTTCTCAATAAATCTATCTTTTCGCGCCGCTCGGCGTATAGTGCCCAATGAGTAATCCTGTGCTTTAAAACATCCTCCGGTGCAAGAAGGACTTCCTCGCTTTTCCCGAAGTGATCTTCAACTGAATTCTTTACGTCTTTTGAGATTGTAGCCGAGCACGCCGCACACTGAATGTCCCTTGGAAGAAGTGAAAGAAGCGCGTTTGTTTCATCCCTTATTTCCTTTGTAAAAAGGCGGTCTGCTTCGTCAAGGACAACGGCCTCGCAGTCTGAAAGCTTTAGCTTTTTAAGACGGGCAAGCTCAAGGAGGCGTGCGGGATTTCCTATTACGATTGAAGGCTTTTCCTTTAAAATTTCTATCTGGCGCTTAAGCGGAGCGCCTCCAATCAAAAGCGTTGATTTTAATTTCGAGAATGTGTGGCAGGCTTCCTTTAACTGGCTTGAAAGCTCGAATGTAGGAGAGATAATTAATATTTTGACTGCCTTTTTTGGATTATCCTTGTTTTCCAGGCGCTCAAGAAGGGGAAGAAGAAAAGCGAGCGTCTTTCCGGTTCCGGTTTCTGATTGAAAAACGACGTTTTTTTCTTCAAGCAAAAGCGGTATCGTATTTTTCTGGACGTTAGTAGGTTTTTCAATTCCCTTTTCGTTAAGGCGGATTTCAAGCTCACTGCTGATTCCAAGCGATGCGAATGTTTCATTCTCGTTCATGGCCAAAGTATAGCAGAAACCATGGAATAATGCTATAATTAAAGGATAATGAGAATTGGAATAGATACTTTTGGCTGCGATCATGCCAGATCGGGTATTGGCGCATATTTATACTACCTTGCATCAAATCTTCCCGTGCTTGACAGCGTTGAATACAATCTTTTTGGTTCGGCGGAAGACAGATATACATACGGAGCTGAAAACAGCATTTCCTACACTGAAGTAAAAATCCCTGAATCGCTCAAAGCTGAACGCTTGTGGCATTTTATGCTTTCAGGCCATTTTGCTTCTTCCCAGAAATACGATGCGGTAATTTATGCCGGATGCTCAAGGGTTTTCCCCTTTTCGTTCCGCGTTCCCGGCATTGCAATCATAAATGACATCCTTTCAATGTCACTTCTTGATTTTAAAAGCCCTGTTTCAAAGCAGCTTATTATTTCAGGACTTAAAAAAAGCGCGGCAATCATTGCATCAAGTCAGGTAATAAAGGAAGACCTTCTTTCGATTGGAATTCCTGAAGACAAAATAAGCGTAGTTCCGATTGGAATTGACCACAGTCAGTTTTACCAGCATCCGCTGCTTGATTCTGACATAATAGATTTAAAGCCGTTTGCAATTAAGCGGCCGTATATTATTTATCCGTCAAGAATTTCTTCTTCATCAAAAAAGCATATCGAACTGATAAAGGCATTTACGCTGTTCAAGGAAAAAACAGGTCTTCCGCATCGCCTTGTGCTTGCCGGAGCCGAAACTGAGTATTCGGAAGAAGTTCACCGCGCGGCAATTTCCTCTGCGTATTCATCTGATATTTTTATTACAGGCTTTTTCCCGCATGAAAGCTTTCCGCTTTTAAATTCTGGGGCGGCCGCCTGCGTGTTCCCGTCAGTATCGGAAGGCGTTGCACTTCCAGTCCTGGAGGCAATGGCAAGCGGTATTCCGGTTGCGGCTTCGAACAGCGGCGCAATTCCTGAAATATCGGGCGGAAATGCCGTATTGTTTGATTCTGATAAAATAGAAGAAATGGCGGCCGCGATAGAGACTGTGTGCTGCGATAAGAAAAAGCGTGATTCCATGGTCTTAAGCGGCCTTGAATGGTCATCCAGATTCAACTGGAAAACCACAGCCGCAAGAATCCTTGAAATAACGCGCTCCGTTATACAATAAAAAAAAGCGTCCTTGCGGGCGCTTTTTTTATGCGGAAAGCTTAATCTGGAAGCTTATGCCGAAAGATCCGGTATTACAAGCGATTCCGCGCTCGGCACTGATTTGTTGAGCACGATATCCTTTGTAATTTCGAGCTTCTTTTTGCCCTTAACGCTCGGTACTTCAAACATAATGTCAAGGAGCATTTTTTCTACGATTGCCCTTAAGCCGCGCGCACCTGTTTTCTGCCTGATTGCTATATCAGCAATTTCGCCGATCGCGTCATCCGTAAACGAAAGCTCAACGTCGTCCATTGCGAATGAAGCCTGAAACTGCTTTGTGATTGCGTTTTTCGGCTGTGTAAGAATCGAAACAAGGTCGTCGCGCGTAAGTTCTTTAAGCGCAACTGTAATCGGCATACGGCCGATAAGCTCCGGAATAAGACCGAATTTTACAAGGTCGTCCGGCGTAACTTTGTTCAAAAGCTCCATCTTTTCTTCATCTGTCATGTTGCCGACATTTGAACCAAAGCCCATTGAATGTTCCGCCGTCCTCTGCTCGATGATTTTATCAAGTCCTACAAACGCACCGCCAAGAATGAACAGAATGTTTGTAGTATCAATTTCAATCATTTCCTGATTCGGGTGCTTTCGGCCGCCCTGTGGAGGAACGCTTGCTTTCGTTCCTTCGATAATCTTAAGGAGCGCCTGCTGGACGCCTTCACCTGAAACATCGCGGGTAATTGAAGTGTTTTCGCTTTTTCTTGCGATTTTATCGATTTCATCAATAAAGATAATTCCGCGCTCTGCCTCGGCAACATTTCCGTCCGCTGCATTGATGAGCTTTAGGAGAACGTTTTCTACGTCTTCACCTACATAGCCTGCTTCCGTAAGGGTAGTGGCATCTGCAATTGCAAACGGTACCTTAAGCTTCTGGGCAAGCGTCCTGGCAAGAAGCGTCTTTCCGCTTCCAGTAGGTCCGATAAGAAGGATGTTTGATTTTTCGATTTTTACGTCGTTTTCAAGCTGCTTTCCGAGAGTTGCCATTCTTTTATAGTGATTGTAAACGGCAACGGAAAGCGCTTTTTTTGCATAATCCTGACCGATAACATACTGGTCAAGGTGTTCCTTAAATTCCTTTGGAGACGGAACGCTTGAAAGCTCGATTTTTCCAACGCCGCTCTGCTCATCAGCAAGTACGCTTGCACAAAGTTCAGCGCAACTCCTGCAGATGTAAATTTCACCGATACGGGACGAAGCTAATTTTCTGTCAGCATCTCCCGGCTTTCCGCAGAACGCGCAGAAATTTGTATTGTTGTTACCAAAGATTTTCATTTTTTCTTCCCTTGCATGATTGAATCGATAATGCCGTATTCAAGCGCGTCTTCGGCAGACATAAAGAAATCTCTTTCCATGTCCTCACGTACTTTAGCTTCGTCCTTGCCTGTATCGTGAGCAACATACTTGATGGAAAGGTTCTTTAAGCGCTGAATTTCCTTTGCCTGAATTGCAACATCGCTTTCCTGTCCTCCGACTCCTCCATGCGGCTGGTGTATCATGACGCGTGAAGAGGGAAGTGCAAAGCGCTTTCCTTTAGTACCGCCGGCAAGAAGAATTGCAGCCATTGAACAGGCCTGTCCCATACATATTGTCTGAATCGGGCATTTTACATACTGCATCGTGTCATAAATGGCAAGACCTGCAGTTACGCTTCCGCCCGGAGAATTAATATACATGCTTATATCTTTATCAGCATTTTCTGATTCACAAAAAAGGAGCTGTGCAACTACAAGATCCGCAGTTGTATCGTTGATTTCTCCGTCTACGAATACGATACGATCTTTTAAAAGACGTGAATAAATGTCGTATGCTCTCTCACCGTTACCGCTTCTTTCTACTACAACCGGAACATTGTAGTTCATCTGTTCATTCATGTATTTGTTTTCCATACTTAAAATATAACAAAAAAAAGTGCAAATGTCTTTATTTTTTTATAAAAAAAGGACTGAAGTTTGTTTTTCAGTCCCTTTCTTTATATAAACCTAAAATTAAAGGCTTACTGCAAAATTATCTCTGGAAGATATCAGCAAATGCAAGCTTGTCGCCTTTTGTTACCTTTACTTCCTTATAAAGCTCTGCGTAAAGCTTCTGTTCCTTTGCGTCATCGATAAGGTATTCCTTTGAGCGCGGATCAGAATAGTGCTTCTTTACTTCTTCTACAGTAGAACCGCCCTGTTCAGCGATTTCCTTGTATTTTTCCTCAATTTCTTCAGGAGTTACGGAAATGTTTCTGTCTTTGATGAGCTGCTCTACAATGATGCGGCTCTTAAGCATTTTTTCTGTATCGCCTGTCCACTGATTGAGCATAGCCTCGCGTGTCTGACCAGAAGCCTTGATCATCTTGTCAAGCTGCTCCGGAGTTGTCTGGAACTGGTTTGCCATCATTTCCCAGCGTGCGTCAAGCTCAGCCTGCATCATTGATGCCGGAATCTCAAACTGGTTCTTTTCGATAAGCTGAGTAAGAAGATCGTTGCTCTTCATTTCGTTTACGCGGCGATTTTTTGCCATTTCCATGTTCTGCTTGATTGCATCCTTAAGGTCCTGGAGTGTCTTGTACTTTTCGCTTACATCCTGTGCAAGGTCATCGTCAAGAGCCGGGAGGTTCCTTACCTTGATTGCAGTAACAGTTACGCTGATTTTCTTTGTC
>CACYCX010000060.1 GCA_902772975.1 uncultured Spirochaetaceae bacterium
CTGATTTTTCCGGTACTTTGTAAGGAAGAAAATCAAGCACCATTGCAGTCCAGCAGGCAAATCCGCACCAGCCCCTTCCAAAAATTAGTGGCCCAAAAATTTTTGCAACCGCATAATGAATCGCAGACGCTTCAAATGCTCCGATAAAAAGATAATACCAGAAGCCTTCAAGCTGCATGTTTTCCTGATCGATAAATCCCAGATACACAAGCATATATAATCCGACAAGCAGCTGGACGATTCGTCTTGCATACGGAATTTTTTTTGCAAAAAGAAACAGCCCGAGCGAAATCGAAAGCCCGATATAGCTGAAATTAAAAAGATAAAAAATCGTATCTGTTGTAAGCCATAACGTAACTGCAATTGCTTCAAAAATTGCAAGCATTATGACTGGAAGAAAATATTTTTCCATTTTTATTCACTCTCCATTAAAAACACTGCGTTGCGGTGATGCAGAAGGCACCATACCTGCTTTATTTTCTATTATCTTCAATAATTTTCCAGGCTTTATTAAGCGAGCCGACTTCAAAATATGCCGGCTTTTCCTGATGACAGATAAGCGCATCGCCATCAAGCTTGCGGTTCAGGTAAATTACATTCATCCCGAATTTTAACGCCGGCTCAATATCGTGAACCGGGCTGTCTCCGATATACCAGGAGCTTTCTTTGCTGGCGGCGGCTCGCTCGAGTGCAATTTCAAAAATGTGAAGATCAGGCTTGCTTACGCCAACTTCGCCCGAGATAATAATCGGATCAAAATACTCTTTAAGATTTTCCTTGTTGAGCTTCCAGTACTGGTTTGACGGATCGCCGTTTGAAATAAGGCCTGTCGGAATATTATGATTTTTCAGGTTGTCAAGGATGCCGCGCGTATCGGGGAATAAGGTAACGCCCTTTTCGTAATTAGACCAGTAAAGCTGGAATCTTTTTTCCAGTTCTTTTTCATCAAGGATGCTGCCGTTCATCTCAAACATTCTTTTAACCCTCAGATGCCGCTGTTCGTCAAATGTATGGAGTCCGGCTGAATATTCGTCAAAAGCCTTCTGTGCGGTTTCTTTCCATTTTAAGCGGAATTCAGGATAGTCCATTTTTATTTCGTCGTTATAAGTATCGAACACGGCTTTAATTCCCATGTCTTCGCCAATCTCAAAATCCATCAGTGTCCTGTCTAAATCAAAAAAAACAGTCATTTCTATATCTGCCTCCATAAGTATAGCTGGTATATTATCACAAAACGTGAAAAAAGAATTGCATTTCATCGTGTAAAATATGCATCTTGTATGTTTTTTATTTCCAGTCACAGCATTCTGGCATATACTGAATCTGAAATTAAAAACGCGGAATTCAGGAGGCGCGAGAAGGTATGAAGACAATTGGATTAATCGGTGGAATGAGCTGGGAAAGCACGGTTACATATTATCAGGTTATTAACGAGACTATAAAAAAAGAACTTGGCGGATTTCATTCATCAAAAATTTTAATGTACAACGTTGATTTTGCGGAACTCGAAAAAAACATGTCCGAAGGAAACTGGGAAGGAAATGCGAAAATTCTTGCGGAAGCTTCCAAAAGACTTGAAAAAGCCGGCGCTGATTTCATCGTAATCGCAACAAACACGATGCATAAACTTGTGCCTCAGATTGAAAAGAAAATCAATATTCCGATTCTTCATATTGCGGACGCGACTGCGAATGTCATAAAAAGGGACGGCCGCCGCAAGATCGCGCTTTTGGGAACGCGCTTTACGATGACTCAGGACTTTATCAAGGAACGTCTTATTAAGGCAGGACTTGAGGTCCTTGTTCCCTGCGAAGAGGACATTGCGATTGTTGACGATGTAATTTTCAACGAGCTTTGCCTTGGAAAAATTATTGATTTGTCGCGCGAAAAGTATAAATTGATTATTGAAAAGATGAAGGCGCTTGGCGCGGAAGGCGTAATCCTCGGCTGCACGGAAATCGGAATGCTCATCAGCCAGAAAGACAGCGTCCTTCCAGTTTACGATACGACTCTGATTCACGCGGCGGAAGCGGCACGGCTACAACTTGAATAGTTTTAAGATGGAACAAAATGAATCACAAAGAACGAATGCTTGCAAACCTTCCGTACAAAGCGTGGATGGACGGGCTTGCGGAAGAACGGCTTGAGTGCAAAAAGAAAATTTACAAGTACAACAATCTTCCGCCGGAAGCGATAGAAGAGAAGACCTCCTTATAAAAGAAATCCTCGGAAAGACTGGCGACTGGATTAACATCGAGGCGCCCTTCCACTGCGACTACGGCTACAACATCGAAGTGGGACAATGGTTTTTCGCCAACTACAACTTCATTGTTCTTGACGTGGGAAAAGTCAAAATTGGCGACAACGTTCAAATCGCGCCCAACGTTGCCATTTATACTGCGGGTCATCCGATTCACCCGGACTCGCGCAATTCCGGCTACGAGTACGGAATCGACGTCACAATTGGAAACAATGTTTGGATTGGCGGAAACTCGTGCATTATGCCGGGCGTTACAATCGGCGACAATGTCGTGATTGGCGGGGGCAGCGTGGTCACAAAGGACATTCCGCCAAACGTGATTGCTGTTGGAAATCCTTGCCGGGTTTTGCGCGAAATCAC
>CACYCX010000061.1 GCA_902772975.1 uncultured Spirochaetaceae bacterium
GAATGTTTTTCGTTCAATTTCAAGCGAAGTACTTCCTTCTGTAGTGGAAATTGATGTTACGGAAAAAAAGACAAGACCTGCAAATCCATTCGGAAATATTCCGTTCTTCAATTTCGGACCGTTTGATGACGATGGCGGAAAAGAGCAGGAATATGAATCAAAAGGATTGGGCTCAGGCGTAATTATCCGGCGCAACGGAAAGACAGTTTATGTCCTTACGAATAATCACGTTGCTGGCTCAGCGTCAAAAATTACCGTTAACATGAATGACGGCCGTTCGTTTGAAGCAAAGCTTGTCGGTTCTGATGCAAGAATGGACATTGCCCTTATTTCATTTGAAACTGACGACAAGTCAATCAAGGTTGCAACTCTCGGAGATTCAGACAAAGTTCAGACAGGCGATATCTGTTTTGCAATGGGCGCTCCTTTGGGATACAGCCAGTCAGTTACAGAAGGAATCGTAAGTGCAACTGGACGTTCAGGCGGCGCAATCGGAAACATCAATGATTTTATTCAGACTGATACTGCAATCAATCAGGGAAACTCAGGCGGTCCGCTCCTCAATATTTACGGCGAGGTAATCGGAATCAACACTTGGATTGCTTCAAGCTCAGGTGGAAGCCAGGGTCTCGGATTTGCAATCCCGATTAACAATATCAAGCACGCAATCGATGAATTCATTTCAAACGGAAAAATTACATACGGCTGGCTTGGAGTTTCGCTTATTGACATTCACGATGATTACAAGGAATCGCTTGGCGTAAAGGGAAAGGACGGCGCGTTTGCTTCACAGATATTTACTGACAGTCCTGCAAGAAAGGGCGGTCTTCAGGCCGGTGACTTTATCATCGAACTTAACGGAAATAAGGTTAAGACAGTTGACCAGCTTGTCCGCAATGTAGGAAATCTTCCTGCCGGAGTTGAAGCGAACTTTAAGGTAATCCGCAATGGAAAGGAAATTGCCGTAAAGGTTAAGATTGAAGAGCGCAAGGAAAATGCCGGAACTGACAACGCAAAGCTCTGGCCGGGATTTGTTCCTGTTCCGCTTAACGATGATGTAAGGAAGCAGCTTAAGATGGAAGACGAAAAGGTTAAGGGCGTTGTGATTTCTAATGTCCAGCCAAAGTCACCTGCCGCTTCGCTTCGTCTGCAGGATGGAGACGTGATTACAGCCGTAAACGGAAAATCAGTTTCTTCACTTGCTGATTTGTATGAGGCGCTTGACCTTACAAAGACAAAGTCAATTCAGTTTGAAATCTGGAACAGTGAAAACGGAACGTTCAAGGCTGGACCGAAGAAGATAGAGTTCTAGATTTTTATGGAAGAAAAATTACAGGCTGATGAAGAATTGGTTTCTGCAAAGAAGGAACTTCGTAAAAAGATGAAATCCCTTTGCGGAAAAATTACGGAAGAAGACAGAAATATGTTTTCGGAAAAGGCGGCATCCTTATTTCTGAATTCAGATATTTACAGGAATTCTTCTTCCGTCCTGTGTTTTATATCGAGCGGTACGGAAATAGATACGTCAAAAATCATAGCAAAGTGCCTGATTGACAATAAGCGTATCGCCGTGCCCCGCATAATACCCGGCACAAGCCGCATGGATTTTTATGTACTTAAAAACCTGCCCCTTTCAAGGCAGACAGAGGTTTCAACATACGGCCTGATTGAGCCGTTAAAATCACTTGAAAAAATCCAGCCGCATTTTCTTGAAGAGAATGCGGTTTTAATAGTGCCGGGGCTCGCGTTTACACGAGACGGACGCCGCCTTGGGCGTGGAAAAGGTTTTTACGACTGTTATATCAGAAATTTAAAACAGGTAAACAGCGGTTTTAGAAACGGCGGCGTCCTTGCCGGTTTGGGATATTCGTTTCAGATTGTGGAAGATATTCCCTGCGCGGCTTTTGACGAGCGCCTGAATTACATAATATCTGATCAGCGCTTTGAGTCGGCTGAGTAAAGCTTCAGTATCTGTCCGTTTTCAAAATACTCTTCAAAAATATTTATAAAATCTTCTGCCGCGCATTCTGAAATTTTTTTGTAATCATAAAGAAGATTTTCCGCATTAAAATCAGAAACGCTAAAATCAGTTTGATTAAACTCTGCATCTGCCCTTGTCTGGTCAATTGAATTTCTTATAAACAAAGTCATTCCGTAATTGGAAGAAGCATCCTCAAAATATTGAGAAGCCCAGAGCGTTTTGATTTCAAACGAAGCTTTTTCTCCGTCAGCCTTAAGCTCTTCCTTGATTTGTAAAATCGCATCCTCAAATAATCCGTCCGTTAATTCCGTGTGCTTTACATTTATAAAAGTAAGGATTCCAAAATTAACGGGCACTTCTTTTTCCTTAATCTGAACGGACATTCCCTTATAGCGCTCATCGGAATTTATTTTCTTTAATAATTTTTCTTTTAAATACAAAAGTGAAGCGTCAAAGGCAGCCTTGTTATTTTCAGGCGACTGAATGAAAAACTGGACCGGATCACTAAAGTCAGTTGTCGGAATTAAAACTGCAGGGCGAGGACCAGCCTTTTCTTTGCTCACATCAGTAAGGAAAAGATGCTGCAGCTTGATTTTGTAATTTGTCCTTGACGGAAATTTTGCCTGTGCGCATTTAATCTTGTTGTCGTATTTTCCTGAAAGCGCGGCAAAAACATTTTCTGCTTTATCTGAAATTTTTTCCTCATCAAAATTTCCTGTTACGATTATCGTAAGACGGCCTGCATTTAAAAGCGCCGTGTATGCTTCAAGAATCTCTTCATATTTTACATTTTTAAGGATTTCCTGATTTGAAGAATAAATTTTTTCATAATCAGAATTGTAAAGCCGCTTGATGCCTGCGCAGAAAAGCTGGTAGACCGGACTTCCTGTCTTTATGATGTGAGAGGATTTTTTTCCATAAATTATTGAATCTGCTTCTGACGGAATTATGTCGGAAAAAATAAGGGACTCTCCAAAGATTTCGATTAACCGCTCTGCGTCATCCGAAAATGATTTTGCGCTGACGATTGTGCTTAACGGAGTTCCTTCAAAATTAATTTCAGGAAAGTCCGAAAGCCTTCCGTCTTCAAGATAATTTTGCGAAGTTTTTTCAAGATTCTGCGCAAGAAGTCCGGCCGTGACTGTTTCAAGTCCGTAGCGGTTTTTTGGTGAAGAAAATTCTCCGCCTTTTATGTAAAGCGATACTGTTGCTTCCGGTGTTGACGGAATCTTTTTCATAAAAAGCGGAATGCCGTTTGAAAGGATTTTTTTTGAAAATGAATTTTCTGTCTGCCCTGCAAAGTATTCATCATAGAAAACAGCCTGCGCGCTGCTTTTTTCAGTTTCCTCATCAGCTGAATTCTCGATTAATTTCCTGAACTGCGCATAAAGCTCCTGCGTGTACCATGAGCCGTTTTTAAAAGTTATGCTTTCGTATTTTGCGTCATCAAATTTCTTTTTTTCTGAATTATAGGTTTTTGAATTCGTAAGGACAAAAATAAAAGGATTTTCCTGCTGAAGAGCAAATACCAGATCATCGTAATTTTCCTGAAGGATAATTGCATCGTGATTAATAAAGCGCTGGATTAAAGATTCTGAATCACCGGGAAGTCCGCTCCGTAATTTTTTGTCATCGGAAATGCCGTCTGTGGCCCAGAACTGCGACAGCAAATCCATAAAGGCGCTTGAGTTTTCAAGTGAATGGTAAAAGGCGCGCACAAGAAAATATTTTGCCCTTAAAAAATCATCCTCAGAAAATTGCGGAATCTGCTCAAGAAGGATTTTTTCAAACAGGATGCTTTTGTCGCAGATTCCTGATTTTGATTTTTCCATTATCGACTGGATTATAAGCCGAGAACTTCCGTTTTTGTGCGCGGCGTCAAAGTGAATGTATTCGCTGTCGCGTATGCCAAGCGATTTTTGTCCTGATAATTGTTGCTTTACGGCGGAATCATTCTGGTTCAGTAAGACTGCCGCAATGTCTGCCTGCTCCATCGATAGTCCTGTGTACTCAATTACAATCTGAGTAATCTCGGAAGAAAGCTCATTGTCACTAAGGACAAATTTTTTTGAAGAGTTATTTGTGCCGGATAGTGAAAGCTGTTCCTTATCAAGATTTTTTTGTGCGGCAGTCTGTGCGTGAGGTGCGTACTGCCCGAATGTTTTTTCAGCAAGGTCAAGAGCACGCGATGCCCTGATTCCGCCGCTTATAAAAAGCGCGCTGTTTTGCGGAGAATAAAACCTTTCTGAGATTTCAGAAAAAATCGCGCGGACTTTTGAGTTTCCTGCGCCGTTAAAAAGGGCAGGGTAAATTCCTGAATCATGCTTCCAGGGCGCCTTATAAAAAATACGCGAATCTATGCTTGCGTTTATAAAGCCGTCTACAGTAAAGGCTGTTTCTTGAATCTGCTTTTTGGCGTCCGCCAGTTCCTTTGAAAGCTCTGCGTCCGGGAATATCGGAGCAAAGGCGCAGGCTGCCAGTTCTGCAAAAATATTTTCTGTTTCGGCAGAAGACGCCGTGATTATAAAGCGTGATGAGTCCGCGTTACATTCACCATGTAATTTTTCAAGATATGAAGCGCGCGACTTGTTGGAATAAATGCCCGCTTTGGGGAAAAGCTTTGCGTATAACGGAAAAAAGCCTGTATTGTCCGCGTCCTGCATCCCGATTCCGGCTTTTGCGCTGTATTCAATTCTTACTGTAGGAGTCGAAAAATCTTCAAGTACAAAAACATGCATTCCGTTTGAAAGAATAAAATCGCTGAAGCCTTCCGGTAATTGTGCTGCTGTAAGTTTTATGGAAAAGAAAAATAAAAGCCATAATATAGAAAAATGTTTTTTCATTCTGCTATTCTAGAATCTATTCCCCACATTTTCAACCTCGCAAGTTGTCCTGAATGTGTGGCGTTTCAGGCTTTCTTGTGTGGTTTGACAAAAACAGGTGCGGCGAATATTATTGTAAGAATGATTTCAGTTAAATATATAGAAAATAAAGTGCCGCCAGTTGAGTTCCCTCCTGATGCAGTAAACGGAAAGCGGCATCTTACAAAAGACGAAATAGAAATTCTTGAAAAAAATTTAAATAAAAACGAATACTCAGACTGGAGCAACATTCTTGTTTCTGAGGAAAAAAATTGCTTTGATCCTAACCTGATTCAGAATTCAACTTTTTCCGGATTCGTAATCCTTGGTAACCTTCGTCCTTCAAAATTAAAGTACCACGACCTTGAGCTTGAAGCAGGAATTTACCGTTCCAAAATCAGCAACTGCGTTACCGGAAACGACAATGTAATCTGCAATGTGGCTTATCTTGATAATTACCGGCTCGGAAATTCTGTCATCCTTTTTAACATTCAGGAAATGAGCTGCACAAAGCATTCAAAATTCGGAAACGGAATTTTAAAGCAGGGTGAAGACGAAAGCGTCCGTGTCTGGATTGGAGTCGGAAACGAAAATGACGGACGCGCTGTCCTTCCGTTCGAGACAATGCTTCCTGCCGATGCATACATATGGTCACGCCGCCGCGATGATAAGGAGCTGATGCACCGCTTTTTTGAGCTGACTGAATATGGAAATACAAAAAAGCTTGATACATACGGCTTTGTAGATGATGAGACAGTAATAAAAAATACAACGCTCCTTAAGGATGCAAAAATCGGAAAATGCGCTTACATAAAAGGCGCGTTCAAATTGAAGAACATAACCGTGCTTTCTTCACCGGAAGAGGAAAGCCAGATTGGTGAAGGAGTTGAAATGGTAAACGGAATCATGGGGTATGGAAGCCATGTTTTCTACCAGTCCGTAGCCGTCAGGTTTGTAATAGGCCGCAACTGCCATCTGAAATATGGCGCCCGCCTTTTAAATTCAATTCTTGGTGACAACTCTACGGTATCCTGCTGTGAGCTTTTGAATAATCTTATCTTCCCGTTCCACGAGCAGCATCACAATTCTTCATTCTTAATTGCTACCACGGTAATGGGGCAGTCGAATATCGCGGCGGGCGCCACTATCGGAAGCAATCATAATTCCAGAAGTCCTGACGGCGAGATTATTGCAGGGCGCGGCTTCTGGCCGGGATTGTGCTCTGACTTCAAGCATAACAGCAAGTTCGCTTCGTTTGTGCTTGTGGCAAAAGGTTCGTATCAGCACGAGCTTAACATTACTTATCCGTTCTCACTTGTTTCGGCTGTTTCAGAATCAGAGCCGGTCGTAATCATGCCGGCCTACTGGTTCCTGTTTAACATGTTTGCAATCGCGCGCAATAATTACAAATTCATTAAGCGTGACAAGCGCGTCGTAAAGGTTCAGCATATTGAAACAGATCCGCTTGCTCCTGACACAATGCAGGAAGTGCTTTTTTCTCTTGACCGCCTGATTGAACTTACGGCAGGTCATCTTGAATCATTCGGAAAGAAAGAAGTCGTAAACGCAAAAACGCGTGAGGAAAAACTTCAGGCAGCCAAGGATTTTCTTCATCAGAATCCGGAGGCGGACTTTAATCTTGACGACCCGTGCTGCCAGAAAAAATACGGCGCGCGAATCGTAAAACCTGTAAAGGCTTACAAGTCTTACCGCAAGATCGTAAAATATTTTTCTGCGCGAAGCATAATCGATTATTGCGAAATAAACGGAATAAAGACAATTACGCCTGAGGTGATGAAAAAGCTTTACGACATCGAGCTTTTTACTGAATGGACAAACGCAGGCGGCCAGATTATTCCGACAAAAAAAATCGATGAGCTTTCAGAAATGATTAAGGATCATTCAATAGAAACATGGCGTCAGGTTCATTCGTTTTATGATGAATGCGAAAAAAATTACAAGATGTATAAAGCGCGCTATTCACTTTACCTTCTGGAAAAACTTTATTCACGCGAGCTTTATCAGTTCACGCCGGAAATTTTCCAGGACATAATCGGCGATGTTACAGTCGTTTCAACTGACATGTACACGGCTTCAATCAGTACACGGCAGAAGGATTATGACGATCCGTTCCGTGCAATGACTTACGCAAATCAGCAGGAAATGACGGCGGTACTCGGAAGAATCAGCGACAACGATTTCCTTTCTGTACTCAGAAAAAATACGGAGCAGTTCAATACCCAGCTTCAGAATGTATTTGAAGGAATGATAAAAAGATAATGGGCCAGCCGTTTTTGTTCAGCGTAATCGACAAGGCAATGTACGATTACAATATGATTGAAAAGAATGACCGCATTTTAGTTGCAGCTTCCGGCGGAAAGGATTCGTCGGCGCTTGTTGAATATTTCAGCCTGAGGCAGCGGCGTACTGACATTCCGTTTGAATGGAAAGCGCTTCATGTTGAAACGGAAATTACAAAAAAAATTGATGAAAGGCTTCTCTCTCTCTTTTCAAAATGGAACGTTCAGGTTGAAAACAGATATGTCGAAGTTCTCGGCCGGTTAAAGAGCGGCAGGACTATGAACTGTTTCTGGTGCTCGATGCAGAGGCGAAATGAGCTTTTGATTTACGCAAAGGAAAACGGCTACAACAAGGTTGCGCTTGGCCATCACCTTGATGATATACTTGAAACATTACTGATGAACATGCTCAACAAGGGGCAGCTTTCTACAATGATACCGCGCCTTAAGCTCGATAATTTTCCTGTCACGATTATAAGGCCGTTGTGCTATGCGGCCGAAGAAACGATAATAGCTCATGCAAAGGAAGCTGGGTATATTTCAACGACATGCACGTGCACTTATCAGGAAAACTCCGGCCGTAAGGATGCGCGCAGAAAGCTTGCGGCGCTTACAGACGGAAACCAGAAGAAAAAGGAAATGCTTTTCAAGTCGCTTAAAAATATCTGCCCCGAGTATCTTCCGTAATACAGGCGCTTTCTGTGATAAAGGATTAGTTATTCCGGGGACGCTTGCAGAATTTATAAGTGAACCGCGCGCCCGCATACCGTCCCACAAACCTGCTTGCCGCTGCCTTGAATTTCCACTTGAGTGCCATAATGGCAATGTTTTTTCCCTTTTTGGCCTGTTTGATGCAATGGCGCACAACCTTTATAGAAGGAAGTCCGTGAAGCACCTGCGGCCGCGCTCCGTTTGATGCTACATTTGCAAATTCCGTGCTTACAGGTCCCGGACATAAGGCGCATACTTTAATGCCCTTGTCCTTAAGCTCAGCCGCAAGCGCAACTGAAAGGCTTAATACAAATGCTTTTGTCGCGCCGTAAACCGCGAAATTTCCCAATGGAAGGAATGAGGCAAGACTTGCGGTGTTTACCACAATCGAGCCGTCTGAAAGATACGGGAGCGCTTCACCTAAAATTCCTGTAAGGGCAGTGCAGTTTATGTCTATCATGTCCAGTTCGTTGGAAAGCGGCGTCTCGTTAAATGGTCCGTATGTTCCGAAGCCGGCGTTGTTTATAAGCCATGAAATTTTAAATCCGCCTGACTTTTCTTCAACCAGCTTTTCAGCATCTAAAAGCGCCTTAAACGAGCTGATTCCCGTTCTGCCTGAAAGGTTTATGTCGATGGCGCGGACTTCCGGTAATGATGCGCCCTTGCTTTTTTTGATTGCCTTAATATCCTGTTCAAGATCATAAAGGCGGCCCTTTCTTCTGGCTAAAAGCCATATCTCGTCGATATTCGGTTCGTTTATAAGTTCAAGGGCAAAATCGCGTCCCATTCCGCTTGACGCGCCTGTAACTATTGCAATCTGCTTCATGTTTTCTATTGTAAAGCGATTTGCGGAATAATTCAATTTGATTTGCGTGGCAGGTATAATGGAATGGCGCTAAAGGATTGTCCGTAAATTTTACTTTGGTTTACAAAGGTTGACTAATGGGAATTAAATTAAATATAATGAACCTTATGTTAAACTCGAAAAAGTTTGTGACTCTGGCAGGTGTTTTTTTTGTTTCCCTGTCACTTTTTTCATGTAAATCAATAAAAAACAGCGTACTGAACGGCGCTTCTGATTCTCTTGCAGGAAGCAATAAGAAAGGAGTTCCGGTAAAGGTTAAGGCCGATGAGCCGAATCCGATGGATGCCTTTATGGACGAAAGTGATCCTGTAATCGTTCAGGAAGTTCTTCCAACAATCGTAAAGCTTTATGAAATCATGCATATCGAAAATCCTTCTCATCAGGGGCTTTCCATTATGTGCGGCTCGCTTCAGGTAATGTACGCAAACCTCTGCATTCAGAGCAAGGCTGACTTGATGACAGATCCGCGCCTTCTTGACGAGCAGGTAGCTGAATACAAAAGAGCCCAGCTTCATTATCTTAAGGGGCGTGACTATATCCTTGGTGCGTTCGATCAGCGCTGGCCGGGATTTAAGGATGCCGTTTTAGGTACTGATGCAGCAAAAATAGAAGAATTTGTTTCAAAGCTTACTGCTGATGACGTTAATGCCGTTTACTGGGCATGCGCAGGTCATATGGCCTTCTGGTCGCTTGATCCGCTTGATCCTACAGCGCTCGGTTCATTAAAGGGATCGGTTGCGATGCTTGAAAAAGCTGCCGCCCTGGATCCTGATTACGGAAACGGCGGCATCTGGGATATACTGAGTCAGTTTTATACGGCGGCTCCGATTGATTTTGGCGGCGATGCTGAACGCGGCGTTTATTGTCACGAACAGGCAATGCGCGCTTCTTCCGGCAAGTCGGCTTCCGTTTATGTTACTTATGCCGAGGCCTTCTGCAAACCGGCTGGCGATGTAGATGGCTTTAAGGACGCGCTGAATAAGGCGCTTGCAATTGATGCTTCAACTGCACCTTCCGGCCGCCTTATGACTGTGATTTCACAGAATAAAGCAAGGTGGCTTTTAGAACATATAGATGATTATTTTGTCATCTGGTAAAAAAATCTGCTTTTTTAAAAAGCTGAATTTATGGAGATTTTACGATGAATGTAAAGAGACTTATCAGAAATGCGGCCGTACTGGCAGGCTGTCTTGTAATGAGCAGCGCGTCATTTGCCGTTACAACAATCAAGGTTGCTTCTGTAGCACCGGCCCGTTCTTCATGGGATGTAGAGCAGCGCAGAATCGGAAAGGAATGGGCTGATATTACAAACGGTGAAGTCGAGCTTCAGTTTATGACAAGCGATTCAATGGGCGGCGAAAGTGGTGTTGCCCAGAAGCTTAAATCTGTACGCCCAGGCCAGAAGGCTCCGATTGGCGGCGTTATTTTTACTTCGCTTGGTATGACGGGGCTTGTTCCTGACTGCAACGTGCTTACGCTTTGCGTTCCGTTCATGTTCAGAAATCAGGAAGAAGTAAATGCAGTTCTTGAGGAATTTACTCCGAGACTTCAGAAGCCGCTTAACGATAAGGGTTATGTAATCCTCGGCTGGTTCAATATCGGCTGGGCATATTTCTTTACAAAAAATCCGGCTCATACGCCAAACGAGCTCAGACAGCAGAGGCTTTCTGTTGGCGGCCTTACTTCGCCGGCTCTTTCAAATGCATTTAAGGCAGCGGGCTTCCTTACACAGGATGTTCCGATTGACAAGCTCCTTCAGAGCATGAAGACACCTGGCGGCGTAGAAGGACTTTTTACAATTCCGATGTATTCATATGCGGCACAGTACTGCAAGACTTTGACAAATGCGCTTGATGCCCCGCTTTGCCCTGTAATGGTTACATTCCTTATTTCAAAAGCTGAGTGGGATGCAATTCCTGAAAAATACAAGCCGGCTCTCCTCGACAGCGTAAAGCGTGCCGAAGCAAAGTTCATTGAGGATCAGAAGAAAAATGATGCTGAATACATGCAGCGCTGCGTTGATTCTGGAATGACGCTCTTTACTCCAACACCAGCCGAGCTTAAGGTTTGGGAAGATGACTTTACAAAGAATTCGCATGTAATGTACGAAGGCAAGGATCCTGTTGCAGATAAGGATTTGTATCAGGAAATTGTTGCTTTCTTAAAAAAATATAGAGGTGAATAATTGCCTGTCCGAATGCACCGAAAAATCGAAGATTTAGTTTCTGTAGTAATTATATTTGCCCTTACCATTACGGCACTCGTGTTTAAATTCCTTCAGGATAATTTCCATGTGCAGGTAATGGATGCAGATACGATTTTAGTTAACATTGCGTTTATTTTTGCCTGTGTGGCAGGTGTAATTACCTGGCGTGAAGACAGACATCTGAATCTTGCTTCCGTAACTGACAAGCTTCCTGAAGTTCCGCGGAAAGTAGTAAAGATTATTGTTGCTGCAATTACGCCGATGATTCTTACGCAGATTTTTCTTATTTCGCTCTGCCAGATTGTAAATCCCGAGCAGTTTTTGAACAGGCTTTTGTGGCTTCCTGTAAAAGTCTTTTTTGCATTCTATCCGCTCTGCTATCTTTTCATGCTTTTATTCTCGGTTAAGAGAAGTGAATACAGAATTGCATCGATTGCCGGAGTTGTGCTTGGTGTACTTACTTCGATGAGTGCAATTACAGGAATCATTTATTATGCAGGTTCGAGCGCAGATTTGACGGCGCTTTATAATTTTGGTGACAAGTGGAATTCATTCTGCGGAAAAGCCGTGTGGCCTTTGATTCTGATTCTTGTAGCACTTGCTTTTGCCGGCGTTCCGCTTTTTGTAATCATTACCGGAATTACATTCGTTACATTCTCAATGTCAGGCGGATATACTGACGTCATCCCGCTTGAAGCATACAGCAAGCTCAGTGACAAGAGCATTGCGGCGATTCCGCTTTTTACGATTGCTGGTTATATCCTTGCGCGCGGAAGTGCAAAGGACAGATTCGTAAATCTTTTCCGCGCATTGTTCGGCTGGTTCCGTGGCGGCACGATTGTTGCAACTGTAGTTGTAATGACATTCTTCTCTACGTTCACAGGAGTTTCGGGCGTTACGATTCTTGCGCTCGGCTCGCTTCTTGGAATGATTCTTACTGGTTCCGGATACGAAAAAAACAGGGCAGAAGCGCTCGTTACTTCTTCCGGGGCAATCGGACTTTTGTTCCCGCCGAGTGTTGCAATCATTATGTATGCTACGGCAAACTATACTGTAATCACGCAGTTCGAGCCGGGCTTTGACGTAACGAATCTTTTTATCGGTGCATTGATGCCTGGTGCCCTTCTTGCGCTTTCGATGATTGTTCTTGGAATCATTTATGATAAGAACAAAAACCGCGCGCCTTTTTCAATTTCTGAAATAGGCAAGGCGTTTAAGGAATGCATACTTGAGCTTTTGCTTCCGATATTAATCTGCCTTACATATTTTACAGGCTTTTTTAATCTTTTCCAGGTTGCATCATTTGCCGTAATCTATGCATTCTGTCTTGCTGCGTTTTTCAGAAAGGATTTTTCTTTCACGGAAACTGCCGGAGTCGTTGCGGAAAGCGTTCCTGTATCGGGAGGCGTTCTGTTCATTATCGGTGCTGCAGCAGGTCTTTCATACTTTATGCAGGACGCAAACATTCCTGAAACAGTAACTGAATTTATTACGACATATGTAAGCAATAAATATCTGTTCCTGATTCTGATGAACCTTGTCCTGCTTGTTGTAGGATGCCTTATGGATTTGTACTCGGCGATTCTGATTATTTCGCCGCTTCTTTTGTACAGCGCAAATGCATATGGAATTCCTGTAGTTCAGGCTGGCGTAATATTCCTGATGAATCTTTCAATCGGATTCCTTACACCGCCGGTCGGAATGGATTTGTTCATTTCATCGTATACATTCAAAAAGCCTGTGTCCGAGGTTATTAAGGGCGTGCTCCCGTTCCTGCTTGTTCAGCTTGGCGTATTGCTTTTGATAACATATGTTCCGTGGTTTACGACTGCACTTCTTCCACCGGCATTATAGGTTTAAAAGGTGAAGTCATTTGAACGCGCGGCTGTCATTAATATGGCAGCCGTTCTTTTCTTAACAGCTTTTTCTCTTATTTCATGCAGGAATAAAAAAATTGAAGCAAGGGAAGCTGTTGACAGAAAAGCGGCCAGAAGCGCACATCAGTTTGTAATTGATTCACAAAATAAAAAAGAGAGCGCAGTTGATGATTTTATAAAAAGCCTTTCACTTCAGGAAAAAATAAGCCAGCTTTTTTTGATTAACCTTGAGGGAAACGAAAAATTCTATTTTGTTGAAATGCAGGACGGCCGCCCTCTTGTTCCCGGCGGTTATATTTTTTTCTCGTTTAATATTTCTGATAATCCCGAGACGATAATTGGTTTTACGAATTCGGTAAAAGAGTTTGCGTACTCCAAAAATATTGTTCCGCCGTACCTTACGCTTGATGCCGAGGGCGGCTATGTAAACAGGCTCAGAAAAATTGCAGGCGCGCTTCCCGAAAATGCGCGTGTAGCAGAATGCATATCGTCGCAAAAAGCATACGAGCTTTATTCGATGAATGCTGTCCAGCTTAAATCTCTTGGCTTTGAGCTTAACCTTTCTCCTGTTGCAGAAATCGTTACTGATGATAATGCGTCGTTTCTGGACGGCAGGGGCTACGGAGATAAAAGCGCAGTTTCGGAATACGGGAAGGCGGCTGTATCTGCATACGAGAATAATGGCGTGGGTTCTGTAGTAAAGCATTTTCCGGGAAACTCTAATGTTGATCCGCATATCGGACTTCCGCGGATTGAATTTGACAAAAGCTTTTTTGAAGATGATTTGCTTTATGCGTTTAAGAATGTGCTTGAAGCAAAGCCTTCCGCTGTCTTGATGTCCCACGCCATCTGCACGATATCGCAATCAGACCGCATGACACAATCCGGCGGCGCACAAAAATCAGAAGGCGTTCCGTTATCCGGCGCGGAGATGACGCCATCATGTCTTTCCGAGTTCTGGGTAAATGATGTTTTGCGCAATCAGCTTTCGTTTGACGGCCTTGTTTTTTCTGACGATATATTTATGGCTGCCCTTGAAAAAAACGGCTACCCGCCTGAGCTTGCCGTTCGCATGGCTCTCCGCGCCGGAATCGACTGCATAATGATGAGCGAAAAGCGTTTTATAAATGAATATATGATTGTGCGCCGCCTTTACGGAAGTGATCTTGAACTTAAAAGCAAAATTGATAAGGCAATCCGTCGTATTATCTGCTGGAAGATTTCAAAAGGAATTCTTGAATATGTTTATGATGGCGGAAATATTTCTGTAAGGATTTCTGAAATTCCAGATTCTGATATTGAAAGAAAGCAGCGCCTTATTCAATTTAAAAATGAGCGCACGCGCAATACTGAATTTTACGAAAAATATTTTCTTCCTACAGCGGATAAAAGCGAGCTTAGGGCAGTGGGGCGTCTATGAGTAAAAAAGACAAGAAGACTTTGCATGGCGCAGAGGCATTTGAACAATATTACAGCGCCCTTTATGGAGACCGCTGGGCGGGCTTGAAGGAATCGCTTTTAAAAGAATCAGAGCCGGTTCCCTTGAACGCCGGAGGAGAACGCACTTATTATCTGGATGCAGCAAGCATTAAGGCGGCTGTTTCATTGCCTTTGAAGGGCGCAAAAAATATTCTTGATATGTGCGCGGCGCCCGGTGGAAAAACGCTTGTGCTGGCTCGTGTTATGGATTGTGATGCGTCTCTTGTTTCCAACGAGCGCTCCTTTGAAAGAAAGCAGCGGCTTTTTAAGGTATGCGACGAGCATCTTCCTTCTGATGTACGCGAGCGGGTTTGCGTGACATGCGGTGACGGCGCCGTTTTGTGCCAGAAGGCCGGTTTGAGTTATGACAGGATTCTTCTTGATGCGCCCTGTTCCAGCGAACGGCATGTTTTGTGCGATGAAAAATATTTAGGGCAATGGTCGCCTGCAAGAATAAAAACGCTTTCTATTGCACAATGGGCTTTGCTTTCAAGTGCGTTCAGGCTTTTAAATCAGGGCGGGTTTCTGCTTTATTCTACATGCGCGCTTTCGACTTCTGAAAATGATGATGTAATCGAAAAGCTTTTAAAAAAATTCAAGGACAGCGTGAGCATACAAAATCCGTCAGATTATATCGATGAAAAAGAAATTCTGTCTGACACAAAGCTTTCTGATTGCGTTCTTCCTGAAGCGGAAAAGACAAAGTACGGATTTCATATTCTGCCTGATGCCCAAAAAGGCGCCGGCCCGATTTATTATTGCCTGATTAAGAAAATCAGCGGCTAGAGTGCAAGTCTCTTGTTCAGAAATCCAGGTTGTTTTAAAATAAAAAACGCTTTCAAATATGAAAGCGCTTACTTTACCGGAAGAGAGACTTGAACTCTCACACGGTTGCCCGCAACAGATTTTGAGTCTGTCGTGTCTACCATTCCACCATTCCGGCGTGTTTCTTACTATATCAGAAAATCTCCGCGGGTGTCAAGATTAAGGCTGATTAATCAAACAGGCTTACTGATCGGGTACGCGGCTTATCAAAAATCTTTACCTGTTGTACGAGGAATCGACGGAAATAAGCGAGCGGTATTTGGCGACGGTGCGGCGTGCTATTCTGATTCCGCGTTCTGAAAGCGCGTCAGAAATTTTCTGATCCGAAAGCGCTTTCTTATCATTTTTATGCTCTTCAAGAATTTTCTTTATTTCAAACAGGACTTTTTCGCGTGAAGTATCAGCGACGGGCATTCCGTTATCCTCCGGCATTTGAGGATCAGTCCTGATTGTACCATCCGCTCGCGCAACTTCCTGAACCAGTCCGGCCGGCTTAGGTGCGGCAATCGAATTTGAGAAAAAGTATTTAATCGGGAAAAGGCCCCATTTGCACTGAAGGTATTTATCGTTTGCAATCCGGGAAACAGTAGCTTCGTGGACTCTTAGAGATTTTGCAACATCAGACTGCCTTAACGGAACGATGTTTCCGGGGCCGTCCTTGAAAAATGATTTTTGCAATTGAGTAAGCAGTATGCCGCACTCAAGGAGCGCATTTTTCCGGTACATGAGTGAATCCAGAAAGCCCTGCGCGCCCGTTACTATTTCGCCCATTCCGGCTTTTTTTAATTCCATTGCATCGCGGCTTAAAACAACGCGCGGAAGCGTATCCTTTGCAAGACGCACAGTAAAATCGCTGGTTCCGTCAACATATAAATCAGGAACAATATATGGTGCATCCTCAACCGAATAATTCCGCGCCGGATACGGGTCAAGCGCTTTTATCGTAAGGACAGCCTGTTCAATCTGACTGTCAGAAAGTTCCTTTAAAAAAGAAAAATCTTCATTGGAAAAAGCAAGGCTCTGTTTTTCCTTGTAAAAAGCAAGCAGCTTTCTCTTAACTTTTTCCGGCGCGGGCGGGTTCAGAAAATCAAGCCGTCCTGAAAGAATGAATCTTACAAGCGGAGTCGCCTGTCCCTGTGCTTCAGCCTGAATCAAAAGGCTTTCTTCTATATTGCTGCAGAAAATTCCGACGGGCTCAAATCCGCGCAAAATCTTAAGGCATTCAGAAAGGAGCTTTTTATCTTCATCTTCCTTAAGAAGACTGAACGGTGCTAGCACAAAATATCCGTGCTCATCAAGATTATGAATAAGGCGGGTGCAGAGGCTTTCCTGTTTTTCAGAAAGCTTTAAAAGCGAAAGCTGCTCCAGCAGCGCATCCGAAAGCGAACGGCGGTTATCTACGATACGCTCAAGTGATTCCTGATATGCCTGAGATTTTTCTTCACCTGAAGATGTCGCATAGCCTTCATGCGTTCCTGAATAATCACGCTTTGAATACTGCATGGAATAAGAATCGTCTTCAAGTTCCAGGGCCGGATTTTTCTGAACCTCTTCGTATATCTCACGCCGCAAATCAGCGGTTCCAAGCGACAAAAGCTTCATCGTCTGAATCTGCTTTGCGCTCATCCGCTGTACTTGAGTCTGTGCTGCTCTTTGGACCTGAGATATTTTCATTGCCATATAAAAACTATAGCACAAAATCACGCGAACGAGTATATTATTTTTATGAACACATTTGAAAAATATGGAATTTCAATTCCGGAGATACTCATTCCAAAAAACATCGACACTTCAACATGGTCAGTCGTAGCATGCGACCAGTACACACAGGACAGAAATTACTGGAAGGATGTAGAAAAAACAGCAGGAACAAAACCGTCAGCGCTCAACATAATACTTCCGGAGGTTTACCTTCAGGACAGCGATAAATCTGAAAGAATTAAAAAAATCAAGTCAGTAATGCGTCAGTATATTTCAGACGGCGTTTTTTCTGAACCGGAAAAATCTTTTGTTTATATTGAACGCACCACTGGATTCGGACGGGTGCGTCATGGTCTTGTAGTTGCGCTTGACCTTGAAACATATGACTGGAAACCTTTTACAACCGCCCTCACAAGAGCAACTGAAGCAACTATTCTTGAACGGATCCCGCCTCGCATGGAAATCAGAAACGGTGCCCCGCTTGAAAGCCCTCACATAATGCTTCTGGTAAACGATCCTGATCACGCGCTTGTAGAAAAAACCGGCGAGCTTGCAAAAAAGGATGCCCCGCTTTATGAAGGGGACCTGATGAAAAACGGCGGAAGCATAAAGGGCTGGGCTGTAAAAAGTTACGAGGCTGTAATGCAGGTAACGGCAGGACTTGAAAAGCTTTATAATTCAGGAAAAGCAACTGTTCAGGGAAAAGAAACTTCTTTCCTTTTTGCGGTAGGAGACGGAAACCATTCGCTTGCAACTGCAAAAACAGTCTGGAACGAATACAAGCAGAAGCTTTTGGCTGAAGGAAAATCCGATGAGGAAATTTCAGAAAGCCCGGTACGATATGCACTTGTTGAAATCGTAAATATTTACGACACGGGCCTTACATTTGAACCTATTCACCGCGTTCTTTTTAACGCTGACGGAAAGGCCGTTCTTGATTTTGTTCAGAAAAATCTTGGCGGAAACATTGTAAAGCTTGAATCAGAAAAACTCCTTGCAGAAAAAGTAAGGAACTCAAAGGCGGGATTCGGCTTTATTTATAAATCAAATGTCGAAATGAATTATATTTTCCTTGATACGCCTGTAACGGATCTTGCAGTAAGCGCCCTTCAGCCTTGCCTTGATAAGTTCATCGCTTCTGAAAACGCAGCTGGAAATAAGGAAAAAATTGAAATTGATTATATTCACGGTGAGGATGAAGTAATGCGTCTTGGCTCAAACGGTGCGCTGGGGCTGCTTTTACCGCCTGTAGCAAAGGACAGCTTCTTTGCAACGATTAGCGGGCGCGGACCGCTTCCACGCAAAAGCTTTTCTATGGGCGAAGCGGACGAAAAGCGATTCTACCTTGAATGCCGGAAGCTGTTTGATTAACAGGCGTTTTTGATTAAAAGCGTGGCAGCCCTTAACCTTGACTTTTATACAGAATTTTGAAGAGAGTCAGTGCATTTATAACTAATCCTAAAATCGCAGTTACAAGCATTGCCTTTTCGTATTTTGTCATACGCACAAGTCTCCTTTTCATTAAGAATTAAATTGTTTCTCATTCTTGCATTGTCTACATGTCAGAAATTAATGGCTAAAAAAGATTTTTTGACTTTTGGAAGTTCTGATAGTATACTTTTTATAGGCTCTGAAAACGGGGCAGGGGAGTGCCGGGCGTGTTCCCTTAAAAATATAAGAGAGGTATTAATATGACAACAAATGTAACCGCAGTAGGCTTTGAAATTGAGCAGAAGCAGTCGGAAATGATAGAAAAAAAGCTTAAGAGGATCGGATATGCAGAGGATTTGATCATCGACCTTATCCTTAAGGTAAAATTCGACAAGAGCTATGTTTTTGATATTACTGTAAATTTCCGCTGGGGTGCACAGGCTCATGTTTCGGGCGAGGACTTTGATTTTGCGGCAGCGCTCAACAAGGTTATGGATGTTCTTGACAACAAGATTAAGAAGGAAAAAGACAAGGTTCAGGAAAAATAAAATTTTACTTCTGAGCTGAATTTGATTTCAGCTTGAAATGCATTTTTAAGTTTGAATTAAAAGCCGGCTTGTGCGGGTTGCATTTATGTGATTTGCACAACCGGTTTTTTATTACAAAAAACTATTGAAAAAAAACTATGTTATGTGTATAGTATTTCTATGGCTGAAAAGGAGTTTACGGTTCTTGACCTTCTGAATGCAAACCTGATAGGCAGGAACTCCATGAACATAAAATGCATCGCAGGACGCCGCGGTCTTAACCGTGTAATTACGGTTCCGGAAATTAACCGCCCGGGTCTTGCTTTGTCAGGTTTTTTCGAAGCCTTTGCCTTCCGCCGTGTTCAGCTTTTTGGTCGTGGCGAAACAGCTTATCTTCAGAAGCTTGCCGCCGAAGCAAAAACAGATACAATCAGACATTTCTTTTCATACGATATTCCGTGCTGCATTTTCAGCAATAACCGCGAGCCTTCGCCTTCGTTCATCGAAATAGCCGAGGAAGTATCCTGTCCGATTCTTGTAACGGATCTTGAAAGCTCCGAATTTAACAGCCGCCTCAACAGGCTTTTTTCAAACCAGTTTGCGCCGCACAAAACAATGCATGGCGTTCTTGTAGAGGTTTACGGCGAAGGTATCCTTATCAGCGGTAATTCAGGCGTCGGAAAAAGCGAGACTGCACTTGAGCTCGTTGAACGCGGACACCGCCTTGTAGCAGACGATATCGTAGAAATCAGGTGCGTAAACGGCAATACAATTTTAGGACGCGGTGCAAATGCGCTTTTAAGTCACCACATGGAAATCCGCGGACTGGGAATCATAAATATTTCGCAGCTTTACGGAATCGGTGCAATCAGGGAACAGAAAGAAATCCAGCTTATAGTTGAACTTGAAGAATGGAACCAGAATAAAGTTTATGACCGACTTGGAACAAATCAGAAAATGGTTGAAATCCTTGGCGTAAATATTCCTGCGATAGAAATCCCGGTTAAGCCTGGCCGAAACCTTCCAATCATCATAGAAGCGGCCGCAATGAACGAAAGGCTTAAGAAGATGGGATACGACTCTGCCCGCAACTTCAATCAGAATGTCCTTAAATGGATCGAAACGGGCGAGGCTCAGGCAGCCTACTATAGCACGGAAGATGCTTACTAGGAAATTTTTAATTTGCGAGATGCTGTTTATATAGAAATTACTTGGAGGTAATTTAGTTATGGTTGAGAAAATTCTTACGGTAAAGAACAGGGCTGGAATTCATGCTAGGCCTGCTTCTTTGATTGCACAGCTGGCAAACAAATTTAACAGCGAGATTACACTTGAAAAAGATTCCATCGTTGTTAATGCCAAGTCAATTATGGGCGTAATCACAATGGCCGCAGGATACAATACTACAATGACGCTTAAGGTAGAGGGTGACGACGAAAAGGATGCCGCCCTTGCTATAGAAAAGCTATTTGACAGCAAATTTGAAGAAGAATAGGAGGTGCTCATGAAGGAAATAACAGCAAGGCAGAAAGAAGTCCTTAACTTTATTTCAAGTTATTCCACAGCAAATTCTTATCCTCCGACAGTTCGCGAAATCGGAGAACATTTTGGAGTTTCTATACGCGCGGTTCAGGACCATATTGCCGCACTTCAGAAAAAGGGCTACATCTCGCAGGTTCAGAAGAAATCCCGCTCAATCAGGGTTCTTATTGACGAAAACCGCAAGGAGCCGGAGCTTTATGTTTCAAAGGTTCCTCTTGTCGGCTCAATTGCAGCCGGTAAGCCTCTTCTTTGTGAAGAAAATCTTGACGGATATGTTACGCTTACAGAACCGTTTGTCCGCCCTGGAAAGACATATTTTGCACTTCGCGTACGCGGCCAGAGCATGATAAACGCCGGAATCCTTGAAGGCGACCTTGCAATCATCGAGCAGGTATCAGATGCCAGTGACGGTCAGATTGTCGTTGCAGTTTTGAACGATGCAATTACGCTCAAGAGATTTTTCCGTGAGGATTCACGCATAAGGCTTCAGCCTGAAAATCCTTCGTATCAGGCAATTTATTGTCAGGATGTCCGCATCGTCGGTGTCCTTTCAAATCTTGTCCGGACATATTAAGAATGAGCGCGCCAATCTATTTGTACACCGGTCCGGAATTTGGACTGCGCAACGAAGCCGTTCTTGCCGTAAAGGACGCAATGCGCAAAAAATACGGAGCTGTTGAAGATTATGTTTTTTACTCCGTTGAAACGGGAATAGAGGGCGCGCTTGAAGTTCTTGCTACCGACTCCCTTTTTACCGCAGCTACATGCGTAATATACAGGGGAGCGGAAGTGATAAAGAAAAAGGCTGATATTGAACAGATATCGGCATGGCTTAATTCCGTCAAATCAAAGTCTGATTCCGGTTCTTCCGTGCTTATCCTTGTCTCAGACGAAATCAGCGTCGATTCAAAATTAGAAAAGCTTGTTCCCAAAGAAAACCGCGGAATATTCTGGGAAATGTTTGAGAACCGTAAAATTCCGTGGATAAAGGATTTCTTCAGGAAAAACGGCTATTCCGTAACTGACTCTGCATGCGAAGAACTTCTGGATCTTGTAGAAAACAATACGGAAGCGCTAAGAAACGAATGCTCGCGGTTTTTTGCCTGTTTTGAAAAAGGTACTGAAATTACCGAAAAGGAAGTCGACGCGATTGTTGCCCATAACCGCACCGAGTCACCGTTTACTTTATTTGATGCGATGGCGGATAACACGAAAGGCGCACCCGAGCGCCTTGAAAACTCGCTTGAAATTTTACAGAAGCTCCTGCTTTCCAAATCTGCGCCTGTCGCAATAATAGCAGGACTTACTTTCTGCTTCCGCCGGTTATGTACATGGCACACCCTTATGGCGGGCGGGCTTGGAGATGAAGCTTCGCTTAAGTCGAACGGCTTTACTTCGAGTATTGCCCGCAAGCAGTATCAGAGGGCGGCTCAGGTATGGACACCCGGTCAGGCGGCCGCTATAACGGCGCTCCTTGCTTCAACCGATATGGAGCTCAGGTCGGGCGGACGGTCGCTCAGTGATACCGTGCTTGAAATGCTTGTTTATTCGATAATCATTAAGAAGGGCGCAAAAATCCAGGATTACAGCGAAAGTGTCTGAAGCTTGTCCCGAAGCGAGATAAGCTCTTCTTTAGTGAGCGTAAGGCCCTTGCTCATTTTCTGATGGTCAGGCGACCAGATGCGTAAGTCGTATTTTGCATCGCGGCCGCCCCACGAAACTTTATTCAATTCGAGATTCCAGCCGCCGTTTCCCTGTGAGATTACGGCAATTGATTCTTCAATCGAGAATTTAAATTCATTATCCATTTGAAAATCTCCTTTCTCTCTATATCATACATCTGTTTTTCAAAAAAATCCCGTAAAAATCAAAAAAAATGATTGTTGCCTTAACAGAATTCGCATATAATTAGGGTGGATTATTATTATCACATGGGGGAATGCGATGAAAAAGTTTTTGCTCCTCGGTTGTGTGGCACTTGCGCTTTCGTTTGTGTCATGTAAGTCAACCGATGTAGAAACTCCTGCCGAAGAAACGACTGAAACAGTTGCTGATCAGACATCAGAAGAAGTTACTGCCGAAGAAATTCCGCAGGAAGATAATGGAAATGGTGACCTTGCCGACGCGCTTTCACAGGCTGATGCAGCCAGAAATGAAGCAATTGCAAGCGGAGCCGATAAGAATTTTGCAGATGCATTTGCTGCTCTTGATTCACAGCTTGAGACAATCCGCAGTGCAAATGACGGAAAAGATCATTCTGGTGAGCTTAAGGAAATAAAGGCAAAATACGATGCGCTTGCAAAAGCCAGCAAGGCATTAAAGCTTAAGGAAAGAATTGATTCGGAACAGCTTGCCGATAACGACCGCGCTTCTTATGATAAGGGCGAAAATGCAAAAGATGAATTCAACAAGCTGCTTTCTGACGGCGCTGACGGAAAATCACTTCTTTCAAAAGCAGGCGAAATGTATGATTCATACTACGCCGTATTCTTTACTGCATACAAAAAGCTTGCTGACAGCGAAAGAAAGCTTGCAGTTCAGGAAAAAAAGAACGCTGATTCTGTAAAGGCTCAGATTGCAAGAAAGGCTGAATATACTGAGTATGCCGAGCTTATCAAGAAGGGGGATTCACACTATGTAACAAAGAATCCTGAAGAAGCTTACAATTCATACAAGAAGGCACATGAGTCGTTTGCAGCTCTTTATGCCGATGTTTCTGCAAAGCGTGCTGCCGCACAGAAGGCTATCGATGAGGCAAAGGCAAAGATAAAGGAAGCTGATGAATATGCTGCCGAAGCTGATGTTGAAAAGCCGCTTGGTGAAGAAGCAGTTGAGGGAATTGAAGAGGAAGGAACTATACTTCTTGAAAAGGATTCCTTTGCTAATCCGGATGACGCTGTTATCGAAGTTGAATCAGAAAGCGAGCTTGACAAGCGTGCCGAAAAGGAGGGCAAATAATGAAAAAAGCATTATCGATTATTGTAATTTCTTTTGCCTGCATTTCGCTTTTTGCGGCAAGCTACAAGAACAATACATACCAGCGCCTTGCTGATGAATACGAAAAAAAGGCAGAGGCTGCCCTTGATGCCGGTGAATATGACCTTTCACAGGAATATGCAGCAAAGGCTGCTGAAAACGCAGAGCTTTCAAAGGCATTTATCGCAAAAATGCTTGCTAAATCAGAGGCCGACAAGGCGCTGGCGGATGCTCAGAAGAAGCTGGATTGGGCAAAGAGCATCAATGCTGACAAGAACTTCCCGCTTGCCTATAGTGCGGGCGAACAGGCTCTTTCTAACGCAAAATCTTCTTACGAAAACGAGGATTATACTTCTGCAGGTCAGTATGCAAAGCAGGTTCTTTCGGCACTTGACGGTGTACGCGAAGTAACTCCGCTTCCGCAGTTCTATGTTGTTCGCCCCTGGGCAGATACAAAAGACTGCTATTGGAACATAAGCGGCCGAAAGTATGTATACAACAATCCGCTTTTGTGGGAAAACCTCTATCAGAAGAACAAGTCAAAGATGCCAAGGCCAAATGATCCTAACCTGATTCTTCCTGGAATGAAAATGGAGATTCCGAGCATTTCAGGTGAGTATCGCGAAGGAACTTACAGCCCGGCAAAGGATAAGGATTACGAGCCGTTTAACGCAGGTAAATAATCTGGTTCTGTAATTTATAATGGTAAAGCCCTGGAAAATGCTTCCGGGGCTTTTTTATTACGGCGCATGAGTTTTTTTTATTTTCCGATTTTTTCGCGGTAAAGGCCAAGTGCTGCCGCCATAAGCGCATGCTGAAAAAGTCCGCTTCCCATTTCCGAAAAGACACGGCTTTTAGGCATTTTGAATGCATTAAGGTATTCATCGCTGTCTAAAGACTGCTTTCCGGTATCGGAGAGTTCCAGGGCGGCGTAAAAATGCACATGGTTTGAAAAAAGAGCCGGATTGGGGCTCATCGTGCCTAAATGCACAAGCTTTCCGGCTTTATAGCCTGTTTCTTCCAAAAGCTCCCTTTCGGCACCGGTTTCAGGATTTTCGCCTGATTCTATGACGCCGCCCGGGAACTCGACGGACAGTGAGGAAGAGCCGTGGCGCCATTGCTTAACCATGATAAAATCATCATCAAGCGCCGGAATTACTACGACCCAGTCGCGGGCTTCCATCACGATGTAATTTCCGGTAAGGCCGTCAGAAGATGTACTTTCGGTCTGCGTAACATTAAGGACAGGCGTTTGCAACAGGGGTTTGCGGCCGTTTTCTTTCCATAAAAGCTTTTTATCCGATTCACTCAGCAAATCTGAATTTTCACCTAAAAAAACTGCGTTTTCCATAAAAAAATCCTTTTGACAGAAACTTTGATTGGCTTTATAGTTTAAAGAGACGATTTTAATAACGCTCTCTACTATAATAAACAAATTTGATTTAAAGCACAAATTTTTTTTGGTTTTATCACAGCTAACGCTGAGTTTTAGGAGGATATGATAAAAAGTACATCCCTGTACTTTTTATCATTGCAGATTTTGCCGATGGCAAAACTGCGATTCGATGCTTCCTGCATCGCAGCTAACGCTGAGTTTAGGAGGAATTTATGGCAGTAATTACAATGGCAAGACAGGTTGCAGCTTTAGGTGATGAAATTTCTGCGGAAGTAGCACGCAAGTTAAAATATACTTTTGTTGACCGCAAGGAGATTGAACGCAAGATTGTTGAGCTGGGATTTCCTGAGAGCAAGCTTGAAAAATATGATGAACGAAAGCCCGGATTTTTTGCTTCACTTGCAAATGCGCGCGATGAATATCTTGATTACCTTTTGACCGCAATTTTAGGTGTTGCAGCGGAAGGAAACTGCGTTTTGATTGGACGAGGCGCACGCTTTATCCTTGACGAGCTTCCGAACCTCGTTTCATTCAGGTTTGTGGCTGACGATAAGACACGGCTTGAACGCCTTAAAAAGGAATTCGACTGGAATGACAAGCAGGCTCAGGCGCGTATTGACGAGAGCGAGACAAACAGGCTTGGCTTCCACAAGAGCTTTTTCAACATCAACCCTCATGATCCGTCGCACTATCATATGACGATTAATACTTCGCTTATGGATGTTGATGCGGCAAGCGACGTGATTGTTGATGTCGTAAAGAAATTTATTACCCCGGAAAAGGAAGAGCAGGGCAAGAAAAAAATTCAGGAGCTTTTGATGGCCCAGAATCTTGTAAACAGCCTTGTTTTTGAGCATAAGGTAAACATTAATTTCCTTCACGCTGTAGTCAATAATGGAAAAATCATACTTCAGGGTGTGGCAGACTCGAATGCAATCGTTGAAAAGGCATTGATTCTTGCAAGAAAGCTTCATCCTGAGTATGAGATTGAGTCTGTAATCAGTGTTGTACAGGATTTTAAGACATATCAATAATGATTGTTTCTGAGCCTGTTTTCTTTTATCTTTGTTCTCTTTTTACCGGCGGATTTTTCGGAAGCCTTTTGTGTATTCTGGCCGGTAAACTGTTTAACAGAAAATATTACCGCTTCAGGCTTTCGCTTTCACTTCTTTTATTAAGTGCTGCGATTGCCTTTATGGCGATTTTCCTTATCAAAATCGAATCTGCCTCGTACATAACAGATCTGGTGCACCAGAAGTATCTTTGGATAGCGCTGTACTTTGCGTTAGGCGTTCTGGCGGCCGCCTCGCTAAAGATAATGCTGCCGGTTCTTGTAACTGTTTATATTGCCTCGACATGCGCCCTGGGATTTTTGCTGTACAAGGATTTTGACATGAGGCCGGCTGTTATACCGCTTTCTGTGGGCAGTGATTCAGTCGTGATAGGAAAGGAAAGCTTTCAGGCGGCCAGAGAGATTGGTGATGCGGAAAATCTTTGCGCAATCGATTTTGTCTGGTATACGATGCCGGATGAGTTTTTATTTTTCCTGCCGCGCGTATGGTACAAGCCGTGCGGAATCTCTTCCGTAAAGGATGCCTCTTTAGCTCAGGGCGGCACTGTTTCGCTTTCAGACGGAACTTTAGTAAACCACAAGGCCGTTGAATTTAAAAACGAAATTTTGTCTTCAGAATCAAAGGGCAGGTTAAAGCTTCTCATGGGCTTTTACGAAAAGGCTCTTTCTTCTCCGTGCGTTACCCGTACTGTCATCAAGCGCGAGGCTGTAGTTCCGGCGCTGTACAATATCAATATTCAGGCTGCGGGCAAAAATCATTCACTTGTGCTTGAAAGGATAATGTGAACTTTGTATACTCATATATATGAAACTTTCCAATAAATTTACTTTGTGCCGCGTAGTTTTATCACCGGTGTTTTTTATCCTTTATTTTCTTCCAATCTGGCTTACAAACACTTCAATTCAGATAACTTTAATCAATAAGATAACGGGCTTTGTTTTGATTCCGCTTTTAGCCTTTATGGAATTTACTGATTTTCTTGACGGCTTTTCGGCGAGAAGGGCGAATGAGGTCAGCGATTTTGGAAAGCTCTTTGATCCTTTTGCAGATGTAATCGAGCACCTTACGACTTTTGCCTGCTTTGCGTTTTCCGGTTACTTTCATGTTGCATTTTTGATTCTGATTATTTACAGGGAATTTACGATGAACTTTATCCGTATGGTCGCTGCCAAAAAAGGCGTTGCGATTGCGGCCCGCAAAGGCGGAAAGTTCAAGACGGTTCTTTATGTCGTTACAGGCTTTGTGGCGCTGCTTGTTGAATGCGTTACGCGCGTTACGGGTGAGGTTCCTTCGTTTGCAGGCGGCTTCAAGGTTGCTGTTACCGTGCTTGCCGTTCTGAGCGTGATTGCCGCATACGCTTCGTTCATCGATTACATTACGAATTTTAAAAGCCTTCTTGTTGAAGAAAAATAAGCGTGAATTTTTATGCCGGTAAAATATCATCTTGAAAACATTCCTTTTGACCTTGAAGACGATTTAAGCCGCTTTCTTAATAAGAAATTACGGCGCCGCCCTTCGAGTAAGCCGTTTTTGTCGGGCGATACTTACCGCCTTTTAGCGGATTTTTTGTATGATGAAACTTTGCTGTGTTCTTCTTCTGACATAAATTCTTTTTCGGTTTCAAAGATTGACGCCGGACGAAAGCATCCGCTTGTATTTGTAAGTTCCTGGAAGCTTGAGGGCTTTGTTCAGGATGTGCTTCCGTCTGTTAAAGTTCCGTTCGTGCTTGTTACTCATCAGGGCGATGTAAACATAAAGGGCGCTTTCCATAAAAAGATTGCTGATAATCCGATGGTGCTTCACTGGTTTGCGCAGAACTCTGTATTAAAATCAGATAAGGTTACATGCCTTCCGATCGGACTTGAAGATGCGTGGAGGCACAACGCGGGAACTGTGCGCGACTTTAAGAACAAGCGCCTTATTAATCATTCCAAAAAGCCTAAGATTCTTTTTGGCTTTTCGCTTGCTACAAATCCTGAAAGCCGTGCGCCTTGCTTTATGGCGCTTGCAAAAAATAAAAATGCAGAGCAGATCTTTTTGCAGCCTTGCGGTCATATTTACAGAAAGACTTTGTCGCGCTTTATGTTTGTGGCGTCTCCTGCCGGAAACGGGCTTGACTGTCACCGTACATGGGAAGCGATTTATTTTGGCGTTGTGCCGATTGTGGAAGACAATGCGATGAACAGATATTTTAAATCGCTTTCGCTTCCTGTAGTTCTGATTAATCCTAAAAACTGGGCTGAATTAAAGGAATGGACCGAAGAGTCTATGACTGCGCTTTACAATAAGACGATTTCTTCTTCATCAAAGGACGCGGCATTCCTTCCGTTCTGGATAAAAAAGTTCGACGAGTATCTTAAATAATTTGCCTTA
>CACYCX010000062.1 GCA_902772975.1 uncultured Spirochaetaceae bacterium
AGGTTTCTTTTTCCCTTAAACTTTTTTTTCTTCCAAAGAGCTTATTTTACAGGAACGCCGCAGCCTGAGTGCTCTTCTTCCCAAGCCTGTGCAAGCTGAAGGATTTTTGCCTCGCTGAACATCTTGCCTGCGAACTGGATTCCGACTGGCAATCCGTCGCTGCTGCTTCCAGCCGGAACAGAAATTGAAGGGATTCGCGCAAGGTTTACGAAAGTCGTAAATAAATCGCTTAAATACATTTCAAGCGGATTGTCTACTTTCTGGCCAAGCTTAAATGCAGGTGTCGGGCATGTCGGGCAGAGGATTATGTCGTAATTCTTGAAAAGCTCTGCGATTTCGCGCTGGATTCTTGCGCGCACGGTCATGCCTTTTTTATATGTATCGCCGGAGAACTGCTCGGAAAGAACATAGTTTCCGATGACAATGCGGCGCTTAACTTCCGGTCCGAAGCCTTCGCTTCTTGTGTGAACATAAAGTTCGTCATAGCCCTCGCCTGTATCAACGCGGCGTCCGTAACGGATTCCGTCAAAGCGGCTTAAGTTTGAAGCAGCTTCTGAAAGGGCGATTACATAATAGCTTGCGATTGATGCGTCAAGAATCGGAAGGTCAACCTCATCGATTTTTGCGCCTTTATCCTGGAACCATTTGCGCGTCTGTTCAAAAACGACGCCTACATCCGGGAGAAGTCCTTTGTTTTCAAGGAACTGCTTTGGGATTGCAATTTTAAGCGCAGAAAGCTCAGAGGCAGACATTGCGCTGAGTGTTGAAAGCCGCGCCTTTTCAGGAAGGTCGGCGCTTGTATCATCGTAAAAATCTTCGCCAGCCATTGCAGAAAGCGTCTCGGCAATATCGCCCGGTGTATGAGCAAGGATTCCAACCTGATCAAGAGAGCTTCCGTATGCAACTACGCCCCAGCGGCTCAATACGCCGTATGTAGGCTTAAGTCCGTATACGCCGCAGTAGCTTGCAGGAAGACGAACCGAGCCGCCTGTTTCAGTTCCCAGTCCGAACAATGCCTGGTTTCCGGCAACAGCCGCAGCAGGACCGCCTGAAGAACCGCCTGAAACATACTGCCTGTTTATCGGATTTCGTGTAGGTCCGTAGCTTGAATATTCAGTAGACGAACCCATTGCAAATTCATCCTGATTGCAACGGCCAAGCGGAATTGCACCGGCATCTTCAAGACGCTGAATTACGGTTGCGTTGTACGGAGCTACATAGCCTTCAAGAATTTTACTTGCGCATGTAAGGTGCTTTCCCTTAACGGAAATATTATCCTTGACTGCAAACGGAAGTCCGAGCAGCGGCTTTTTTGAAAAAAGCTCATTAAGCGCATCACTTCCCTTTTCGCGTGCAGAGGTAATCTGCCTGTCAGCTTCCTCAGCCTTTGAAAATGCATCGTCGTACATCTCAAGGAAAGCATTCAGCGGCAACGATGATTTTTTATCTTCTTCAAAAGTATCAATTGATTTTTTTACAAGTGCGGTGCTTGTTACAGAACCGTTCTTTAACGCTTCACGCGTAGCTTTTATGTTAAGATTCATATTGTATTCCTGATTTTAAACGGTATAAAAATTAGGCGCCTTCGCCGAGAACTTTTGGAACCTGGAAATAGCCGTCCATAAAGTCCTTTGAAACTTTCTTTACATCCGGAACATCAAGCCCGGCAACGATTTCGTCATCACGCAGCTTGTCAGATTCTGTAGACGGATATGCGTCGTAAGGGTTTTCGCTGTCGTCAAATTTAGAAAGGATTTCAAAATAACCTACGATTTCATCAACCTGTTTCTTTAATATTGAAAGATTTGTGCTTTCAGGAGAAAGGCGTGAAAGATAGAGAAGGTTTTCAAGCGTTTCTTCGTTTATTGTTTTTTGAGTACTCATAAGAAGATATTACCGATTTTCTTGATTTTACTCAACAGTTTGCAGGCTGCGATTTCCCGGCTCTTTTTCCGGTTGCTCATAACCGCGACTTTTTGCTAGTATATTCCTTATGTTTATGACAAATCAGAATTTTATTGAAAGCAAAAAAGAAGCGCGTGAATTTTACAAATCGCTTTTTACGATTGTTGGCCCGATTGCGCTTCAGAATCTAATCAGCGCTGCCGTCAGTTCAGCCGATGTAATCATGCTCGGCTATGTAGGTCAGGACGCGATTGCAGCAGTAAGCCTTGCCTCTTATGTTCAGTTTATCCTCTTTCTGTTTTTTATCGGACTTTCTTCGGGAGTCGTAATGCTTGCCGCACAGTACTGGGGAAAAAAAGATACATACTCAATCGAAACGATTTTTGGAATAGGCTCAAAGCTTTCCGGTGCGGTAGGCCTTACGTTCGCGCTCCTTTCGCTTTTTGCGCCGGAATTCCTCATGAAGATCTTTACGAACGACACTAGGTTAATTGAACTGGGAAGCGATTATCTTCGCATAGCAGGAATCGGATTTTTTATTCTTGCTTTCTCGCAGATTTATCAGGCAGTCCTCAAAAGCATTGAGCGCGTAAAAATCGTAACCGCAATTACAACCTCAGCCCTGCTTCTGAATATCCTTTTAAACGCCGTATTTATCTTCGGGCTTTTCGGGGCTCCAAAGCTTGGCGTAAAAGGCGTCGCCCTTGCTACGACAATCGCACGCGTAATCGAGCTTGCAATCTGCATCGCAGCGGCAGGAAGCGTCAAGGAAATTCACCTTACGATTTCGACGCTGTTCAGGAAAAACAAAGTGCTGTTACAGGACTTTATCCATTACTCGCTTCCTGCAATCGGGAACGAGGCTGTATGGGGCGCCGGCTGGTCGATGTACGCCGTAATCATGGGGCATTTAGGATCTGACCTTGTCGCAGCCAATTCGGTTGTGAATGTAGTCCGCAATCTTGCAAGCGTGCTCTGCTTTGGAATGGCGTACGGCGGCGCCATCGTACTTGGAAAACAGATGGGCGCAAACCAGCTTGATCTGGTAGAACGGAATGCGTCGCGGCTTGTACGCAGCACGATTCTGGCCGGCGTGCTTGGAGCATTAGTCATGGCAGTTGCAAGACCACTTCTTTTTGTGATAGCAGATTTGAACCAGAGCGCACAGGCTTACCTTACGCCGCTTCTTTACATCAACTGCCTTTCGATAATCGGAGCTGCGATAAATACTGTTTTAATCTGCGGTGTATTCCGCGCCGGCGGAGATGCTAAATTCGGGCTGTTACTGGATTCATTTGCCATGTGGGTCATGTCGGTGCCGCTCGGTTTTGCATGCGCTTTTGTCCTCAAACTGCCGCCTGTTATTGTCTACCTGATTATGTATCTTGATGAATGGGAAAAAATGATTTTCAATGTCGTTCACTACAAACGCAAAAAATGGATAAAAAACATTACCCGCGATTTTGATGAAGGAAATTGACGAAGGAAAATAAAATGAAGCTTTTACGACAATTTTTATTTACTCAGATTTTCTGTGCGGCACTTTTTTCATGCAAAAAGCAAAGTACAGTTCCAGTTCAGGCTTCTCCTGAAAGCGGAGTTTACTACAGTCTGTTCGTGCGCTCCTTTGCTGATTCAAATTCAGACGGCATCGGCGACTTTAACGGCATTACGGCAAAGCTTGATTATTTGCAGGAGCTTGGCATTACAGGAATCTGGCTGCTTCCGATTTTTCCGTCGCATTCATACCACGGCTACGACATTGACGATTACTACAATGTAAATCCTGAATACGGCACGATGGCGGATTTTGCGCATTTAGTTTCCGAATGCAATCTGCGTGGAATTTCAGTAATCATCGACATGCCTTTAAATCATTCTTCCGTGTACAATAATTTCTTTATTTCTTCAATTCAAAAGGAAAGCAAAACTCACGACTGGTACAGATGGACGGATTTTTCAAACAAAGAAATAAACCTTTCTTCTTCAATATGGAAGCACCGCGTATGGAACAGCATTGATTCCCTAAAAGAACTCTATGGCGGAATCATGCCTGTTTCAGATTATGATGCGGACCTGTACTATTCAGGATTGTATTCTCCAAAAATGCCGGACTTCAATCACGACAACAAGGAACTGCGAGAGGAATTTAAAAACATCCTGCGCTTCTGGCTTTCAAAGGGCGTAGCGGGATTTCGTTTTGATGCAGCCGGAAATATTTACAATACCGCAAAGCTTCCTTCAAATGACAGAACAGGTCAAAAACGGGCAAAGGCTTTCTGGCGTGAAATTACAAATTATGTAAAGTCAATTAAAAGCGACGCCTTTCTTGTAGGTGAAGTCTGGGAGAATACGGGAACCCGCGCGGACTATATGTCTTCACTGCCTTCAACCTTTCATTTTGACATAGGACCTCAGATAATCGATGCCGTGAAAAATCAGAGCGCGCCAAACAACGCGCTTGCAAAAAGAATATACAATGACCTTTGTCAGTACGCAGATAAAAATCCCGAATACATTGACGCGCCTTTTTTGACAAACCATGACCAGAACAGGTTTGCGCTTCAGTTAAAGAATAATCCTGACATGATAAAGCTTGCGTCTTCCATGTATATTTTTCAGGAAGGCGTTCCGTTTATTTACTACGGCGAAGAAATTGCGATGAACGGCGCTAAGCCCGATGAACAGATACGCACTCCCTTTATCTGGGACGCGCAGGGCAAAGACGCCATGCAGGCATCATGGATTGAATCTAAATACAACAAGAATACTGTTCCGCAAAAAATGCAGGAATCCGACAAAAATTCCATACTGTCTTACTACAAAAAAATAATTCACCTTAAGACCAGTTGCCCTGCGCTCCGTTACGGCCGCCTTACTCCGTTCAATACAAGCAATATGGAAATCATAAGCTGGAAAATGAGCGCGCCGGGCACTGCTGGCAAGAACGGCGAATCCCTTGCTGAAAAATGCGATACGGTCTACGTATTTTTTAATGTGACTGACAAAGAGCAGGAAGTAAGTTTAATTGAAGAAGACGGCGGCGCGAATAATGCGAAAAGCAACGCGGAAAAGCTTATGGAAAAAAGTGCGGAAGGCGGCGTGATAAAAAGTGCCGGTGATGCATCTGAAAAAAAGGCAAAGAGCGCTGCTGTAAAGGGAAAAATTATTTTTGCGTCAAAACGAGGCGCGCGGATAAATGCAGGGGAACTTAAGATTCCTCCGGTGTCAGCCGCGGTGATTTTTATACAGCCGTAACTGGTAAAGGCGGCGGGATTTGTGAAGGCGGCCGGCCTGCTCAATCAGACTGGAGTTGCACCATCCGGCGTTTTTTACGGGATGTGATTTTGAAGGATTTTTTATTTTTTCCTTGACGAATTGCACTTATAATTCTTATATTCAATATAGGGACAAAAAAATTCAGTCCAAAACTAAAAATTATTATCATAGGAGTCAGATATGAAAGTTAAGCCGTTAGCAGACAGAGTTCTTGTAAAACCGGAAAAGGCTGAATCAAAGACAGCATCAGGAATCATCATTCCAGACGCAGCACAGGAAAAAACACAGACTGCAATCGTTGAAGAAATCGGACCGGGAACAGAAAAGGATCCTGTTACAGTAAAGAAAGGCGATCGCATTATGTACGACAAGTATTCAGGAACTCAGGTTAAAATTGATGGCGATGAATATCTTATCGTAAAAATGTCAGACATTATCGCAGTTATCGAAAAATAAATTTTACCGGAAACAAAAAAATCCGGTTCTGGTACAAAGCTGTCCGCCAAAGCTTAGCTGAATAAAATCAGACTTTGCTTTAATCCGGGCAGTTTTTTATTTTAAAGTTCAGTTGATTTCAGTTTTATTTTCGGATTTTGTTGAGCAGAAGCCGGGCATGTGCATAACCCGGATTTAAATACAGGCAGTACTGCAGCGAACGAACTGCCGCTTCTGTTTCTCCCTTTGAAACATAAATGCATGCAATCCTATACATAATTTCTGCCTTTGTGTACAAATCAGACGCGCGGCCGGATGCCTTTCCGTAAAGCTCAAGCGCCTTGTCAGAAAGTCCTGTGCTTGAATAAATCATCGCAAGATTGATTGCAGAAGAAACAGCAGCGTCTGGCGAAATTTCAGTTCCGCTTGATTCAGGCGCAAAGCCGTTTTCGTATACGGCATATTCATAAAGCCTTTTGGCAAGCGTAGCATTTTTTTCGTATGCAGCAAACCAGGCCGCATACTGAACTTCCCACAAATACAGGCGGTCCAGGTTCTCCGCGCACTGTTCACCAAACGGTCTTGATTTGTCAAAGTCCGCGCGCGAGGCAAGATATTTTTTGAACATGCTGTGGGCGTCTTCTATCTTATCAAGCGTCAGGAGCGTGTGAACGGCGTACTGAGTAAGCTCAGGCGGATACTGATCGGTACCGATGCTGTTTTTTTCAAGCACGCGGTACATTTTTGAAAGCCTTATTCTGTCGTCAGTTTCCTCAGAAATCTTATCTTCCAGATCAAGCTTTGCAACATAAAGCACATCATTTTTCGCGCGCTTAAGGCTTTCGCCAATCCTGGCAATTGCATCGGTAACAGGGATTCGCGGTAAATCGTCGAAGCGGCGCATATCAAGCGATTTTACGCCGGCATCACGAACTGCACGGGTAAGCGGATCGTTTAATTCAAGCATTGCCATATTGTAGGCAAAGTTTCCGTAGCAGACCAGCGCATTTACAAAATCAGGCCACTTGTTTACTACAAAGGTAAGCATTCTGTGTGCGCCGATATAATCTTCCCTGGAAAGCGAAAAGAGCGCGCTGTTAAGATAAATTACGGAAAGCAGCTTATCCTCGTCAGCAGTATTTTTTTCGTTGCTCTGCGAAAGTGAAGAAATGAGCTCCGTCCTTATTTTCTGTGCCTCTTCATCTTCATTCATGCACACATAGCAGTCGGAAAGAAGCGATGAAACTTCGATTTGAGAAAAGCCTCCTTTTTCAGGAAGGTAATATGTAAGGTTATCGTCGACCAAAGCTGAACCGCTTGATTTTTTCTGTTCGCTAAGATAGCGGCATGTCAAAAGATTTTCGGCGGCGTCTCCGTATTTTCCGGCATCGTACAAGGAAAGCGCCCAGAAAAGTGCGTCAGCAGCGCTTTTTTTGTCGGAAGGCGTAAGCGAGGCGGCATCAGCATATTCGCCGTTTATAAGGTGAACGACGGCCGCGTTACGAAGCCAGCCGTTATCGTGAGAGCCGTTGTAAGCGTCAAAATAAACCGGAAGAAAATCCTTTGATGCGTAGAACGAAAAGTCTTTTTTATCATGATCCTTGATTATTTTGCGCAGAAAAACCTCAGAACAAATCGAACCGTATTTTGTTCCGGCAAGCGGCCGTGCAAGCTTAAACGCCTCATCCAGCCGCCCTCTCCTTGTAAGAAACGAAGAATAGATTGCGCAAAGCTCAAGATTATCAGGGTTACGCTTTAAAGCGGCCGTAAGGATTTTTTCTGCCCTTGCCGACTCGCCTAACTGCATGTAGCGCCTGTAAAGCCCGATTGCGTAAAGCGGATTCAATGCTTTTTTTTCGAGCTTTTTAAGTATTTTTAACGCTGAATCAGTCTGTGTCTGGGAAATATACCTGTCGGCTTCGTCTAATTTGTTAAGGAATGAAGTAGTTTCCGAAACCTGCGCGCACGAAAAAAACAGGCAGGTAATTGCAGCAAGGAAAATTATCTTTTTAAAAAAGCATGATCTTTTCATTGCCACAGTCTCCTGCCACCGTTTATTTATTGTGCAGTTTTTTCCTTTGCCACAGAATCAAGAAGTCC
>CACYCX010000063.1 GCA_902772975.1 uncultured Spirochaetaceae bacterium
AAATTTTGTGTTGTATTTGAGTGTGCAGAATTGGTGAATCTCTTCGTCTGTGCCGGGTGTCTGACCTGCAAACTGATTGCATGGAATATCAACAACTTCAAAGCCCTTGTCGTGATATTTTTCATACATTTCTTCAATATCTTTGTAATGTGGAGTGAAGCCGCAGCCTGTAGCTGTGTTTACGACAAGAACAACTTTTCCCTGAAAATTGCTCATAGGTACATCTTCACCTGCCGGTGTCTGAACTTTGTAATCATAAAATCCCATATATTTACCTCCAATGTATTATGTTTAATCGAATTATATTTTATCAAATATAAAATGTCAAGAGAAAACTTTTTATTCCAAACAACTGATTCGTAAGGGATTTTGTCCATCGAAAGTTTTTTCCCACACCAAGCTCACACACCATGATTTTTGTTTTCAATAAATCTTAATATCCAAGCTTCCTGTCTACAAGATATTTTAGAGGAACTCCGTCAGTAAAATTTTTAAGGTCTTCCAAAAACATTGCCACGTTCTTGTTTCTTGTGTGTTCAAGAGTCATATTCCCGGCAACGTGTGGAGTTATCAAAAGATTCTTTGTTTTCCAAAGGCGGTGGTCTGTTGGAAGCGGCTCTGTCTGGAACACATCAAGTGCTGCTCCTGCAAGCTGACCGCTATCCAACGCGTCAGCAAGTGCGTCTTCATCAATTGCTGAACCACGACCAACATTTACAATGTATGAATCTTGTGGAAGCAAAGCCAGTCGTTCACGCGAAAGAATACCGCGAGTTTCCGCAGTAGAGGGCAGGCTCATTGCAAGAAGATCTGTTTCCGGCAGAACTGAATCAAGTTCGCTTACTGGAAGCAGCTTATCATAAACAGTTGCGCTGGTTTTCCCACTGCGACAAACTCCAATGATGGCTGCTGGTTCAAAGGCTCGCGCACGGTTTGCAAAGTTTGTTCCAATGTCGCCTGTTCCAAGAACTGTAATGCGACAGTCTTTAAGAGATCGCTGCGGACGGGGTTTGAGCCACTGACCATTTCTGGTTTCTTCAAAGAATTCATTAAGGCGTCGCATCATCACAAGCGAAACTGCAATCATATGTTCGGCAATAGAAACACCATAAGCACCTGCAGCATTTGTCAGAAGGCATTCTTCATTTGCAAAATAATCTGGCGCCATAAGGGAATCGACTCCAGCCCATGGTACACAAAGCCATTTAAGTTTTTTGCTTGATTTGACTATAGAAGGGGCAAAACCATAAATGATGTCTGTGTCAAAATTTGACTGAGGAATTTCTGCCTCTGAAGTATAAAAGAAAACTTCGTGTCCCAGCGATGTGGCAGTTGATTTAATCTGCTCCAGATGATTTTGTTCAAGCATATTATTAATTACTAAAATTTTCATAACATAAGTATAACAGAAAGATTTAAAAAAAATTGTATGAATATATTATTTTTTATCCAACAAAAATACAGTTTTATCGACTATAATAGTGTAATCGATTACATAGTTTTTAAAACGTTTTCAAAAAGTGGAGCTGATGGTGGAAACTTTTATCACAGACGAATTGATGGAAAAGACATTTCTTTTTTGCTGGAAGAAAATTTCTGACAAAGAAGATGCAAAAGATTTGGCACAGGAAATTCTTGTAGATGCCATGCTCGTTTTGCGCAGTGGAAAAAAGATTGCAAATTTCTATGGTCTTTTCTGGCAGATTGCGCATAACAAGGTTGTAGATTTTTACAGAAAAAAACGTCCGGTAAAAATCAGTCTTGATGACATGGAAAACAGTCTTCTTGGATTTGATAAATCTATTGGTGATTATATCAGGCAGGAAGAACTTGATACACTTTCAAAATCAATGACACAGCTTGCAAATATTCACAGAGATATTCTTGTGCGCTTCTACATTAAAAATCAAAGTGTTAAAGAAATTGCCGATGCACTAAAGCTCCCTACGGGTACAGTAACAAGCCGCTTATCCGATGCCCGCAAAAATCTTAAGGAGAATTTTGAAACTATGGAAAATCGGAATGAAAAATTTGATAAAGAAAAAAGAAGTCAGATTGTTGATTTTGAACTTGAATTTTATGGTAATGCAAATCAGGCGTGGATGACAATTTCTTCTCTGATAGACAGACAAATCCTGTTTCTATGCCGCGAAAAAAATCAGACGGTAAATCAGCTTTTAAAACAAATGCAGATTCCGCGGTTGTTTCTTGAAGAAAGCATTCAAAAGCTTATCAGAGCAAATGTTCTCTTCGAAGAAAAAAAGGGAAAGTATCTTACAGATTTTACAATCTTTCCAAAATCTGTGATTCGAAAGGCAGAAGAAATTGACAGCCAGATTTGTAAGGATTTGAAAATTGCTGAACGCTATTTTGAGATTCTAACTGACATGAAGCAGGATATCCTGAAAGAAGATTTTTACGGAAATGATTTTGAATGGGAATATCTTCTGCCATATTTTATTATCCGTTCTGACAGAGAGTTTGGAATGAAAACCGGTGGGGAATATCTTCGTGAAAAATATGGTAAGGGGCTTCCAGATAGATTCTGGCGAAACTTTTATCTTTC
>CACYCX010000064.1 GCA_902772975.1 uncultured Spirochaetaceae bacterium
CAGCCCGTGTGATTGTCTGTACGGCAGCCTCTGATACAGGATTTTTAATTTTGTATGCGGCCGCAAGCAAGATGATTACTGCGACGATTATTAAAAATAAAGTTCCGCTTCCTGATTTCTTTTTTGGCGTTTCCTTTTTTACGATTACAAAATCGCTGTTGTTTTCATCATCAAAATTATCAGACATTTTATACCTCTCTGTTTTGTTTTCTTTGATTTGCGATGTATAATTTTATTACGACGTAAAGTCTTCAGGCTTAAGAAGACTTGTGTTGATTGCGTATTCCTTTAACGTGTGATAGGCGTTTGTTTTTGTCATCTGGCAGTATGGAACAAGCCACAAAAATCCGATTCCGCCTGTCATGCCCGACAAGATTGTCCAGCCCAAAAAGCTTAAGTCAAGGAAAAATAAATCTGCCTTGTAGCCGCGTGTCATAACTTTGCTCAAATTCATTGCCCTTGTTACGCCAATCTGCGGATATTCGGCCATAATGTAAAACATCATTGAATATGAATAAGCCTTTACGATTCCCGGAATCAAAAAAAGCATTGACCAGAGCGTAACCCAGAGTGTAAACCAGAATGTTCCCCTTACTGCCTGAAACCAGTTGTCCAGTCCCTTTATGAACGAAGAGAATTCAATCGGGGAGCGGCTCTTGTAAAGCTTATCTAAAAGCGCAAGGAATGAAACCCAGAATGCGCCGAAAATACATGTAAGGAGAATGCTCAGCGGTGAATTCGGATTTGCCGTATCAACTGAAACATGATAGCTGAAATTCCAGTTTCCGGTGTGCTGTGAAGCAGTCCTGATTGTATGCGGATCCGGCCTGATTATCCATAGAATTACTCCAAGAATAATCATCATAACAAGGTTTGCCAGAAGCGGAACTCGCCATCTTCCCTTCAGCTGACTTAACGCCGCCGTCTTGTACTCTTTCCTGTCGAACATAATTACCTCATCAATTTATTTTTTTCAGAAAGCATTTCGCTGTAGTACCGCTCTTCTATCTGGTCAAGCGGTATTCCTGCCTTCTCGATTATTTTTTCAATCTGCGCCCTGATTTTAGAAACAGTCTCGCTGTCTGAATCACAAGCGATGATTTCCACTTCAATAAAGTCGCCCAGTTCCGATACATCGCACAGCTCAATGTGCGCCTTCCCGCAAGGAGTGTCATAGTACCAGCCTGCCGCTTCTTTTTTCTTGTAAATATATTTTTTGAATTCTGAATCTTCTAAAAGTGAAATTACGGCATCGGGGTCTGAAAGCACTGTTTCTTTCTCGTCGTTTACTTCGATTGGTTTCCCGTTCTGGCCTGCACGAAGCTCCTTGCGCTTGTAGGTAAGCACTATGGATGAGCCGCAGGGCGTTTTGTCTGTAAATTCGATTGTGTCGCGGCAGGAAAAAAGCTTTTCTTTTCTGATGCGTGCCGTAATATGGTTTCCGTCTGCTTTGTCCAGCCGGTAGTAATTGTCTTCCTTTGAAATGAATCTGTCGAATTCTGCAAATGCGCTGATTTTTTGTGCGGTAGATTTTCTGTCAGCGACATGCGCCTTAAGTTCAATTTCAAACATTGCTTAATTATAGCACAAAACAGCCCGGTTGATAAATACTAATTTGGATTGTAGAATTAGACGTAAAATTGAATGCAGAGTACAAGATGAAAAAACTGATATGCGGTCCGATGGCAACATTAAGTCACGAGGCGTTCAGGCGCGTGGTGGAAAAATTCGGCTTTTGTGATGAATATTATACTGAAATGATCCATGCCCCGAGCCTGCTTCACGGCGGCCAGTTTGAAAAATATTACCTTATGAACGGTCCGTGCCCGCAAAAGATTGTGTGGCAGCTTACGGGTCAGGAAGAAGACTCGATTGCGGAAGCGGTTCCGATGCTTTGCGAGAAGGGCGGTATCGGAATCGATTTGAATATGGGCTGCTGCGCGCCTGAGATTTATAAAAGCGGCGCCGGAATTGCATGGATGATAAAGCCTCGTTCCCAAACAATGTCTATGGTGCGCCGCGTCAGGGATGCAATCGATAAGAACGCGCCCGGAATGCGCCTCAGCGTAAAGTTAAGGCTTGGCGATGAAGATTTTAAAGAGGATGAATTTTATTCTTTCTGCCGGGCGCTGTGCGATAACGGTACAGAGCTCGTTGTGCTCCATCCGCGCACAAGAAAGGAAAAGCTTTCCCGCCCGCCCAGATGGTACTATGCAGAACGGCTTGTGCAAAAGCTTTCGGCGTATAAAAAAGACGGACATGATTTTCCTGTAATTTTAAATGGAAACATAACTGATGCTGAATCAGCAAAAAATGCACTGGCGCAGTGTCCGTCCGTAAGCGGCATTATGATTTCGCGGGCGGCTGTGACTAAGCCGTGGATTTTCAGGAGCATCGCAAAAGCATTGCCCGGTCAGTTTTGTGCGCGGGATTGTGAAGGCGGCCCGATTACGGATGGCGTTGATAATAGGGGAGGCGGCTGTGACATCGGCCCTGTTACTATCGACCGGCTTCAGACCGGAATTGATTTTCTTGACATGCTCAGGCTTTATCAGCCGCCTGAATTTTTCAAGACGCGGATGCAGCGCTTTTTTACATATTACTGCGGAAGCCTTTCGTTTTCTCATTACATCCAGTCAAAAATGCTGAACGCCGCTGACTATGAAAGCGCAAAAAGGGCATTCTCCGAATATTTCGAAAAATGCCCTGATGACAGATATTTAACTGTATAAAATTAAAGCGCCTTAATTATATCGCATGCTTTTTCAAGTGCGGCCGTATCAAGGCTTTCGATGTCGCCTTCGTCAACTGCGCGCGAAGTTTTTTCGTCCATCGGAAGGCGTGCAAGAACCGGAAGCTTAAAGCTCTGGGCAATTGCCTCAATGTTGCTTTCTCCGAATACATGGATTTCTTTTCCGCAGTCCGGGCACTTTACGTAGCTCATGTTTTCGATTAAGCCGAGAATCGGAATGTTCATCATGTTTGCCATCTTTACGGCTTTTTCTACGATGACGCGTACAAGCTGCTGAGGTGAAGATACAACGATAATTCCGTCAACAGGAAGTGACTGGAATACAGTAAGAGGAACGTCACCTGTTCCCGGCGGCATGTCCACAAACATAAAGTCTACGTCTTTCCATAAAACATCAGTCCAGAACTGCTTTACGGCGCCTGCGATTACAGGACCGCGCCAGATTACAGGATCGTTTTCGTTTTGCAGAAGGAAGTTCATTGACATAAGCTGAATGCCCTTATCAGTTACGACAGGGTTAAGTGCATCCTCGCCGTCTACTGCCGTTGCACGCTGCTGGCCTACGCCAAAGCTTTCAGGAATCGAAGGTCCTGTGATGTCGGCATCAAGAATCGCTGTCTTAAATCCAAGTGAATTCATGCGGCATGCAAGAAGGCTTGTTACAAGTGATTTTCCAACGCCGCCTTTTCCGCTCATGATTCCGATTACTTTCTTGACCTTGCTTCCTTTTCTAAGTGAAACATGCATATCTTGTGGTGCGGTTCGGCTTGCACAGTTTTCTCCGCAGTTATTACAGTTGTGGTCGCAATTTTCGCTCATATGTGCTCCGTATGTATATATGTATTATGATTTAAATATAATTATGTTTTTTTAAAAAGTCCAGTTTATTCTGCTGTGAATTTTCCGATAATAAAAGGGAATCATTTTATGGAGAAAATTTTATGAAAAAAAAGGCGATTTTGGCCGCATTAACCTTATTTTGTTCAGGCTTGATTTTTGCTGAAACAGAAAGAAAGGCAGTGGGATTTCAATTTGCAATTGGAAGCGGCGTCCCGATTTACGGAGACGCTGACCTTCAGGATAATATTACAAAAATGGGCGAAAACAAGTATAACCGCTTTCTGATGACTAGTGACGTTGCGCTTTCCGTAAAGCTCGCGCCGCCGCTGTTTTTGCTTGTTGGAGCGGATTCGATTGCAGACTTTAACTGGAACACGAATTATTACTGCAACTGCCTTGATATTGCGTTTTTTACCGGCCTTCAGTTTTATCCGGGGTGGGGTAACCTTTCTTTTACGATTGCCTATGAGCTTGGGCGTCGTAACGATTTTATCAAGGTTTATGAGTCGTACAAATCAACGTCTGCATCGGACTGGGGAAACGGCTTTAAGCTTGCAGCGGAATATGATTTTGTTAAAGGCGGCGGCGCGGTGCCCGGAATCGGAATCAGCTGGCGTTTGATGCCAAGAGGTGAGCTTAACTACGACAATATATTGAGCGTATATTTCCGACTCGGAATAAGGTAATGATTCGGACAAAGTACCGGTTTTTTACGGCTTTACTGAATCAAATCATTTAAAATTAAAAAAGGACTTTTCAATCTCGAAAAGCCCTTTTTTTTAGGTCGCGAAGCTATCTTGCATATTCTACGAGAATCATAATTTTGCGATTCAAAAATATGATTCTCGCTCCAGAATA
>CACYCX010000065.1 GCA_902772975.1 uncultured Spirochaetaceae bacterium
AAAATCGGTCTATCATCTCCTAGCAGAATTGAACTGCTGTTGTCGGGATGAAAACCCGATGTCCTAACCACTAGACGAAGGAGACATATCAGTAAAGCTGACAAGAAGTATACTAGCAAAAGAATTGAATTGCGTCAATAGCAAAACCCGCAAATTCTTAAAATTTGCAAATTCTTATACTACATACCCATGTCAAACTTCTTTACAAGCTGTTCATTAAGGGCATTTGCTTCTTCACTGTCAAGCCCGAGTTTTTTCGCAGCCGTCAGATCCTTAAGTGAATTCTGATAATCGCCCTTGTTATAATAAGAAAGAGCGCGGCGGAAAAATGCATGAGACTGAAACTGATTCATTTCAAGCGATGTCGTGTAGCAGTCGATCGCCTTGTCGTTATCGCCAAGAACATTGTAGACGATGCCCTGATAGTAAACTGCCCTGAAGTTATTTTTTCCGTATTTTGCTGACTCATTAAAATCTTCAAGTGCCTCGTAATATTTATTCTGGGCAAACTGTGCCATTCCGCGGTGCTTGTAAATTACAGAAAGGACATTATCATCAAGTTTTTCTTCTGTATTAAGTATTTCAGAATAAATCTCTACCGCCTCATCAATATTTCCTTCGTTGTGTGCGTGAATTGCATGAAGAATCATATCGTCAATCGTGCCGTGAACATACGGAGAAATGCGGTCAATACTGTCCTTTTTGTCTTCTTTCTTCTTTGAAGCGATGTTAAGGCCGGAATCAGCAACAAAATCTGCCTTTTCATAAAATGCAGAACGCCGCTCATCAACTTCCTTCTGAAGATTTTTCTGGTAATCACGGATTTCCTGGAACGTAATGTCGGCAAGGCTTAATGATGCATTTACTGCGGCAAGCTTTCGGCGAAGCGGCGCATCAAACGGAGTAAATTCCGTCTTATAAATAAGCTCATGTTCAACTTCGGCCCATGCATCCTGCAAAATCGTCCTGATTTGAATCTCGCAGACAAGATTTTCCGGGATAGGACATGCATTGATTACATTCTGACTTACGCCCTCCAGATTAAGGCAGTCCTCCGGGATTTCGATTAAAACATGCGTAGATTCATAACCGAATTCGCGGAACGACTGGGAAGCGCCCTTATGCTCAACCTCACGGACAGAATATTTTGCCTTAAGCTGCTTTTCAACCTCAACTACATCTTCCATAAAAGCGCACACTACCCTTATGCCGATCATATCGGTAAGGCATACGATTTTTTTGGAGGATGAAGCCTCGCCGGCCTTTAATCGCAAAAGCTTATGATAATAGCTGTTAAATGATTTGATGCGGGTCTTAATTACCGGTCGTGGATTTAAAACGATGTCTTCCTTAACTTTTTTTTCTACATTTGAAAGAATTGCTGAAAAAACAGGTGTGTAAGAATCGTATGTTTTTCTGATTTCGTCCTTTTCAGGAAGAATGAATTCTGCAGCCATTTTAATATACTCTCCGTGATTACCGACAAAAAAAGCGCTTCTGACGAAGCGCTTTTTGTTTTCAAGACGATGTCAAGAATCAGGTTGCACTACTGTGCGCTTGAGTTACCTGCTGAAGCACCTTCACCGAGTGAATCAGAGAAGTTCTGCTCTGTAGCAAGCTTAGCGTTCTCAAGGTAGCGGTTAACCTGCTTGTTTCCGAAGCGCTGCATTTCTGCTGTCTGGCGCTCGCTTTCCTTCTTGTTGATGATTCCCCAGAGGTCTTCATCAGCAATGTCGCGGTCTGAAACAAGAATTGCCTTGTCGTAAATAATCTTTACGTCCTTGAAATATCCGATATAGTTTCCACCAATGTGTGCTGCATCGCGGCATACCATGAATCCAGAGAACTTAACAAATGGAGTTCCGCGTGGATAAATCGGGTATACACGGATTTCGCGCTGGCGAATCTCAGAAATGTACTGCGGGTTGTTCCAGATAAGTGTCTTCCAACCGTCGAATCCAAGGTATCCCATGAAGTAGCGGCGTTCAACATTGTCGTTATCTGTAAGAAGAACATAAAGTGCGTGAGGATAGTTCATACCCTGTGTTGTACAAGCGATTGACTTAAGTGTTCCAACATTCTTTACAACACCATATCCACCTTCGAACAATGTTCTTTCGAATGACGGGTTATTAGATGTGTTGAATGAAGAAGCATCCTCAACCTTTTCTTCCTTATTGCGGTTTCCGTCATCATCTGCTTCGCTTACTGGCTCATAAGCAGGAATCTGGAAAGGAGGAACGATGCGTGCATTTGCGTTGCATGCCATTTCAGGGAAAATTACGCGAACGCCCATAACATTCTTGTCAGCGAACGGTACTTTTGCCTCTTCTTTAACATGAGCAGCAACAACCTTAGATTCTGCAAGGCTTCCTACGTTGCGGGCAGAAGAATTCAACTGGATTTCCCATTCCGGCAATGCGAGTGATGTCTTCATCATTGCTTTCTGGTCATCTGTGAATGTAGCACCTGCAGCAACAGAAAAGTCCATTACAGTACGCTTGTTCTGTGTTGGAACTGTCTCCGAATCCGGATTACTCGGATCCTTTGGGCGATTAACGCAATCTGCATCGAGCAATGTGAAATCAATCAACATAGCTTCGTCAGCATAAACGAAGGAACCGGCGAGCAGAAGAACTGCAGCCAATGAACACAAAGTTCTCTTCATAACAAAAACTCCTTTTAATATCTATTTGATGTAGCCTTGTTTTATTTATTAAGTATCTTACAACTGTCCGGTTTTGTCAATTCTTTTTTTTAGAATTGTTAGCGAACATTAGCCTCGTTTTTACCGGCAATATTGAAGGAAAACACCTCTATAATTCCTCATATGCGGCTTTATTATCTATATATAGGCGAACAGCCTTTATTCTTCCAAATGTATCAAGAATATTCTTTTTGAACAAGTCTGCGCCGGCCTTTATCTCCGAAGCGCTTCCAGTCCTCAAAAGCGCGTCCTGTGTCAGATTGACATAAAGGATGCCGTCGCGCACAAAGCACATTGTTTCTCTTGTGCCGGGTGCAAAGAGAGGCCTTGAGCGTTCCATTTTTGGTCCCAAAAGGAGCTCGTCCACATAAAGGCGCACCATCCCCGGCCACTTTTCGTGCGGAAGGACGCGCGATTCAACGCATAGTTTTCCGCTGTCCACTGACTGGAAGCGTAATGAATAGCGAATGCCTTTTACCGTCGGAAGCCAGCAGATAAAGGAAAAGATAAAAACCGCACCACAGGCTATGATAAGCGAGCGCGATACTTTATCGAATGAATCGTATTTCTGACAGAAAAATTCTTTTATTTTTAAAAGCATAAATTAAATTCCAGTAAAAGTTACCTGATTAATGTCCAGTAAATCCTCTTGAGCGCTCAAAATGAGTGACAAAGGCTGATATTCCATTATATATTCCGAAGGCTGTCTTTTGCAAGTATTGGCGGTCATTCAAAAGGCATGCTTCCTGATAATTCGTGATGAATCCAAGCTCAACAAGGACACTCGGCATGTTTGAGTTCCTTACGACAAACCACTCCTCCGCTTTTATTCCGCGGGAAATGCTTAAATTTCCTATCTGCGACTGAAGTCCCGTCATGATGAATTTTGCAATCAGAATGCTTTCAGTCGTGTATTCCTCTTCGGTCATTGCATTCAAAATCGTAAAAAGCTTGGGGTCCTCCGTCTTTTCAATTACAGTGCGCCTGTATCCCGGAGTCAGGTACCATGCCTCAAAACCGCGTGATTTTTTATCGAGGGAGGCGTTGACATGAATTGAAATATAAAGCATGGCTTCGTTGTCCTTATGCTTTACGGAATTGGCGATTTCAGTTCTCTGCTGAAGCGAAAGGAAAACATCTGTAGAACGCGTAAGAATAATCTGCTTGTCAGGATATGCCGCCTTGAGTTTTTCATAAAGCATTTTTCCGACTGTAAGGTTTATGTCTTTTTCCTTAAGCGTTACGTCCTTTCCGTTAATTTTGTGAGTCTGCATCGCACCCGGATCTTTTCCGCCGTGCCCCGGATCAATAAGAATTGCGCCGATTTTAAATCCGTTTGCCTCTGACTGAGTATTAAAGAATGACGAAGCATCCTGAATGAATTTCTGTGAAACTAAAAGTGATGAATTTTGAATTTCAGGGGCATCAGTGAACAAAAGCCTTGAGCTGTCAAGCAGGATAAAATTGTCACCTGCCTTGAACGAAACCTGCCTTCCGTTTTTTTCCATAAGTCCGTTCTGGGTAAGGGTATCCCAGTAAACTGCGGCGCCAAGCTTATCGGCTTCATCAAGAAGGTTAAGGTTGTTCTGGGAAGCGTTTTGACTTTGAGGCTGATTCGAGCTCTGATTCTGAGCCTGAGGAAAAATTCCTGATGTAAAAAACAATGCCGTAATTAAGGCTGATAAAAATAATTTATTCTGCTTCATAAAGCGCTCCCTGAATTCCCCCTTGAATCATGGAACGGAAAAATTTTCCCCATTCAAGTTCCCCGTGATACGGACACATATCATCAAATTTTGCGATAGTTTCTGATAAAGTCAAGTGATTAAAATCCTTGAGGCAAAGCACTTCCTGCGATGAAATAGACTGCGGTATATAATCTTTAATTTTTGCACCGTCCGGAATTTTTTTCGGCGCGGCTGAATTTGATTCAGAATCCGCGGCTGTTTCTTCAAGAAATTTTTTTAATATACTTTCAGGAAGCGTGAATGCGGCCGGCGGAAAATTATCATTTTTGTCCGAAGCGTCAAAATGATTTATCCGGTTCAAAAACTTTTCTGTTTCCGGGTTGTTTTTTTCAAGGCGAACCGTAATTTTCTTTACGGCATTTTCAGATGCCTCTACCGCCTTCTCAATGTCCGGAGCACACGAAATTACGTTACCGCATTTTTCAACATTATTCCGCGGAAAAGTAACCCTGTCGCCTTTTAGTGAGCGCGGAAGAACATCCTTTATAAAATCGCACTCCTTTGCCTTATCAAGCCCGATTACTTCCTTTACCTGGCCCGGAATCGAAATCCATGCGCGTTCGGCAGATGCTTTTTTTGGAACATACTCATACAAATCGAAAGCGGAGTTTTTTTCGATTAAGGTTCTTCCGCTTTCAAGAAGCTCCGGGCGCTTTCCAAGCGACACCAATACGGCCTGTTTTGTCAAATCAAGCTCCGACGAATATGGATAAGTCCAGCCCGACATATAGCCGCCTGAAAGCCGCGCCGCGATTTCTCCGATCATAGGCCCTTTTTTTGTATATTTTATATCTGCCTTGGCCGCGCCTTGAGTAAGCCCGAGAGCCTTGACGCCAAGCGCAAAAGTTTTTACAAGCGAAAGATATTTCTGGCGGTCCTCATCTGACGGCATTGTGTGACCGGTTT
>CACYCX010000066.1 GCA_902772975.1 uncultured Spirochaetaceae bacterium
CAGATTAAAAATTCTGTGATTGACTTTTTGACTTAAAACGCTATATGTAGTGTCGTAAGCTTTACTAGCATACTATTACTAGCGTTTTTGGTCAATATTATTTTCGGACATAACAGTGACTTGTTGAGAAAAAAAGTTGTTTTGATGTAAAATATCTCCATGCATTTGATTTTTATTAGACACGGCGACCCGGATTACAAGAATAATACCGTAACAGAAAAGGGAAAGAGGGAAGTTCAACTGCTTACTGAACGCGTAATTAGATGGAAGGTAACTGACTTTTATACTTCATCCTACGGCCGCGCCCGGGATACGATTTCCCCGTCATTAAAAAAGCTTGGACGAAAGGATACCGTCTGCAAATGGCTCCGTGAATTCGATGTTGAGGTTAAGGATCAGGTAACAGGAAATAAAAAGGCGGTTCTGTGGGATTTGATGCCGTTTGATTATTACGGGCAGGAAAAATTCTCTGACCCGAAGCTCTGGCTTGATACGCCTCATATGGAAAGCGGACTTGTTAAGGAGCGTTGGGCGGAAGTAACGGCCGGAATTGACGGGATCCTTGAAAAATACGGCTATGAAAGATTTTCTCCTGATGAACCGGTTTATAAATGCATTCCGCATTTAACAAAAGATGCCGCGCTTATTGATACTCACCTTAATCCGTTCCAGGATGATCTGGATCCGAAAAATATTGTCTTTACATGCCATCTGGGCGTAATGTTTGCGGTAATCGCTCATCTTACCGGAATCTCGCCGGTGCAGTTATGGCAGAGCTTTTTTGTGGCGCCGACTTCCGTAACGGTGCTTGGAGTTCAGGAGCGCAATCCCGGCGAGGCTGTATTCCGCGTACAGACTATGGGAGATGTAAGTCATCTGTCGCAGGCAGGGGAACCGGCTTCGGCAAGCGGCTATTTTGGAAATTACACGATGTTCTAAAATCTCAGATGGAAAAACATTGCTTACTTGTGCAAGTTGCACATAAATAATAGAATGAAGTTTATCATCTTATATTGAAATTGATATTTAATTTATAGGTAACCAGGAAAAAGCCTATATAATATCCGGAGGAAAATTATGAAACCTACACTTCTTGTACTTGCCGCAGGAATGGGAAGCCGCTATGGCGGAGTTAAACAGATAGATTCAGTTGGAAAAAACGGTGAATGCCTTTTGGATTTTGCCGCATTTGATGCAAAAAAATGCGGATTCGGAAATGTTGTTTTTATTATCAGAAAGGATATTGAAGCTGATTTCCGTGCGCGCCTTTTTGACAGGGTAGCTGCAAATTTTGACGCCTCGTATGTATTCCAGGGCAGGGAATCTCTTCTTACTCAGGATGAAATTTCAAAGACTGTTGACCGCAAAAAGCCGTGGGGAACAATCCATGCAGTTTTGTGTGCCGAAGAAAAAATCAAGGCGCCGTTTGCAGTAATCAATTCTGATGACTATTACGGACGCGAGGCATTCCAGACACTCGGAAATTATCTTTCTTCCATTAATAACGCTTCTACCGAGCATGCAATGGTTGGATATGTCCTTGGAAATACAATGAGCAAGAGCGGTTCAGTTTCGCGCGGAGTTTGTACTGTAAAGGACGGTTATCTTGATTCAATCGTAGAGAATACAAAAATTTCTTACGAGGGTGAAGGAATCGTGAGTGAGCTTGATTCAGGAAAAGTTTCGCTTACAGGAAAGGAATGGGTCAGCATGAACCTGTTCGGCTTTACTCCGAAAGCATTTGAAGGCTTCCACGAATACTGGGACAATTTCCGTAAGGAAGGCCTTTATACAGAAAAAAAGGAAGCCCTTCTTCCGGTTGCAGCAAGCGACATCGTAAAGAACGGAGAAGGCCGCATTAAATTCTTTACTTCAAGCGAAAGCTGGTTTGGAATGACATATCCTGAAGACCGCGAAATCGTAAAGCAGGAAATCGCTAAAAAAATCGCCGGCGGATATTACCCGGAAAAGCTTTGGGCAAACTCGTAAGGTAAGAATATGATTAAGCTTAGTGCAATTAAATCTGAAAAGCTTTGGGGCTACGAGCTCTGGATTGCTTCGACTCATCCGGCCGGCTGCCAGGAAGATTTTAAAAAATACTGCGGCGGCGATAATCCGCTTCTTGTAAAAATAATTCAGGCGGACGAAGCGCTTTCAGTTCAGGTTCACCCTGATGATAAGCTTGCAGTTGAACTTGAAGGAAGCGGAAACCGCGGAAAGACGGAATGCTGGTATGTTCTTGGCGCAAAGCCGGGCGCTAAGCTTGTTTACGGACTTAAAAAAGATTATTCTGCCCGGGAGCTTTCTGAAGCCATTAAGCAGACTCGTCTTGAAGATTATTTAAATTACGAGGAAATAAAAAAAGGCGATTTTATTTTCATTCCGGCTGGAACGGTACATGCCATCGGCGGCGGCTTAAGGCTTCTGGAAGTGCAGCAGTCTTGTGACTTAACATACCGCCTGTACGATTACGGAAGGCCGCGCGAGATTCATGTGGAAAAAGGCCTTAAATCGGTAAAGAATTTAAGTTGCGAAAAAATAGGGCAGTTTCCGGGGCGGTTTTCGTGCGGGTATTTCAGCCTTAAGGAAATAAAGATTGAAAAATCGGACGGTCTTAAAGAATATGCGGTAAGCGTCATCGTCGGAAAAGCAGGCGAAAAATCAAGCGAAAAATCAAGCGAAAAATCAAGCGAAAAATCAAGCGAAAACCGCGGGCAGGATTCCGCAGTCAATCCGTCTGACGTGCAGCTTTTTTACATCCTCGAAGGAAGCGGCATTGTAAAAAGCGGCCCTGATTCCTTCGATGCCGCCGCCGAGGATATTTATGCAGCCCGGCCCGGCGAGAGAATCCTTTTTGAAGGAAACATGCGTATCATGCAAATCTGCGCAAGACAGCCTGAATAATGAATGAAGTGCTGCTTTATTCAGGCTGAATTGTAAAAGATAAAATGCTGCGTTGCGGCAATATAAACCGACAGTTCGAAATCCTCCTGTCGTAAAACAAAACTAGGTGGTCTTTATGACAAATGAATTACTTATCATTGCGTCGCTATTAGTTTCTTTTGGCGGCCTTCTTTTTGTGTTCCGCTTTTTTGGAAAGGGCGGAATCTTTGCATGGATTGCAATCTGTTCTATTCTTGCAAATATCGAAGTTTCCGTTTTAGTCGATGCGTTCGGCATGGAGCAGACTTTAGGCAACACTCTCTTTGCAACTACATTCCTTGCAACGGATATCTTAAGTGAATTCTACGGAAGAAAAACAGCGGGACGCGGAGTCCTTGTAGGAATTGCTTCCAGCGTGATGTTCATCGTATTCTCACTGATGTGGCAGTTCTATATTCCAAGCCAGAACGATTTTGTTCATCCTTTATTAAAGCAGCTTTTCTCAAACACACCGCGCCTTATCGTAGCAAGCCTTGCCGGTTATGCAGTTTCAGAGCAGTTTGATATCTGGGCATACGAGAAGTGGTGGAACCTTTCAAAAAAAATCACAGGAGACGAGCGCAAATTTTTGTGGCTCCGCAATAACGGCTCGACATTGATAAGCCAGCTCATTAACATCGTGATTTTCAGCTTCGGCGCATTTGCAGGACTTTATGATTTTTCAACACTGATAATGATTACGGTTTCGGCATATGTAATTTACATTGCAACAAGCCTTCTTGATACGCCGTTCATGTATCTTGCAAGAATGATGCACGACAGGGCAAGAGATAAAATCGATTCAATCTAATTTTGGTTTGAAGAATTAATGATGAGTGCTCTGGTTTATGCCAGGGCATTTTTTTTGAAGCACCGGAAGAATTTTTATTGCGGCTAAAGAATTTGTTATTGTAAAAAAAATTATTCAGGTCTATACTGAATTTATATTTCAAATCACTTTTATGAGGTGTTGGTATGGCTGTAAAATCTGAAAAAAAGGATTCAAAGAAAACAGAAAAAAAGACCGCTAAAACTGCAAAGACAACGGCCAAGAAAACTGGTAAGGCATCAACAAAAAAAGCTGCTAAACCTGCTGCAAAGAAAGCTTCAAAAACAGAAAAGAAAACTGTCAAAGCTTCAAAGCCAGCTGCTAAAAAGACTGCTAAGACAGCTTCTAAAAAAGTCGTCAAGACTTCAGCAAAAAAATCAATAAAGAAAAGAATTGACTGGGCAAACCTTTCATTTGCATATATCGAAACAGACAAGAGCTATGTTTCAATTTACAAGGACGGAAAGTGGGATAACGGAAAGCTTGTTTCAAGCCACAAAATTGAACTCAATGAATGCGCATGTGTTTTCCAGTATGCACAGACTTGCTTTGAGGGACTTAAGGCTTATACAACAGAGCACGGTGACATCGTAACATTCCGCCCTGACTTGAACGCAGACCGCATGGCAGATTCGTGCCGCCGTCTTGAAATGCCTGTATTCCCGAAAGACAGATTTATTGAAGCTGTCCTCAAGGTTGTTGAAGCAAACAAGAAATGGGTTCCGCCATATGGAAGCGGCGCTACACTTTATATCCGTCCGTATGTAATGGGAATCAACTCTGTTATCGGAGTAAAGCCGGCAACTGAATATATGTTCCGCATTCTTGTAACTCCGGTAGGTCCGTATTTCAAGGGCGGTGCAAAACCGATTAACGTACGCATTTCTGATCTCGACAGGGCTGCTCCTCATGGAACAGGCGACATCAAGGCCGGACTTAACTATGCAATGAGCCTTCACAATATTGTTGACGCTCACAAGGCTGGTTTTGCAGAAAACATTTATCTTGATCCTGCTACTCATACATATCTTGAGGAGACAGGCGGAGCAAACATTCTTCTTGTTACAAAGACAGGAAAGCTTGTAACTCCAAAGTCAGGTTCAATTCTTCCTTCAATCACACGCCGTTCTTTGATTACTGTTGCAAAGGATGTGCTTCACATGGAAGTAGAGGAAAGACAGGTTAGAAAGGACGAGCTTGCTGATTTTGCAGAATGCGGATTGTGCGGAACTGCAGCGGTTATTTCTCCGGTAGGCTCAATTGACGATCACGGTCATAAGATTGTCTATAACGGCGGAAAGAACGAGATGGGACCGGTGCTTTCAAGACTGTACGAGACGCTTCTTGGAATTCAGCTTGGTAAATTACCGGCTCCAGAGGGATGGATTTACACGATATAACGACAATTTGCTCTGCAAATTGCGTTATATCGAGCTATATCAGGACAGGCTGCCGCCTGCCTGATAAATCAATTTCTGGCCGACAGTGCGTTCGCCCTGCGGCCAAAATCATAGGGGGCGCAGCTCAAGGCTGCGCTTTTTTTTATGGGGAGATAGGCGCATTGCTTCGCGCGCGCCCTGATTGTGTTATGCGGTGTGATTGGGGTGGGCGCATTGATGGCGCATTGATG
>CACYCX010000067.1 GCA_902772975.1 uncultured Spirochaetaceae bacterium
ATGTTCAACAAAGGTCTTGCAAACATCAAGGCAAGCGGTGAATATCAGAAGATTCTTGATAAGTACCTCAAATAAGCCTGCCTTAATTTTCGAGGTTCCATAAAAAAGAAAGACCGTTCGGATTAATTTCCGGCGGTCTTTTTTTTCGATTAATTCATTTTATTCACAGACAGAATTCTTTAATACTCAAATACAATTTCTTTTGTGCCGGAAAGCGTAAGGAGCTCGCTGACCGGAATTTTCTGAACAAGTTTTTTTCCGCCATATGGAATAAATTCAATTTCAATACTACCGCCAGTAAGCTCGACCGCAAAATCCTCGCCATATACGGAGGCAAGCAAATCGCTGTATTCTTCCGGCGTCATTTCCTCATCACCAAAAAGCGGCGCCATCAAAATTGCAGTATATTTTTTTGCAGACGGATTATCTTTTAAAAATGCCTCATAAATCGCATCAGGACTGATTGAAAGAATCATTTTTTTATTCTGACTGCCCTGTTCAGTTTTTGCAAAAGGAAGGCTTTTAAGCGATTTTAATTTTGTCTTTAAAATAAAGGTATCATCGTCCGTAACAGCAACATAAGAATTTTCAAAGGAGGCATTCAGTTCATTTTGAATTGCCTCTGTATTTAAAATTGAATTTAAATTTTTCTGTTCGCCCGATTCAGCTTCAATTCCGTTAATTTTGTCCTGCGTACTGCTAAGCTCAATAAGCGTTGCTTTTATTGCGCCGCTGATTTTTGCATCAAAAGAAAAATTGATTTCGCCTGATTTATTTTCAGAAAGCGAAACCTTAAGCGAACATCCGCAAAAAAAAGTGCAGGCACAAATTACCGCCAGACAGATAAAGAAAAAGTTCTTTGGAATTTTCATATGTAATTAAAAAAAGTTTGACATCGGAAGGGTTACACGAACGCCTGTATTAAAAACAAGTCCCGTTGTAATGCTGTCAGAAAAAATCATTGCGCTTCCGTCTGTCTTGTTGAATACAGTATACGAAACATCCTGAACAAAAGAGATTCTTGTCTTGCCTGCCTTGATTTGCGGAGTCTGCCATGACACACCGATTACGCCGGGAAAAAACGAGCCTTCAATCCTGTTATCGCAATCAGGAAGATAAGGATTTCCGATATTGATTACCGGTCCGATATACGCGCGGATGTAGTCATTGAAGTCCATCGAAAAAAGAATCGGAATCTGAAAATTTCTTGTTCCATGATTATATCTGAAAACCGCGCCTAATCCCGGCTTGATTGCCCATCCCAGATCGTAGCTTGCGTTTGTAGCGACCGTAACGCCGCGCCAGTTCAGCATAATTCTTGATGGCAAATAAAAATTCCAGTCGCAGTATACAGTCGCGTCAAAGGTTAGCTTTCGTGTGCGCATCGCGGCTTTTGAAGCATTTGAGACGGATGCTGTATCGCCCTCTGCCTCTTCACCAGCTTCGTCATCCCGGACTGTTTCTCCATACTCACCGCCGCTTTCCGATGCCTTGCCCGATGGCAAAATACGGCCTGTTCCTGCAAAGCAATTCTTCCAGTATTTTTCTTTAAGTGATGAGACAATGACGCCCGTATTAGAGCCGTCGCTTACCGCGTGAATAAACTGATTTTTTCCGATATAAATTCCTACATGCGAAATAGAGTCACTTCCGGTCGTCTTAAAAAAGACAAGGTCACCAGGCTCGGCTTTTGAAAACTCAATTACGCGCGAAACAGAATAAATCGCTTTTGCTGAACGCGGCATCTGTACAGCGGCGGCTTCCCGGAATACAGTATAGATGAGTCCTGAGCAGTCGAAGGAAGTAGGCCCGATTGCGCCAAGCACATAATCACAGCCGATATATTTTTTTGCATCAGCAACGATTGCAGTTCTGAGAGTCTGTGCCTCTTCCGGAGTATAATCCTTTGCGCACACCTTAAACATAAAGCACGAAATCGTAAAAATTATGAACCATGCCTTTTTTGGAAGTACGGCAGGATTTTTTCTGCTTAATTTTTTTAAACTGTTATTTATACTGCTGATAAAATTTGATGACTTTTCCATACTTTAAATATCGAAACTTTTGGAGTTTACATTAACAGATAATTTTAAATGCCTGATTTTTTAATTCCGCTTTGAAACTGAAATGCCGTCGCCGCAATCAAAAAATTCAGTATTGAATTCCTGATTTTCCTTTAGGAACGCAATGTATTTTCTGATTTTTTTAACGAGCTTTTTTGTGCTGTAATTATGCGTCAGGCTCAAATCTTCCACCATTCCGTGAAACGAAAGATTATCACTTATAATCACGCCGTTTTCAGAAAGATTATTTTTATACTTTTCAAAAAATTTAATATACTGCGCCTTTGCCGCATCAATAAAAATCAAATCAAATTTTCCGTCAATCTGCGCATCAAGTGCATCATCGTGAATTACCGTAATCTGATTTAGAAGTCCGAAGTCCTTGATGTTCTGCATTGCGCGAATATAGCAGTCAATGTCGATTTCGATTGTAGTAACTTTTATGTCAGGCGAAATCTGCGCGAACTTTATCGAGCTGTATCCGATTGCAGTTCCAATTTCAAGAATATTTTTTGAATTGTGAGCTTTTATATAATCGCAGATAAAATCACTGCCTTCGTCTTTTATGATTGGAACGGAATTATTCCGCGCGTACTGCTTGATTTCAGAAATGCTTTCCACAAAATGAAGTATATAGAAAACAAACGTAATTTTCAATCAAGCTTAAGATTCAATCAACGCGATGTTTTCAGAATAAAGCTTATCTGCTATAATTTATCTATGAAACATTCAATGGAAATTTTAAAAGACGCGGCTAGAAAATTCGGGCCGCTTTGTGTTGGACTTGATACAGACCCGTCATATATTCCCGAAAATATCTTAAAACAATTTTCAACTTTACAGCAGGCAGTTCTTGCTTACAATAAGGAAATCATAAATCGTGTAAAACGCGACAACAGTGCGTGCTGTTTTAAAATCCAGATTGCTTACTACGAGGCAATGGGACTTGAAGGAATGTCAGTTTACGCCCAGACAATCAAGGCAGTTCGTGACGCAGGCTTTATTGCGATTTGCGATGTAAAGCGCGGAGACATTGCAGCGTCTGCTTCGGCATATGCACGCGCACATTTTTCCGGTGATTTTGAAACTGACATCATAACTGTTAATCCATACATGGGCTTTGATACATTAAAGCCGTTTACAGAATTCTGCCGCGAAAAAGGAAAAGGATATTTTGTTTTATTAAGAACTTCAAATCCGGGCATGGTTGATATCGAGCAGCAGGAGCTCTCAAACGGAGGACGCGTTCTTGATAAGACAGGCGCTGAGCTTTCAAGAATCTCAAGCGAAATGAAGGCCGCCTATCCCGAACAAACCTGCTCTCCGGTTGGCGCCGTTGTTGGTTGCACAGAAGAAAGTGACGCGCGTCTTTTGCGTGATGCATATCCGGACATTTTCTTTTTGATTCCGGGTTACGGCGCTCAGGGCGGGGATGCAAAAATCTGCGCCACACTTCTTGAAAAAGCAGGCGGCACGGTAAACTCAAGCCGCGGAATTTTATGCGCATGGAAAAAAGATGCTTCACTTGAAGCCAAGCGCAACGAAAACAATCTTACAATGGAAGACATTGCAGAAAGCGCAGCCAGAGCGGCAGTCGCATCTAAAAAAGATTTATTGGGAAAATAAAAATGAACGGATTCAGAAATTGCAGCGGAGAATGTATTCCGATATATTCAGAAGGAAAAGTTTTACAAACGCACAGCGTAAAAAATGCTTATCCACAAAACAGCGTTTATTCACTTACAGTTTCAGTTCCGAACAATGAAAGCTCGCTTCCGGCCGCGGGACAATTCTTTATGCTCAGGTCAAAAAAATCCCAGCAGCTGCTTGCCCGCCCGATAAGCGTGTTTCATGTTGAGCGCACTAATTCGCAATCCAACTCGATATCCCAATCAAGCCGGATTGAAGCATCAGGCGCAAATCCAGAATCAGGCGGCATTTCACAATCCAGAGACATTCCAGTATCCGGCGGCGCACAAATCACATTCCTTATTCTGTTAAAAGGAAGCGGCACAAAAGAACTGTGCGCCTTAAATAAAGACGACTGCGTTGAGCTTATCGGGCCTTTGGGAAATACGTTTCCTGCACCCGCGGCCGGAGAACGCGTCTGCATTATAGGCGGCGGTATCGGAGTTGCGCCTGTTGCGGGCTTTGCAGAAACTTTGCCAGACGGCTCGTACGATTTTTACGCAAGCTTTAAAAGCGGAAGCTACGGACTTGAATACATAAAGCCCGCCTCTCTTGTAATTACAACTGATGACGGAAGCGAAGGAATTCACGGAATGCTGAGCGCCGCCCTCGACGCCAAAACGATATCTGAACGCGGCTACAAAACCGTGTACGCCTGCGGCCCGACTCCGATGCTCAATTACGTAAAATCACAAGCCGAACAGGCCGGCGTCAGGTGCTTTATCAGCATGGAAGCCAGAATGGCATGCGGCATGGGAGTATGTCTTGGCTGCACAATCGAAACTACCGAAGGCTACAAAAGATGCTGCAAGGACGGACCGGTATTTGATTCAACAAAGCTTATTTTTACAAAACCAGCATCTGCCGCCGCTTCGACAAAACGGACGCCTCTGACAAAAGAGCCTGATTTATCCGTGAACATCCGCGGTCTTAAAATGGCAAACCCGATTATAGCCTGCTCCGGAACATTCGGTTTTGGAACAGAATATAAAACTGTTTTTGACGTAGACCGCTTGGGCGGCATTGCAAGCAAGGGACTTACAATCGAGCCGCGCCAGGGCAATTCAGGAATACGCGTCTGGGAAACTCCGTCCGGCCTTATGAATTCCATCGGACTTCAGAATCCGGGAATCCCTCACTTTATAGCGCACGAGCTTCCAGAAATGTTGAGGCTCAGGCCGGCCGTAATCGCAAATCTCTCGGGCTCGTCAATCGAAAGCTATATCGAAGGAGCAAAGCTTCTTGAACAGACAGAAGTAGCTGCAATCGAGCTTAACATTTCGTGCCCGAACGTTGCTACCGGCGGCGCGGCCCTGGGGATGTCATGCTCTACCGCAAAGAACGTAACGCAGGAAATCCGCGCCGTTACAAAAAAGCCGCTTATCGTAAAGCTTACGCCTCAGGCAAGCGATGTAGTCGGCGTTGCAATGTCATGCCGCGAAGCTGGAGCAGACGCAATCAGCTTATGCAATTCATTTCAGGGTGTCGCAATCGATATCGAAAAAGGGCGTCCTGTTTTCGATAAAGTAAAGGCAGGCTTCGGAGGCCCGGCCGTAAGACCGATTGCGCTCCGGCTTGTATACGAAGTAGTTCAGGCAATGAACCAGCTTCCTCAAAACGAACGCATTCCTGTAATCGGAATCGGCGGTATTGCAACATGGCAGGACGCAGTTGAATTCATCATGGCAGGCGCGGCCGCCGTTGAAGTAGGAACGGCAACTTTTGCAAACCCGCGCGCGATGGTAGAAATCATAGACGGACTTTCAGCATTTATGAAAAGTCACGGGTATTCGAATATAGACGAAATGAGGGGAATCGCACAATAATATATGTAAGCGGAGAAGAGTACGGAGGTACGAGAAAAAATGAAAAAATTTTTTGTTCTAATCTGCATGGCGTTTGTTTTGCCGGTGCTTTTATTTTCACAATCAAAGGCAGGAAACAAACTTGACCAGACTTTGCTAAGCGACTTTGTTCATAAAAACTGGACCACGGCAGACGGCCTTCCCGGAATGACAATCACCGCAATCCTTCAGGATAAAAAAGGATACATTTATATCGGAACCTACGACGGACTTGTCCGCTTTGACGGAGTTGAATTTGTAATCTACAACCGCTCCACAGATCCCAAATACAATTTTGCTTCCGTACGCTCAATCTTTGAGGATTCAGACGGAAACCTCTGGGTCGGTCACAATGACGAAGGCGTAAGCTGTATTTCACCTTCCGGCGATATCATCCAGCTGACAACAGAACAAGGCGTATGCCACAACTCAGTCCGCGCAATCTGCGAAGATCATGAGCACAACATCTGGCTTGGAACTGCAAGCGGACTCTGCTATCTAACACCGGACCGCAATGTCGTTTTTCCGAACGGACTTGAAGAATTAGGTCAGGAAACAATTCAGGTTTCAAAGCTTTACTGCGATACTGCCGGCCGCGTATGGGTAACTACCGCAATCGAAAATGACCTGTTTGTTTACACAAATAAAAAACTTGAGCGATTCACAGGAATCACAAAAATAAAAAATCCTTCCGTCAACGAAGTCACTCAGGACAAAAGCGGCGCGTTCTGGTTTGGAGTCGCTCCTCACTTTGCTGTTAAAATCAAGGACACGGAAGAAACAGTTTACGACATCAGCCACGATCATATGGCAGGCACTGTTGTAAATTCAATCATGCAGGACAAAGACGGAAACTACTGGTTCTCTTCAGACTCAGGCCTCACCATAATCCACAACGGCTTGTACACATATTACGACAAGCGCAACGGTATCCCGGATGATTACATAAACTCAGTTTATCAGGACAGGGAAGGAAATTTCTGGCTTGCCTACAACCGCGGCGGTATCGAAAAATTAAGTCAGGGAAAATTCAGGACAATCTCCATGCCGATTACAGTAAATGCAATCTGCGAAGACACTTACAGGAAAGTTACCTGGCTCGGAGCTGACGACGGCATTTACTGCTACAAGGACAATAAATTTATCGAGAACAATATCACAGAGCTTTGCAAAGGAGCACGAATCCGCCATGTAGGAATGACAAAAGATAACGAGCTTCTTGTTTCTTCATATTCAGGAGTAAGCCAGCTTTGTGTCCTCCCGAACGGAAAAGTAATCAAATGGTCAGAAGCCGACGGACTTGCCGGAATAAAATGCCGCGTTGCGATTAAAGCTTCAAACGGCGACTACTATATCGGAACGACAAAGGGTCTTACAATTGTCGACCACAAGGATCACAGCCTTGAATCGATTAAGCGCACAAACGGATTCGACAACGAATTCATAATGTGCATTTACGAGGACTCAGACGGCGACATTTGGATTGGAACTGACGGCGGCGGAATTTACATCCTCAAGGACAAGGAAATCATAAATCATTACACCACCGAGCAGGGACTTGCAGGAAACGTAATTTTTAAAGTCACAGAAATCGAAGGAAATTTCTATATTGAAACTGGTGCCGGAATTACAAAATTCAACAAGGCAACAAACACATTCTTTAATTTCAATTCATCAAACGGACTGGGAACAGACGGCGTTTTCCAGATTATTCCTGATTACACGCAGACAATCTGGATGACAACAAACAAAGGCGTTATGTCCACTACCCTCCCGGAACTTGATGAAGTTTCAAACGGCGACAGAAGCAGGGTTTCGGTAAAATATTACGGAACTGCCGACGGACTTATCACAGGCGGTATTACTTCAACTTCTGTTTCTATGCAGGACTCACTCGGAAGAATCTGGTTTACGCTGATTGACGGATTTGCAATTTATGATCCGGTCAAGTCAGGGAAAAATTCAATCGCACCAAAAATCGAAATCCAGCAGTATTCAATCGACAATGTAATCAAGGACTGGCACGGCGAAGACATTATCGTTCCGCCATCTGCAAAGCGCCTTAACATTAAATTTACCGGACTTAGCTTTGTATCATCAGACAGCATGCGCTTCTGCTATACCTTAAACGGCTTTGATAAAGAATTTTCCGACTGGTCAGGAATGCGCCTTGCCTCGTACACAAACCTTACGCCTGGAAAATATAAATTCGTCGTTTACTGTCAGAACAGCGATGAAGTAAGAAGTACGCCTGTAACAATTAACGTAATTAAAAAGCCGTATATCTGGCAGCTCGTATGGTTCTGGATTTTAATCGGCCTGATTGTAACATTAGTCGCCGTGCTTGCAGTCCGCTATAAAATCATGCAGATGAAGCGCTATCAGATTGTTCTTGAAAAGAAAGTCGAGGAGCGAACCCGTGATTTGAAGATTGCAAACGAAAAAGCGGAAAAGCTTCTCCTTAACATTCTGCCTGCCGACGTCGCACAGGAGCTTTCAGAGCATCCTGACAGGACAATAGCTAAAGAATATCCGAATGTCACCGTTCTGTTTACTGATATCGTCGGCTTTACAAAAATGAGCGACGGAATGACGGCGGAAGATGTCGTAACGATGCTCAACAAAATCATTTCCGCAATCGACGAGCGCGCCAAAAAAGAAGGCATCGAAAAAATCAAGACAATCGGCGACGCTTACATGGCAGCAACCGGACTTTCCGAAGAAAACAACAACGACGGCGCCTTCAAAATGGTAAGATTTGCGCAGGGAATTTTACGCGATGTAAGAAGCTTTAACGAAAACTCATCCGTGCAGATTCAAATCAGAATCGGTATCAATACAGGAAACCTCGTCGCCGGCGTTATCGGAAAATCAAAATTCATTTACGATATCTGGGGCGACACCGTTAATGTTGCAAGCCGTATGGAAAGCACCGGAGAACCGATGCGCATTCATGTAAGCGAAAACACATGGCTTCAGACGCGCTCTGCCATAGACTACAGCGAAGCCGCCGATGTCGAAGTTAAGGGCAAAGGCCACATGAAGACATACTTCCTGTAAACATTTTTCATTCTCAAAAAAAAGCTCCCGCCGGTCGTGCATTGTGCATTTCCAACGGGAGTTTTTTTTACAAAGCCCTAAGTATTAAGCTTAAAGGCCTATGCTTTACGCAATGCTGATTGCGATTTTCTTTGGCGCCGGAAGAGTCTTGCGCGGCATGTTAAGTAAGAGCACGCCATTTTTGAAAGTTGCCTTTACATTTTCTGAATCTACATCATCAGGCAGTGTAAAGCGGCGGCTGAACTGGTTAGCCCTGCGCTCGCGGATAAGCCACTTAAACTTACCGTGATCAGCAGCCTTCTCCTCCTTCTTTTCTTCCTTAGTTTCTTCCTTTACAGAAGAAATTGTCAAAACATTGTGATCCAACTCAATTGAAACATCCTTTTCGCTGCGGCCTGGGAGATCCATCTCAAGGCTGTATGCTGTGTCGTTTTCCTTTACATCAACCTTTGGAACAGCCGGTGCACATGAAACTGAAAAATCAGGCATTGTGTCATCAAAAACATTGTTAAAAAGTGAGTTAAAAAGTGAAAGTTCGTTCATATCCTTTCTCCCGGACTGATTGGAGTCCATTTTATATTATTTATGGAACTTTGCGTTCCCGGAGCTAACGGCTCCCGAAGGTTTTTAGATTCATTTCTGTTTCTTTTTGCCTTCACCATATATATAGCAGATACCGTGCCAACTTTTTATTTTTTGAGAAAAAATGCGGAATTTTATGAATTTTTACAAAAATTTATCGAATTTAAGGCGAAAAAGTCCGTTTTTTTACATTTTGAGATGATTTGAAGAAGAATTACGGCACAATCCACTAACTATTTCCATTCAAAAAACAAGGAATCATGCCCAAAAACAAAAAAAATGACATCAAATCAGGGCAAAATCTCCCAAATTTGTGTCATTTTTTCTTCTATACTGTGTCAAAATTACCCAATCAGCATGGCGGCTTCAGCAAGCGGCATCGGTTTGCCCCATACAAAGCCCTGAATGTAATCGCATTTATGGCGGTCCAGCAAAAGCAGCTGCTCTTCGGTCTCAACGCCCTCCGAAATAACCTCGCAGTTCATGATGTGTCCCATATAAATTACTGAATCTACAAGGTCGCGGTTCATCTGGTTAATTTCGATATCGTTAATCAAAGACTTGTCGATTTTAAGCAGATTTATAGGAAGATTCATCAGCTGCGCAATCGAAGTATAGCCCGTTCCAAAATCGTCAAGCGCAATCTTTACGCCAAGATTACGCAAATCCGTAATGTTCTTTATCGTATTATCAAGCGACTCCGCAAAAGAATATTCAGTGATTTCAAGCTCAAGGCAATACGCCGGAAAATTTATTTCCTTTAACAATGACTTAACCCTCTGCGCATAATCAGGCATCGAAATGCTCTTTGCCGAAATATTTACCGAAAGCGTTATCATATTGCCGCACCGTTCAAGCGTCTCCTTAAATTCCGAAAGCGCCTGACGCAAAACATATTCATCAATCCGCATTATAAGGTCGGACTTTTCTGCAACCGGAATAAAATCAGCAGGGCTTACATTTTTTCCTTCCGCCGTCCTCAACCTCAAAAGCGTCTCAAATCCGCGGATTTTCTTTCCTTCAATTTTATACTGCGGTTGATATACAAGATGGAAAAAGCCTTTTGAAAGCGCATCCTTAATTATCCTTTCGATTTCAAACTGCTTGATCTGCTCATCTTCCATATCCTTTGAAAACATGCAGACACCGGACGGATCCTTACGGGCATGAGTGAGCGCAATATCAGCCTGCTTTAAAAGCGAAGTTGAATTTTCCGCATCATCAGGAAATTTTGCAAGGCCTGCAACAAGCGAAATCGTACAGGTCTTTTTTGTAGCAAAACTGTCGTTCTTTGTATTTGAAATTGAAATCTGCTTAGCTGAATTCTCGATTATTTTTCTGACATTATCAATCGGATTTGAACCGCCGTCAAAAATTATTGAAAAATTAGAGCCGCCCATACGGAACAGAACATCTTTTGAACCAATGCTGTCCTTCATATTTCCGGCTACCATCTTTATGATAAAATCGCCAGTCTGAAGCCCGAAGCTGTCGTTTATGCTACGAAGCTCGTTAATCTCAAAATATGCAAGATAAAACGGCTTGATTTCCTCAATTTTTTTTTCGATTTCGGAAACAAAAAAGCGCCTGTTTCTTAATCCCGTAATAAAATCTGTAATGCTGTTTTCTGAATTCCGCTTGTAAAAGAATGCGATGATTTCAATTGCGGTAAGCGAAATGATTGTCGTTCCCAATCCGGGAAGCGATGCCAGGTCATGCGTATGAAGCATTCCCATTGTATTTGAAAAGCACGAAATGCCTATTATAATTTCAGAAATGCGCCGTCCGTACTCATAATCAACAAACACCATCAGGATGCACATCAAAAGAAACAAGGACTGAATTATTCCCTGAAGGCTTGAGATTGGCATTGTGTAGCTCATTATGTGAATCAGCGTTGTAGAATATCTGCCCAGACAGATAAGCAGCGCCAGAATCAAAAATGAAACCGTCGCCAGAACCAAAAGCAGAACTGATTTTCTGAAAGAACTTCTCATAAATAAACTCCACTCCAACATTTTAGCAATACGCGCAGAAGTGACCGTATACTAAAAAAGCCGCCTTTTCGGCGGCCTGTAATGCGCCCGGATCAACATGTCGTGCTGTGACCGGCGACTTTATATTCCCGGCTTTTAAGCTGCCGGTGCTTTGATATGTCTATCGTTTAACCTCGACCAGGTGTGTCCTTTTTGTCGGAATCTGCATAACGCCTCCTGTTCGTGTAACCGGTGTGCGTCCTCATCTCGCTCCTTGCTACATCTTTATGTTAGCACACTTTCAGAATAATGCAAGAAAAAAATGCAAAAAAATAACTTTTTTTTATAAATCTGTTGTACAATATTTTATATGGAAAAATACATTTTAGCATTAGATCAGGGCACAACATCATCACGCGCCGTTGTGTTCAACAAAAAGGTTCAGAAAATCGCAACAGCCCAGCGTGAGTTCACTCAATATTTTCCGCAGCCGGGCTGGGTAGAACACAATCCCGAAGACATTTTTTTCAGCACTTTCTCCGTTATGAAGGAAGCGCTTGCCAAGGCAGAAATTACGCCAGAGCAGATTGATTCAATCGGAATTACAAACCAGCGCGAAACCGTAATCATGTGGGATAAAAACACCGGTAAGCCTGTGTTCAACGCAATCGTATGGCAATGCCGCCGCACCGCAGACATGGCGGATAAATTAATTGCAGACGGAAAAGGCGATTTAATCCGTTCCAAAACAGGCCTGCTTCCTGATGCGTATTTTTCCGGAACAAAAATAAAATGGATTTTGGACAATGTAAGCGGCGTACGGGAAAAAGCCGAGCGCGGAGAAATCCTTGCCGGTACGGTCGATACATGGCTCATTTACAGATTGAGCGGCGGCAAGGTTCATGTTACTGATTACACAAACGCAAGCCGCACAATGCTTTTTAACATACACACGCTTGAATGGGATAAAGAGCTCCTTGATCTTTTGAACATCCCCGCCTCGATTCTCCCGGAAGTAAAGGACTCGTCGTGCATCTACGCAATGACCGATAAAAATCTGTGCGGCTTCGAGGTTCCAATCGCCTCTGCAATCGGCGACCAGCAGGCCGCATTGTTCGGTCAGGGCTGCTTTGAAACAGGTGAAACAAAAACAACATACGGCACCGGCTGCTTCCTTTTGATGAATACCGGAACCAAGCCTGTTGATTCAAAGCACAAGCTTTTGACGACGATTGCAATCGGGCTAAACGGTAAGATTGAATATGCCCTTGAAGGAAGCGTGTTTATCGGCGGCGCTCTTATTAAGTGGCTCCGTGATGAGCTTGGAATAATCAGCTCGGCCGACGAAATAAACGAGCGGGCGTCTCGGGTAAAGGATACCGGCGGAGTTGTAATCGTTCCTGCGTTTACAGGATTGGGAGCGCCTTACTGGGATGCGTACGCCCGCGGTGTCATTATCGGACTTACACGCGGTACCGGCCGTGACCACATATGCCGCGCCGCCCTGGAAGCAATCGCGTTTCAGGTTAAGGATGAGCTTGAATGCATGAAAGAAGATTCTGGAATAAAGCTTCCTTCGTTAAAGGTAGACGGCGGAGCAAGCATCAGCGATATCATGATGCAGTTTCAGAGCGACATTCTTGATACGCCGATTTACCGCCCCGAAAATATCGAGACTACAGTTACCGGCGCGGCATTCCTTGCGGGACTTGCGACCGGCTTCTGGAAATCAAAAGGCGAAATCAAGAAAGTATGGAAGGTCGATAAATTATTTACATGCGGCATGGATGATGCAGAACGCACAAAGCGCTACGACCAGTGGAAGCGAGCCGTTGACCGCGCCCGGGGATGGACACAGCAATGAGCCGTGTAAAAAATCTGCTTTCCCTTTACTGGGCGTTTTTTAAAATCGGCGGACTCACATTCGGCGGCGGGCTTGTAATGCTTCCGATGCTGGAGCATGAGCTTGTAACAAACCGCGGCTGGATTACCTCCGACGAATTGCTTGACTGTTATGCAATCGGACAGTGCACTCCGGGAATCATTGCCGTAAACACGGCGACTTTTGTAGGATGCAAAAAGCAGGGAGTTTCAGGCGGAATTTTTTCTACGCTCGGAATGATTTCTCCGTCGCTAATCATTATCACACTTGTCGCTTCCGTATTGAAAAACTTCATGGACAATGTGACGTTCGCTCATGCGCTTATGGGAATCCGAGGCGTAGTCTGCGCACTTTTAGTAAATACAGTCGTAAATCTTACGCGCAAAAGTCTTGTAAGCAGATTCAGCTGCGCAGTATTTGTTTTAGTCCTTGCAGCATCATTTTTTTTGAAGCTGCCGACAATACTGCTCGTAGTATCAGCCGCCGCCCTTGGGATAATTGCCGATGCAATCTCAAAGCGCGGCGATGCTAAACGCAATCCTGAATCGGAACGCGGTTCAAGTGATAAAAACGGAGGCGCAAATGTTTGACTTTGCACTCGCCGCGAGACTGTTCTGGGAATTCTTTAAGGTTGGACTATTTGCGGTGGGCGGCGGCCCTGCTACACTGCCCTACCTAATGGAAATTGCGGAAAAATTTGACTGGTTCAGTGTAGCCGAGCTTACCAATATGATTGCCGTTAGCGAATCAACGCCGGGCCCGCTTGGACTTAACATGGCCACCTATGCAGGATACTCTACGCTTGGAGTTCCAGGCGGCATTATCGCAACATTAGGCCTTGTTACTCCAAGCATAATCGTAATTTCGGTAATAGCGCTTTTCTTCGAGAAATTCAGCAAAAACAGGCGGGTAGAAGCTGCCTTCAGCGCAATCCGGCCTGCGGTGGCCGCGATAATCGCAGTGGCAATTTTCGGTATATGCCGCGTGTCTTTGTTCAGGATTACAGGCGAACCAGGCTATCAGACTTGGAGCCCGGTATGGAAAACGATAATTTTTGCAGTAATCGTATTTGCGTTGATTCGCGCAGAAGCACTTTTTAGCCGCACAAAAAAGATTAAGAAAATTCATCCGTTTTTGTGGTTTGTGCTCGGCGGCATAGTCGGAATCATATTTAAGTTCTAACATAAAAAGGCTGTCCGCAGAAATATTTCCGGGACAGTCCTCATTTGATTATAAAGTCATAGCTAAAATATTAAGCTCTAAGAATCAATTTATACCTTGAACAAATCAACCTGCTGACCGATTTTCTCGATTGAGTTCTTTACTGTCTTAGAAATCTCGCTCAAGGTTACGCCAGTCTCATTAATTCGCTTTGCTCCGGTTGCCATCTCATCCATGCTTGTATTCATGGCAGAAGTTGCTTCCTGAAGCATGTTCATGTCGTTTACGATTTCGTCCTTCTTTGCTGACATGTCAGAAGAAGACTTGCGGACTTCAGATGTTGAACCGTTCAGCTCCTTAAGGGCATCGATAATCTGCTTTGAACCTTCGTTCTGCTCTTCCATTGCTGCGCGGATCTGAATAACAAGCTCGTCTGTTTCCTTAATGCAGACTGAAACATCGTTAAGCGCATGGCTCGCTTCGCCTGAAGAATTAACGACTTCAGAAATTGAGTTGCGGATGTTTCCAAGCTGTTCACCAATCTTCTTTGACTGTGCAGAAGAAGTTTCAGAAAGCTTACGGATTTCATCAGCAACAACCGCAAAGCCCTTTCCGGCCTCGCCAGCGTGGGCAGCTTCGATTGCGGCATTCATAGCCAAAAGGTTTGTCTGGCTTGCAATAGAAGAAATTGCAGTATTTGCTTCCTGAAGCATCTGCGACTGCTCTTCAATCTGCTTAATCCGCTCGTTCACATTCTGCTGCTTTGTAAATCCAATCTCGGCATTTGACTGTAAGCCCTCGAATGATTCAGTCATCTTTTCTACAGATTTGTTTACGGAAGAAATGTTTCCGATCATCTGTTCAACTGCCGCAGACGCCTGCGTTACATTTGAAGACTGGCCTTCGATAAGCTGGTCAAGATTTGCGATAACCTCAGAAATTACATTTACGGAAGTCGTAGTATTTTTAACGCTCTGTGCCTGAGTACTGATCTGGCTGTGAACGCTGTCGATGTTTGAAATAATCTGTGTAATTGAGCTGGCAGTCTCAGATGTACTTTCTGACAAATCCTGACCTGTAACTCCAAGCTCTTCCTTTGACTCCTTAAGCGCGCGGACAATTTCCTGAAGCTTATCCATAAAGAGGTCAAAGTTGATGATAAGACGGCCGATTTCATCACGGACATAAAGATTACAGCGCTTTGTAAGATCAGCGTCTCCGCTTGCAAGGTCTTTAAGGAATACTGTCACCGCGTTAATTCGGTTCATCATCCAGCTTACAAAAAGGAAGCTCAGGAACGAAAGCAAAAGCGCAAGGGATGCACCAATCGGAAGCATAAGTGCAACTGTATTCCGCTTTACCGATTGTATTGACTTCATGGATTTAGCAATGAAAATCATGCCGGTAATGCAGCCGTCACTTGCAACAAGCGGGCTGTAGCTCGTGTAATAATCAGTTCCGGCAATCGTGTTAGGACCGATATATTCTTTTCCTTCACCAAGAACCTGCTTTACAATCACTTCGTTCTTAAGCTCAGTTCCTACAAGATTCTTTCCAAGCGTCGTTGCCTGTCTGATTTTATCCTGGAACACAGTACATTCAACTGCGTAATTTGTCTTTACAATAGAAACAATCGAACCTTCACCGTCATCAGCAAGCTCATAGCCGGCAAGAACACAACCTTCAACATTGCCGCCTATTTTTATAGGAGCCGCCGCCAAAAGGCCGTAAGTAATATCACCGTATGAATCATACGAATATGCCTCAACGCCCTTTAATGCGCTTTCAATGTTGTCATCAAGATTTTTATAGCCGGCTTTTGCACCATAACCGCCGATTACGGTTCCTGTCTTGTCTACGATAACAAGAATATCAAGTCCGAACTGGCTTGCATTCCGTTTTGCGGTATTCTGTGCAATCGTTAAATTATTAAACTGAAGCGACTCGATAATCTCTTCGTCTTCCGAAAGGATTTTTGCATATCTGTAGATATTATCCTTCCAGTCTTCAAGAATGTAAGAAATACCTTTCGCAGTATGCTCCAAATCCTCAACCGCGCTCGTTATCTGACCGTGGCTGAAGATTTCAAGGGCAACAGTTCCAGTGCTCACAACACCAAGGATAACTGCGCCTGCAATAATCCCGATAAGCTTAGTCTTAAGTTGTACGTTTTTCTTCGGGTTCTTTTCAAACCTGTCCAATGCTTTAGCCATAGAATAACTCCTCAACGATAGTAGCAGATATTATTAATTGTAGTTTTCTACGAACTATTATCGGCTAATTGATTGCAAACCTTAAGCTAAATCCCGCAGCTGGTATCTGTGAAATAAAGTCGTAGCTTGCATTAAATGTCAAGTCAAATACAAAGAGGTCGAATGCAAAGCCTCCGAAAATTACAGGGCGCACATGATCAAAGAATGTGCTGCTTGCTCCGCCGCTGAAGGATTCAGGAAGGAAGCCCCATAAAGCAGCCTGTGACAGATAATCGTTTCCGGAAGAAGGAAGGATTTTTTCCCATTTTGCCTCAACCTTCCAGTCAACATTTGTCTGATTGAACATAACCTTTGCGCCTATGAATGGAACAAAAAAGTATACTTTAACGGAAGCCTGCGCGCTCAATACAATTGAATTTGAATTGAAGCCAAGTGAAGCCTCTGCATCATTGCTTTTAACATTCACGCCGCCTTTCGTATAGAAATATCCGAGACCGGCAGAAAGACGCGGCTTGCAATAGCCTTCGCCTTTAACAAATGCAAAGCGGAAGTCACCACCGATTGTAAAAAGGTCAAAGCTTACAGGCTTGATTGCAGTATCAAGTGCGGAAATCTTTGTTGAATCAATTCCCATTGCCGTAACGCCAAGGTCAAACGGGATTCCAAATCCACCAAGGCGAAGGTCGGCTGTGACAGTAGGAAGAGCAAGCTTATCCGCAATACCAATATTCATGCCGAGGTTCTTTGCAGTCTTAACAAGCGGAGAAATATCCATCAATGCGGCACCGGCATTAATACCGAATCCAAAATGCGGCTTTGGAACAAGATTTCCGATCCAGGCATTTGCCCAGACATTCTGCTGAATCTGAGTATTAGGAACTACATCAAGCAGGACTTTTGAAAAATCATTAAGTCCGTTCTTTGCAGTAGTATACGGCTTGCTTGAGATTCCGCTCTTTGAGATAAAATCATCGTAAGAGCTTGTTACCTGACCTGCAACATTTGCTAATTCATCTGCAGAAACATTATTTGAATTCAACTTTGAAATAATGTCTGATTTGTTGTCGTTGATGAATGAAGCAATTTCGTCAGGAACATCAATTGTCTTTGAACCATTATCCCAGGTAAGCGTGACGCTTGTCGCACTGAGAGCCTCTACCGCAAAAAGTGTGAGTATAGCGGCAGTTAGATTTTTAATAATTTTCATGGGCTCACCTCCGTAAACCAGAATATATCTCTAAAAAGTCCAAAGACCTAGAAACCATATAATATTAGCACAACTTTCCATGATATGCAATTTTTTTCTATTTTAAGAATTTTTTTTCAGCTCTTACTAAGTTCAGCGCTTTCTAAGTTCAGCGCGCAACTGAGTGGAGCTTACCGGATTTTCCATCGGAAGATATTCGTATTGAATCTGCGGAAAATTTGAAGTATGCCCCGGACGATTGAACACGACAAGCTTTGAAAGTGAAAGGATTTCTTCCCACTTGTACCATGTAGTAAAATTCTGGAGCGAATCAGAGCCGATTGCAGTAAAATACTCATTATTTTCGCCATGCTGTGCAATTAGGGCTCTGAGTGTATCTATGTACCTCCAGTCATCGGCGGCGCTTTTTTCTATATCACTGAGCGCGACATTCTTAAAAGCGGCCGTGTTCTGACGCGCGGCACTAAAGCGGTCGTCAAACGAGAACATCTGCTCGTTTTTTTTATAGTACCTGATTGTAGAAGGCACAAGTATTACCTTGTCGTAGTTTTGCGAAAGTGTCTGTACGATTTCCTGATGAGCGCTCGTCCAGGGGTCAAAAGCGCCGCCGAATATTACAATGCGCATTTACCGTGAATCGTGCGAGAGCCGCCAATCAATTGTCTTTTTAAGGTATTCGATATATTCATCGTCCTTGCACATTGTCTTTCCGTCTGCATTAGAAAGCTTTGCTACAGGGCGGTCATTACATTCAGTTACCTTCATAACGATATTGAGCGCCGGAACATCAGTATCGTTTGCGATATATGTACCGATTCCAAAAGCTACCTTTATGCGGTCCTTAAAATGCTCGTAAAGCTTTGAGGCGCGTTCAAAATCAAGGCTGTCACTAAAAAGAAGCGTCTTGTTTTTTGGATTAACTCGTTCATCACGGTATTTTTCATAATAACCCTGAAAATGTTTTATCCACGCTTCGCCCCAGTCGTACGGATTTCCCGAATCGTGGCGCACACCGCTGAAGCAGACTGAATATGTGTATTCCATATCAATATGAGCAGCCTGATCGCCGATTGTGTCGGTAAGATATGTTCCGTTCAAAACGCCGTATTCTTTAGTCCATGCGTCCATTGCAAATTTATTTGAATAAGCCGGATTGTACTTGGGGTCACCCTGTCCTACGCACATAATGAATTCATGCGCCATCGTACCTACAGGCGTAACCTTAAATTTCTTTGCAAGGTAAACATTTGAAGTTCCCACGCATTTTGAATCCTTGTAATTCTTATTGTTTTCGCACAGAACCTTTACTGCAAGCTCCTGCGCTTCTGCACTCAATCTTCGACGCAATCCGAATTCAGAAAAAAGCCCGAGATTATATTTTCCCGTTACAAGCCAGTTTTTCTTTTCCTCAAGCTTCTGCTTATACTGCTCCAGAAGGTCGTCGTAATTATATGCAAAACGAAAATAAACTTCGTTTACGATTGCAAGAACCGGAATTTCGTACATCGAAGTATTAAGCCAGGTTCCGTACGCCTCGATGGAAAGTCCGCTTGGAGAATCAGAAGAAATTTCAAAATCCTGATAGCGCGGAGTCCACAGGCGGAGATGGTCGATATAGTCTTCATGGAACCATTCGATTGTCTCAAGATATTTTAATTCGTCTTCCGTAAATTTAAGGCTGCAGTAATTCTGAATCTGTTCCTTGATTTCGGAAATCATTTCGCCTGTAAATTTGACGTCAGTGTTGCGGCATTTAAATGACCAGCGCGTTTTGTACGACGGGAACTGATGATAAATCGCCTGCCCCATTGAAAATTTATAAAGGTCTGTTTCCAGAAGGCTTGTAATTATCGGATTAAGTTTCATGCCGGCTCCATAAACTGATATTTTGAATTCATGATTTTGAATCACTTCTATTATTAAACCACAAACGCGCTTGCTTATACAATAGAAGAAATCAGACTAAAAATCAGGCATGCTCTTCAACAAAATGCACGAATTCCTGCGCAGAAAGCGGCTTGGAATAAAAATATCCCTGGGCAGTGTCGCATTTAATTGAACGCAAGAAGTCGCGCTGAGTCCGTGTCTCTACGCCTTCGAATACAGTGCGCATTCCAAGATGGCGGCTTAAGTCCATGAGAATCTGAATGAACTTTGCAGACTTTTCGTCTATCGTGCCGTCCTCTTTTGTTGAAGACATAAGGAACGACCTGTCGAATTTAAGGACATCAACCGGGATTTCCGTAAGCATATTGAGTGATGATTCACCGCTTCCAAAATCGTCCATCGCAACTGTAAAGCCGTTTTTATGGAGCATCTTCGTAATTTTCTGAAGTGTCTTTCTATCCATAACAGAGCGCTCAAGAATTTCAATCTGAACCAGTTCCGCCGGAATGTCATAGCGCGAAAACAGCTTTATAAAGTCAGACATAAATTTTTCGGGCTTGCTGTGATTGCGGCTCATGTTAAGTGAAATCGGAACAACCTTCTTCTTGTCTTCAAGCTGCTTGCAGATAAACTGGAATACCCTGTCGTAAACATAAAAATCAAGCTTTGTAATAAAGCCGTTGTTTTCAAAAAGCGGAATGAATTTATCAGGCTGCATGAGTCCCATCTTGTGACTGTTCCACCTTACAAGAGCCTCGGCACCTACAACCTTATCCGTGGCAAGATCAATCTTAGGCTGATAGACGACAAAGAATTCTCCTGCCTTAAGTGAGCCTTCCATTGAAGCTTCAATCTTACGCTCTTCATCTACCTGCTTTAAAAGCCTGTTGTCGTAAATTGCATACTGATTTAGCGCATCATCTTTTACAAGGCTCTTTGCAAACAACGCCTTACCGATAAGCCGCCTGATTGACCTGTCAGTTTTTTCGCTTTCGGGAAGAAGGAAAGCAATACCGAATTTAGGAAAGAACGGAACTTCAAAATATTTTATTTCCTCGTATAATATATCAAGCTTTTCCCTAAAAATATTCATTGCCTTGCGGACTTCAGAAATCGGTATGAACATACAGAAGTGATCGGCATAACCGCTTCCAATATATCCGTCAAACTGATCAGTCATTTCCTTGAGCAGCTTGGAATAGAAGCAGAGCATTTTGTCAGCGATTTCCTCGTCGTAAGTCTGGTTAATCAGCTTAAAGCCCCTGATGTCAGATTCAACCAGCATGAATTTTCCATTCGGCTTTGAATCAATAAGCTTCTGTGCTTCCTTTTCAAATTTAAGCTTTGCCCAGATTCCAGTAACAGGGTCGTAATCTATTGTAATCATCTGCCTGCTGTAGAACTGATTCAACAATGGAATTACTAAAAAAATCAAAAGCAGCAGCGCCGCGATCGAAATCAAGATAATATAAAATTTGAGGACATTCTGCCTGTGACGGATTTCCGTAAGCCCCGACTTATAAAAGCCCAATGCCAGAACCCAGTCGCATTTTTTTATCTTGGAATAAAAAAGATAAATCGGCGTTCCGTTTTCGTTTTCAGTTTCAATATAACCTGAATGAGATGCAGAAATTGCTTTCGATGTAATGTCCTTGTATTTTTCTGAACGCGGCGTAAAGGTATTACCTATAAAACGGCCGTCAGGATGAACAAGAAATTTTCCTTCGCGGTCCTGAAGATAAACAGAATAATTATTCCCGATATTTATCTGGTTTGTGATTTTTAAAAGGTTAAAAAGCTTTACTGAAGCACAAAGCGCTCCGCAGAATTTTCCCGCTGAATCAAAAACAGGCTTTCCGATAATAAAAATCGGCTTATCGGTATACGGAGAAATCGTAACATTGCTTACATAGAAAGGATCTTTTTCGACTTTTAAATCATTAAAATATTCCTTAGCAGAAACATCGATTATCTCGCCGCCTGAAAAATAAGCCAGGCCATTTTTATCAGTAAAAAAGTAAGTACAGAATTCAGGATGAACATATTCAATATTCTGCATCATCCAGTCGTGAATCTTATTAAAATCACCGCTTTCAAAAAGCTCCTGATCGTATATTGAGTCTAATGAAGTGTGATAGTTTTCGACATACCAGTAAAGTGATTCGGCATATCCGTCAAGAATGTGCGAGCAGCTTGAAAAGAAACTATTTTCGGCCCGTTTTGTATTTAATGTCATGAGCTTGTTCGTCGAAAGAAAGACAAACGCAATCATGATAAGTCCAAGCAAAAACAAAGATGCAAACATGGCCTTTGCAGTGCTTATACTTTTTCCCAATTTTACTCTCTCCTCTTATCCCCCACCACATTTAAAATGAACCTTAAATTTTTAAATTTCCCTGACAATCTAGAATTCTAGCACAAATCAGTGTAGAAAACAAATTTTTTTTATTTTATGTGATTTTTTTTTCTGTTTTATGATAGAATATGCTGTCAGAAAACAGACCCATTAATAGAAGAAATTACTCTTTTTTACAGTTATTTTAAGGAAGGCGCATGCTTAACATCAATAACAGAACGGCACAAATCAAACAGGAAATTCTTGTCCGCATTGCAAAGCTTCAGCTTGAAGGAAAGCTTGAAGAAGGCGTTCACTTTATTCCGCGCGAAATGGCTCCAAAAAACAGGACTCCGATGCGCTGCTGCATTTACCATGACCGCGAGCTTTTGCGAATGAGGGTGCTTGCACGATTGGGCTGGTCAATCGAAGATGTTGATGAAGAGCGTACGCTTGGCTCCTATGCCAAAGAAGCGCTTGCACGCGAAAAGCCTACATGGCCGATGCTTACCGTTTTGCACGAAGCATGCAACGCCTGCGTTCAGTCACATTATATGGTAACAAACGCATGTCAGGCCTGCTATGCCCGCCCTTGTATGATGAACTGCCCCAGGAAGGCTATAAGCGTAGAAAAGCGCGCCGTGATTGACGACAAGCTTTGCGCGAACTGCGGAATCTGCTTACAGAACTGTCCGTATCACGCAATCATAAAAATTCCTGTTCCATGCGAGGAAGCGTGTCCGGTCGGGGCAATTTCAAAAGATGAAAACGGCTTTGAGCAGATTGATTACGACAAATGTATTTTCTGCGGAAACTGCATGCGCGAATGTCCGTTTGGCGCGATGATGGATAAAAGCCAGCTTGTTGATGTAATAAATAAAATCATGGACCCCACAAAAAAAGTTGTGGCAATGTATGCGCCTTCTATTGCAAGCCAGTCGCGTGCCGTTCCGGGACAGATTGAAACTGCGCTAAAAAAACTGGGCTTTGACAGAGTGTGGGAAGTTGCAATCGGTGCTGATATTTGCGCTGAAAAAGAAGCAAAGGAATTTGAAGAGCGTATGGCACGCGGCGACAAGATGATGACGACCTCGTGCTGTTCGGCATATGTCCGCGCAGTTCAGATTCATGTTCCGGCATTAAAGCCGTGCGTTTCTGCAACACGAAGTCCTATGCACTATACCGCCGAGATTGCAAAAAAAGCAGATCCTGACTGCATTACGGTTTTTATCGGACCATGCCTTGCAAAACGGCGCGAAGGCTTTGACGATGAGTTTGTTGATTATGTCCTTTCTGCGGAAGAGCTTGAAGCGTTCCTGATGGCAAAGGGAATTGAAATTGAAAAAATGGAGCAGACTCCGGGAACAATCATTCCTACTGCAAGCGGAAGAAATTTTGCAAAAGCAGGCGGTGTTGCCGAAGCAGTCCGCCTTCGCCTAAAAGATGATTCAATCCTGCGCCTTACCAAAATCAACGGGCTTAACAAATCCGGAATGAAAGTGCTGAATGCGTACGGCATGATGAATGCAGGAAAAATTCCGTCGCCAAAAGATTGCCCGAACTTAATTGAAGTTATGTCGTGCGAAGGCGGCTGTATTGGTGGCCCGTCAGTTATTACAAATTACAAACAGGCCGAAGCGCAGTTAGACAAGTACGTCAAAAGCGGCGCCCAGGACAAGATTGAGGGATAGGGATTGAAACCCGGGCTGAGGAAGTTCTGCAACTGTAACGCTCATTTTTCTTCGTCAACTTTAACACCAATCACACATCCGACATGGCGCGCCGTACGTCTTCCAGCAGGAATGAAGGGCGAGCGCTTTGGGAAGCATAAAGGGCTGCCTGATTCAGGACGCTTTCGATTCTGGCACATGAAAATCCATCAAACATAGCGGCGAGCTTCTGAACGGAACATTCAGCGGCCGGATTTTTCCCACGCGTATACATCTGGCAAAGTTTTTCGCGGGCGAGCGAGTCCGGATAAGGGACTGAGCATCTTAAATCAAAACGTCCCGGCCTGATGAGGGCCGGATCGAGCGCGCTGATTGAGTTAGTCGCCGCGATAACAAGAACGCCTTGTGTCGGTTCAAAGCCGTCAAGTTCATTTAACAGCGCCGTGACGATTCTTGTATTTTCTGTTTCGATTGCAGAACCGCTGTAATTCCTTACAGTTCCGATTCCGTCAAACTCATCGATAAAAACGATGCATGGTGCGCGGCGGCGTGCTTTGCGAAAAAGAAGCTTTACCTTCATCGGGCCGATTGCCATGAACATGCTTTCAAAATCAGTTGCCTTTGCAGGAATGAAATTCACTTTTGCTTCTCCAGCAAGTGCCTTTGCAAATAACGTTTTGCCATTTCCTGGCGCGCCTTCAAGTATAATTCCCTTTGGCATGCGGATTCCTTTTTTAGCGTAGGCTTCAGGATTTCTCATGATGTCCATAATCTGAACCATGCCTTTTTTAAGTTCTTCCATGCCGATGATATCATCAAATTTCACGCCGGTTTTCCTTACAACCTTGAATGTGTTCGGGCTGATGAATTTTCTGAATGCAAAAATTATCGCGCCAAAAAAGATAACGTAAAACAAAACATCCATTGCAAGCGAAAAAATTTCTGTGGCACTTTTGGCTTCGCTTACTTCAATTCCCCTGCGCATGAGGTCTTCGCGCAAAACAGGAGAATGCGGATTCTGAGTTGAATAAAGAATTTTTTTGCCGTCCGCTTTGACTTCAATATCTGAATTCACTTCACCGGAAAGCGTAAAATAAATTTTCTCTCCGTCAAATTTAACGGTTTCAATTTTGTTGTTTTCAGCAAGTGAATAAAATTCCGCATAGGGCTTCTGTTCAGCTTTTTCCTGAAATAAAAATGTGTATGAAAAATACGAGGCGGCTGCGATAATAATCAGCGCCAGAAATAAAAATCTTTTTTTGTTCTGTCTCATAAATCAATTATATAGAAAAAGATTCACTTATAAAAGAAGTGATGATAAAATGAAATTCATGGAAACGAGCATTTTTTTAATTTTAGCGGCAATACTATTTTTAATCGGATTTATCGGCTGTCTGGTTCCGGGTGTTCCTGGCACTCCGTTTTGCTGGGCAGGACTTTTGTGCATAAGCTTTGACCCGTCTTCGACCGTAAGCCTTACGTCACTTGTATTATGCGGCGCATTGTGCATTGCAGTTGAAATCGTGAATTACATTGTTCCAGCCTACTTTGCAAAAAAATCCGGCGGTTCAAAAGAAGCGTCATTAGGCACAATCATCGGAACTTTCGTCGGAATTTTCTGTGCCGGCGTCGGAGTTTTTCCGGGGGCATTTTGCGGCGCTTTAATCGGAGAGCTTTATCATCAGAGTAAAAATAAAAGAAGCGGCAACAGAGAAGCTGATGATAACAATACAAGGAACGAAGAAGATATTTTTACGGCGCTTAAAGTTGCCCTCTGGTCTTTCCTTGGATTCATAACAGGAATCGGTTTAAAGATAACTGCGTCAGTAATTTTTCTGGCAGTTGCACTCATCTCGCTCGGTGGATTCAAGCTGCCGCAATAATTTTTTATGGGAGTAATCATGTCAAAGTACAGTGAAGAAATCAGGGCCGCATGGTCAATCAATGATGCAAGACGGAACAAGGGACTTACAGTTCCAAAAGGAATTGATGTTTACAGCGATATAAGCTACGGAGATGCAGGCGATTTTAATCTTCTCGATGTTTACATTCCTTCCGACTCACCGCATTCCAAACATCCGGTGGTAGTAAGCATCCACGGCGGCGCTTATGTCTATGGCACAAAAGAAATCTACAGATATTATCTTATGAGCATTGCAAAACGCGGATTTGCGGCAGTCAATTTCAATTACAGGCTCGCTCCTGAATATCAGTTCCCGGCCGCGCTTGAAGATGCAAACAAAGTCATAAAATGGATTTTTGAAAACAGCGAGCAATATGGTTTTGATACAAAAAATATTTTCCTCGTCGGCGACTCAGCTGGCGCACATTACACGTCACTTTACGCGGCCTTGTGCACGAACAAAAAATATTCCGAGTTACTCAATATCGCGCCGCCTGAAAATTTTGTTCCGAATGCAATCTGCCTGAACTGCGGACTTTACGATACTTCTTTTGCAATTAACAATGATCCGCGCCGCATTGAGCTTTTGACAGATTTACTGAAAGACAAAATTGATGACGCTTCTGTCTTGATGGACCTAAAGCGGTACATGACAAAAGATTTTCCACCGACATTCGCAATGACAAGCTGGTATGACATGCTTAAAAATCATCAGCCTTTTCTTGTAAATCTTCTTAAGGAAAATTCAGTTGAATATGTCTCGAAATTATACGGAAACGAAAATACAAAAGAAGCGGGGCATGTGTTCCATGTAAATGTAAAGCACAACCTCGCTTCAATTTGTAATGATGAAGAATGTGAGTTTTTGCGCTCACATATCGTATGATTTTTTGATTTGCAAACAGACCGTTTACGCGGACTGATTATTCATCAGACTGATAAAATCATCGAATAAGAAATTCGTATCAAGCGGACCGCCGGCTGCTTCCGGATGAAACTGAACGCTGAAAGCCGGAATGTCGGTATACGTAATTCCTTCGCAAGTTCCGTCGTTTGTATTAACAAAACTTAACTTTGCGTCAGACGGAAGTGAATCGTTATCAACTGCATATCCGTGATTCTGGCTTGATATGTAAACGCGTCCTGTTGAAAGCTGCTTTACCGGCTGATTGCCACCGCGATGACCGTAGCGCAGTTTTGATGTATGAGCGCCGCGGGCCAGCGCAAGCATTTGATGTCCGAGACAGATACCGAACACAGGAACCTTCGCTTCGCAGATTTTCTTTATTTCAGAAATAATCGAAACATTTTCCTGCGGATCTCCCGGACCGTTTGAAAGCATTACGCCATCAGGATTCAATGCAAAAATCTGTTCCGCCGTTGTATCACAGCCTACTGTAACAACTTCTGCGCCGCGCTTTAAAAGCTCACGCCTGATATTTGCCTTTGCGCCAAAGTCCCACAATACAACCTTTTTGCCTTTACCGGCTTTCATTGCTTCTTCGCTGTCGTTAATCTTAAGGCCGTCTTTTGTAACCGGAACGGCGCGGTATTCAGCGGAAGACTTGAATACATCAGAAGCGCTTTCTTCAATTTTTGTGGCGCTCTTAGTAACCGACTTAACGGCATCTTTGATTGTGTATGCTTTTATTTCTGCAAGGAGCTTTTCTTTTTCAGCAGGATTTTCGAGGGCGGCGAATTCCTTCAACGCTTCAGGGCTGTCACCTGAAATCAATCTTCCGTTCATTACGCCAGATTCTCGCAGAACTTTTGTAAGGCGTCTTGTATCAATTCCATAAAGTCCGATTATGTTATTTGATTTTAAGAATGAATCAATGTCGCCTTCGCATCTGAAGTTGGAAGGTTCTTCGCAGAATGAACGGACAATGTATCCGCGTGCATGGATTTTTTCGCTTTCAAAATCATGCTTGATTACGCCATAGTTTCCTATAAGCGGGAATGTCTGTGTGATAATCTGACCAAAATAACTGGGATCTGTAAGTGTCTCAATGTAGCCAGTCATTCCGGTCGTAAAAACGGCTTCTCCAGTAATGCAGCCAGAAGCCCCGAACCCTTTTCCTTCAAAGACCTGTCCGTTTGCGAGGACAATACACGCTCTACTATTCATACTGGAATGTCATTATATACTTAATGCACTTCTACTTCAATATGGTGCAGCAACGGTACCTAGCGGTTTCGGACAGACGCCGCGTCGACTGGTAGCATTTTTTTATTGATGAATTAATTATCCGGCACCTGATTTTATTTTTTCAGCTTGCGTGATATAATCGCACTATGAGCAAAACTGGAAATCGTCTGATAACAATTCAAAACTGCAGAATAGAAAATTCAAAGGCAACCGTAATCGAGCCTTTTTCCTGGAATATGGACCGCGGCGAGGCGTGGCTTGTAACAGGACCTAACGGCGGAGGAAAAGCGGAATTCCTCAAAGCATTGCGCGGTGAATTAAAAATTATCCCGTCGCCTTCTGAAAATCCGGTGGCAACCGCAAACGATACGCAATCTAAAAATCACGCGGCAGCCGATATCAGAACGCCTTCCCTATCAGACACCTCTTCACAATCAGATTCTCCTTCTCTATCAAGTACGCCTTCTCCATCCGCGGCGCTCTATTCTTCTATCTTTACTGATTCCGTCGAAATCGTTTCACTCGAACGAGCCGCTTCCTTAATCGAAGAAGAACGCAACAATGACGAAAGCGAATTTATGGAAGGCGGCGTTGATCACGGAAGAACCGGGCGGCTCTTTTTGTGCGAGGCAGTACTTGGAAAAACGCTTAGCAAAAACGCGCCGCTTCCTGATATTGCAAACAGGCTCGAAACCTATCCTGAAGTAAAGCTCTGCGGCGTTCAGAATATTCTTGACCGCGGTTTAAAATATATGTCCACAGGCGAAATCCGGCGTACGCTTTTATGCCGCGCACTTTTGTCACAGAAAAAGCTTTTGATTTTAAGCGATCCGTTTGCAGGCCTTGATGCAGAAAGCCGCAGAATTCTCCTGGACTTTTTCAACACAATTGCAAAAAAGCAGATTAACCCGGACGACACATCAGACTTTCCAAGAATAATTTTAGGAATGGAACGCTTTCACGAAATTCCAGACAGCATAAACCGCGTAGTTGAATTTTCAAAGAAGAAAATTTCATTCTGCGGTACACGCTCTGATTATGAAAAGCTCGTCCAAACCCGTTCCGAAGAAAATTCAAATTTGCGCGAGCAGTCAAAGGCTGATTTTAAAAAGCAGTTTGATTTTGTAAAACAGGAAACCGCTGTACTTCAAAACGACATTGATTCAGAAAACACAAATGCATTGCCACTTATTGAAATGAAAAATGTAAATGTCGGCTGGAACGACAAGCTTGTACTTGAAGACTTAAGCTGGACGCTGCACAAAAACGAACACTGGCTTATTCGCGGTCCGAACGGCTCAGGAAAGACAACATTCCTGGAACTGATTACCGGAGACAACATGCAGGTTTTTTCGAACGACATAAAACTGTTCGGTTCACGCCGCGGCTCAGGCGAAACAATCTGGGACATTAAGCACAAGCTGGGAATAGTATCATACAGGCTTCATGTTGAATACAGGATGCTTGGGGGAACTTCGCTTGAGAACGTGATTGTCTCCGGCTTCAGGGATTCAATCGGATTGTACGGACAGGCAACGGACACCGAAGCGGCCGCGGCAAAACAATGGCTTGAAACAGGCGGCTTTGCAGGAAGGGAAAAAGAATCGTTTGGCAATTTAAGTTACGGCGAACAGCGGGCGGTTTTGATTTTGAGGGCAGCGGTAAAGTGTCCGCAAATCTTAATTTTGGATGAACCCTGCCACGGCCTTGACGAATCGTTCCGACAGAAAATTCTTGACCTTATGGAAATAATTGCAGGAACAGGCACTACTACTTTGCTTCATGTTACACACGATCCGACCGAAGTCCTTGATTGCGAAAAGCACATCCTTGAGCTTCACCCTGGCGAAAAACCGATGTATAAGATTATTGTACAGGCCTGATTCTGAAAAACGCATTTTAATAACAAGAGGGTTTCTATAATATAGTATGAAAAATATTTTTGCAGTTTTATTTTTGACATCGATTTTTTATTCTGAATGCTTTGCATTGGGGAAAAAGGATAATGATGTTCCTTCTGAAAATGTTGAGTATGCAATCAGCGGAGAAGAAATTCCTGATCCTGAAAAACTTGAGCCGCTTTACGAATTACGAAAACCAGAGGGCGATAAAATCGGATTGAAAGAATCATGGGGCTATGTGATGAAAGCCCGCAAGGATGAATACAATCCCGATATGCCTTTAACTGATGTCTGCTATTTTGCGGCGGAAATAAATCAGTACGGCGAGCTAGTCGGAGTGCCATCCCGTTCTTCACTCAATGTCGGAAAAGCAAGATGCCATCTTGTTGTAATCTGCGAAAGTAAATCGCTGACCCATCTTGTACTTGAACCAAAGTTTGGCGTTCGTAACAAGCTTATCCGTGAAATAGCAAAAGCGGGCGCTCAATACGATGGCGTTCAGATTGATTTTGAATTAGTGCCGCCGCGTGACAGAAAAAATTTTATTTATTTTCTTTCTGACTTAAGATATTCACTTGGAAAAAATCAGTGGTTTTCAGTGTGCGTTCCGGCGCGGTTTAAGTTACTGACTGAAGATGTTTATCCGTACGAGGAAATCGCCCGTTACTGCGACCGTGTTTTTGTTATGGCATACGATGAGCACTGGTCAACGAGCAAGCCTGGTCCAATCGCTTCTATTGATTGGTGCCGCAAGGTTGCTGAATACGCAAAAAAATCCATTCCGGAAAAGAAGCTCATTATGGGCATTCCGTTTTACGGGCGGACATGGGCGAGCGAAACAACGGCGGGTGCGTGGTATTTTAGCGGCGCTACAAGAATCATGACGGAGCATCGGGTTCCGGAAGTTAATTACGAAGACGACATTCCGACATTCAAGTATACTGCCCAGGTTGACATAACGGGCTACTTTAACGATTTATATTCATGCGTTCAGCTTTGCAGGATGTATGATGAATTTGGGATACGGAAAATCGGCTACTGGCGAATCGGTATGGAAGATCCTGAATTCTGGAACTGGATAGAAATCCGCAAATAATGCACCTACAAAAAAAGCCCTCCTTGCGGAGAGCTTTGTATTTACTCTATCAAGCGGCTAAACTAGCGGAGCAAGCTGAGTACGCGCCTCACCACAGGTTCGGCGAGCCAGCTTTATGGACGAGG